>PMJT01000199.1:0-35449 GCA_003158495.1 Chloroflexota bacterium | reverse complement strand
CGCCTGCCCGAGCGCGAGTGGCCCAACCGCGAGATCGAGCACGCCCCGGTCTGGTGCTCCGTAGATCTCCGCGACGGCAACCAGGCCCTCATCGACCCGATGGACCCGGCCCGCAAGCTGCAGATGTTCGAGGCCCTCGTCGCGATGGGCTTCAAGGAGATCGAAGTCGGGTTTCCGTCGGCGTCGCAGCCGGACTACGACTTCATCCGCGAACTGATCGACGGCGACCTGATCCCCGAAGACGTCACGATCCAGGTCCTCACGCAATGCCGCCGCGAGCTGATCGAGCGGACTTATGAGTGCCTGAAGGGCGCGCGCCGGGCGATCGTCCATTTTTACAACTCGACGTCCATCCTCCAGCGCCGCGTGGTCTTCCGCCTGGACAAGGATGGCGTGACGAAGATCGCCGTCGAAGCCGCCAGGATCTGTCTCGAGCAGGAGGCCCGCATCCCCGGCACGGAGATCCGTTACGAGTACTCGCCCGAGAGCTTCAGCGGCACCGAGCTGGACTACGCGCTCGAAATCGTGACCGCGGTGATGGACGTTATCCAGCCGACGCCCACGCGCCCGATCATTGTTAACCTGCCCGCTACAGTTGAGATGTACACGCCGAACATCTACGGCGATGCCATCGAATGGTTCCACCGGAACGTGCCGCGCCGCGACTCGGTGATCCTGTCTCTCCACCCGCACAACGACCGCGGCACGGCCGTCGCCGCGGCCGAGTTCGGCCTGATGGCCGGCGCGGACCGGATCGAGGGCACGCTCTTTGGCAACGGCGAACGGACCGGCAATGTGGACGTGGTCAACCTTGCCATGAACATGTTCAGCCAGGGCTTGGACCCGAAGCTGGACATCAGCGACATAGATGCCCTGCGCCGTGTCGCCGAGCACTGCAACCGGCTGCCGGTTGAGCCGCGCCATCCTTATGTAGGCGACCTCGTCTACACGTCGTTCTCGGGCTCGCACCAGGACGCCATCAAGAAGGGCATGGAGGCGCTGCCGCCGGACTACCCGGCCTGGGAAGTGCCCTATTTGCCCATCGATCCCAAGCACGTCGGNNCCAGATCGAGTTCAGCCGCTGCATAAAGGTCATCACGGAGGGCAGCGGCACCGAGATCACCGCCGAAGAGATGTGGGCCGCGTTCGCGGCCGAGTATCTGCCGAAGACGCCGCGGTTATGCCTCGCCGGATACGACACCACCTCGGACGACGGGGGAGTGACGGTCCGAGCCCGCCTGACTGCCGGCGGCAAGACGGCCGCGATCTTCGGCGAGGGCAACGGCCCGATCTCCGCCCTTGTCCACGGCCTGCGCCGGGACCTGGGCATCGAGGTGGATGTCCTCGACTACGCCGAGCATGCCCTCGGAGCCGGCGAAGAGGCCGTTGCCGTGGCCTATGTCGAAGTCCGCTCTCACGGCGATGTCCGCTGGGGCGTCGGCATGGACGCGAACATCACCACAGCCTCGATGAAAGCGGTTCTGAGTGCGCTCGAACGCCTCGGCGTCGACATCACGGCCGCCACCGCGCCTGCGCCCGAGGTCGTCGGCGGCTGAGGCGTCCGCCTACCGGTCCAGGTTGCCCGCCGCCACGCCAGATCGAAATCGCCCGCCGGATTGGGGCCGGCGGGCGATTCTCTTGTGGGCGGGGCCTTACCGCCCGGGACTTAGCTCCGCGCTTTCACGAAGCTGATGATGTCTTTCAGGTAGCCGTGGGCCAGGCATGTGACCGTGTCGGCGGCGCCGTAGTAGATGGTCACGCGGCCCGTGGGCCCGTCGACCAGCGCCGCGCAGGGGAAGGTGACGTTCTGGACGTCGCCGACCTGCTCGTATTGCTGCTGGGGCGAGATGAGGTAGTCGCGGCTTCGGGCGATCACTCTCCACGGCTCGTCAAGGTCCAGCAGCGCGGCTCCGAATGAGTAGACGAAGCCGTTGCAGGACGTCAGGACGCCGTGGTAGAAGAGCAGCCAGCCTTCGGGCGTCTCGATCGGAGTGGGTCCGGCGCCGACCTTGGTCGACTCCCACGTGTACGGCTTGGTGGTCATCACGTGGCGATGACGGCCCCAGTGAATGAGGTCGGGGCTCTCCGAGAGGTAAATGTCGCCGAATGGCGTATGGCCGTTGTCGCTCGGCCGGGACAGCATCTGGTACATGCCGTTGACCCGGCGCGGGAAGAGAACGCCGTTTCGGTTGAAGGGCAGGAACGCGTTGTCGAGCTGGTAGAACTTCTTGAAGTCGTACGTGTAGCCGATGCCGATCGTGGGGCCGTGGTAGCCGTTGCACCACGTCACGTAGTAGCGGTCCTCGAGCCACGTGACACGTGGGTCGTAGGCGTGGACGAAGGTCTCCTGGATCTCCTTCACGCGATCGTCGGTGGGCTCCCACTCGATCGTCGCTTCGTCGATCTTCCAGTTGATGCCGTCCTGGCTGAAGCCGGCGTGGACGTCCATGACGCGGGTCGTGTCGTCGACGCGGAAGACACCGGCGAAGCTGTCGTCGAAGGGCACGACGGCCGAGTTGAAGATGCTGTTGGAGCGCGAGATCAGGTCCCGGGGGATGATCGGGTTACGGCTCGACCGCCAGAGCGCCGCGCTGGAACCGGACGGACGGTTCTCCCAGGGGATGTTCGGGAGGGCGCCGGAGGGCGCGCTTGGCGTGACGATTCCTTTTGAGTCCATCGGGGCCCTTTCGTTATGCGGGGAGTGGTTNNAGGCGGTGGGCCAGGAGCGTGACCGCTATCCGACCCATGCCGACCTTGTCGACGGCCATCGTGGTCAAACCGGGTGAGACGAAGCTGGCAAGGTCGATGTCGTCGAAGCCGATGATCGAGACCNNACGGCATCGTTGGCGCAGAAGACGGCCGTCGTGCTCGGGTGCGAATTGAGGTAGGAGATCCCGACCGCGGCGGCCTCTTCGGGCGGCCAGTACGGGGCATCGATGTAGTGCCGGGCGAGGCCCGCCTCGGCCATGACCTGCTCGTAGCCGCGGCGCCGCTGCAGGACGCTTGGGAACGCCCCAGGCTCCGTGCCAAGGATGGCGATATTGCGGTGGCCCCGGGAGAGGAGGTGCTCGACCGCCGTCCGCGCCCCGCCGACGTTGTCCGTGGCGACCAGGTCGAAAGTGTCGTCCTCCGCGTAGGCGTCGACCAGCACGGCCGGCGGCGCGCTCCGCAAGATATCCGCGGTCGCGGCGGAGAGGTGCGCACCGACGACGATCAGCCCGTCGCACGTCCGGTTGGTGACGATGCGCGGAACCTCGATGGGGTAGTAGTGCTGATCCACGGGCATGGTCGCGAGCATCAGGTCCATGCGATGGATGCGGCAGCTCTCCTCTATGCCCGCCATGACTGGAGCGTAGAACCTGTTCGCCTCCGGGGCGTCGCCGTGGACCGCCTTGATCACTAGCCCGATGGTCATGGGCTTGTGGTGCTGGCGAGCCATTCCGGTTACGGGGCGATATCCGATGGTCTGGGCCATTTCTACGACGCGTGCCCGAGTGGCTTCCGACACGCCGGTCTTGCCACGAAGGGCAAGCGAAACCGCCGCCGGCGAAAGACCGACGGCGGCGGCTACATCCGCCAGCGTCGCCGTCTTGGGCCCGAATCTCCCTGCCATCCGTGCTGCCTCGCGTAACTGAAGGTTTAGTGGATGATATCAGCCCGGTAGATGGCAGGCAACCCTTTGCACTACCTGATCCGATAGTAACTACCCGCGCAGGTGGGTCGTCAATGGTCCTATCGGCCCCATCTTTGGAGGGGCAACTTAGCCCCCGAACTCAAGGATTTAGTGACTCGTTCGATTGACACGTCCCGTAGCGTGGTCTACTGTCCACGTGCCAATGTCCGGCCCCCCGTCACCGGGGCAAGCCCACGGAGTTGGCGTTCTGGCTTAGCCATGTGGTGCGTACAGCGTGCCCTGAATTGTGCTCAGGCCCAACGCGCTGATGCTGCGCTCCCCATGGGAAGGAGGAAAGGGATGCAAATAGGCAAGTCCAGGGTTCTCGCTCTGCTCGCAATCGCGAGCATCGTCGCATCGGCGTGCTCGAGCACGTCGGCAACGCCGACCGCCGCCCCGACATCGGGCCCGACGGCCGCCCCGACCGCGGCTCCGGCAGCCACGCCGGCTCCGTCCGCGACCGCCGCAACGGTCGACGTGTATCCGCGCGCCCAGACCCTGTACACCACTGGCAAGCAGTGGGGCGCCCCCTCGACCTGGAACCCGCTCGATCCGAACGCCGCCATGGGCGTGGTCGGCCTCCAGTACGAGACGCTTTTCCTGTACGACACGTTCAAGGACACCTACACCCCTTGGCTCGCGCTGAGCGGCTCGTGGGATAGTGCCAAGACGACGTACACCATCAAGACGCGAACCGGCGTCAAGTGGAGCGACGGCCAGGACTTCTCTGCCGCTGACGTTGCCTTCACGATCGGCCTCGCCAAGATCAAGGCCCTGGGNNTACCAGGAATGGCAGCAGTGGCTTTACAACAGCCCGATCGTTCCCCAGCACATCTGGAGCACGAAGGCTGACGAGAACATCCTCAAGATCACCAACGAAAACGGCGTTGGCACGGGCCCGTACACGTACAAGACCCACGCTGACGACCGCATGGTCTGGCAGAAGAACCCGGCTTGGTGGGCGACCGCGGCTCTCAATCTGAGCGTTGCGCCGACCTACATCGTTGACCTCGTCAACGGCGCCAACAGCGTTGCTCTGGGCCAGGTGCTCCAGGGCGGCATCGACCTCTCGAACAACTTCCTTCCCGGCGTCGCCTCCCTCGTGGCCGGCGGCTACGGCGTGACCACCTACTACCCGAGCGCTCCGTACATGCTTCCTGGCAACACGGCTACGCTCATCCCGAACGTCACCAAGAAGCCCCTTAGCGATCCGAAGTTCCGCCTCGCTCTCGCGACTTCGATCAACGTTCAGGACATCGTCAACAAGGTCTACGGCAACATCGTTTCTGCCTCTGACCCGACGGGCCTTCTCCCGAACTTCAGCAAGTACATCGACACTGCTGTCACGAAGAGCCTCGGCTTCTCGTTCAGCACTGCCAAGGCCAAGTCCATGCTCGCGGCCGCTGGTTACAAGGCCGGCTCCGACGGCATGGTGAAGAACCTGGACGGCTCCGCCCTCAAGCTCACGCTCGAGGTCCCGGATGGCTGGTCCGACTGGATGGCTGCCGAGAGCTCGATCGCTGCCAGCGCCAAGCTCGCAGGGATCAACATCGACCCGCAGCATCCTGACGTGAACACCGTTACGGCTGACCGGAACCGCGCCGATGCCACCACGGCACCGAAGTTCGACCTGGTCATCAACAACGACGTTCAGATCGGCAACACCCCGTGGACGTGGTACGACTACGTCTTCCGCGAACCCCTTCCGTTCGGCGCCGGCGAGAACCGGAACTACGAAGGCTACAAGAACGACGCCGCTTGGGCGCTTGTCCAGAAGCTGGACAACACCCCGGTCGAAGATCTTGCGACCATGAAGTCCCTGTGCTCGCAGCTCCAGACGATCCAGCTGACCGACATGCCGGTTATCCCGCTTTGGTATAACGGCATCTGGTCGCAGGTCAACAACTCCGTGTGGACGAATTGGCCGGCCGTTGGCAACAAGGCCGCGGACGACCTTCCGGCCACCTGGAACGGCTACTGGCAGATGGGCGCCGTGCTCATGCTGACCCAGATCACGGCCGTGCCGCCCGCCAAGTAACCTAAGGCTCAGAGCGCCTCTCCCCCGCGCAACCCCGGGGGAGGGGCTCTTTCTCTGAGCGCAGGTTTTTGCCGACCAGGAGATCGCGTGCGACGCTACTTCGGGCGAAAGCTCCTCACCTACGCCATCACCTTCTTCATTGCAGCAACGATCGACTGGCTGATCCCGCGCCTGATGCCGGGTGACCCGATCGCGGGGATGATGCAGCGGACCGGAGGCGGGAGCACCCTGTCGCCCGAGGCGTCAGCGGCCATGGTTCAGTACTACACGAACCTCTTTGGGCTGAACCGCCCGATGTGGGAGCAGTACCTAGGCTTCTGGACCTCTCTCTTCCACGGGGACTTGGGCCTAAGCATCTTCGGTCATGGACGGGCTGTCACTGACACGATCATGGCCGCCGTCCCGTACACCCTGGGCCTGCTCATCCCGGCCATCCTGCTCAGCTACTGGCTCGGGAACAGCTTTGGCGCGGTTGCCGCACGGCGCAAGTGGTTGGACAACTCCATCCTGCCCATCGGCTACCTCCTGACCGCTACGCCCTACATGTGGCTCGGCCTGATGCTCGCCTACATCGTGGGCTTCACGTTCCGATGGTTCCCGCTTTCGGGAGGCTACGGCTTCAACCTTGAGCCGGCCCTCACGTGGCTGTTCATCAGCGACCTGATCGCCCATTGGTTCATGCCGTTCTTCTCGCTCTTCCTCGTCATGTTAGGAGGTTGGGCGATCGGCATGCGCAACATGATCATCTACGAGCTGGAGTCGGACTACAGCCGCTACCTCGAGGCGCTGGGCGCCCCGCAGCGATTGGTCCGCAAGTACGCCTTCCGGAACGCAATGCTTCCCCAGATCACCGGCCTGGCCCTGCAGCTGGGCGTGATTGTGGCCGGAGCACTCGTTACCGAGATCGTCTTCTCCTACCCGGGAATCGGACAGCTCGTCTTCAATGCCATCAAGAGCGAGGATTACTTCCTGCTCCAGGGGATCTTCCTCTTCATCATAATTGGAGTCCTGGCGGCGAACTTCATCGTTGACATCGTCTACGTGATCGTCGATCCACGGACTCGCGTCGCAATGCGAGGTGGCACGGCATGACCTCCGTCAACCTGCCGAGCGACTCCGCCGGCAACACCGTTACCGCTCCTGAGACGCAAACTGACGCGGTGGCCGCGCCGTCCAAGAAGAGCCAGCACGAAGTCCTGTACTTCGCGCTGCGGTCCAAGAAGTTCATCTTCGCCGTAGCGGTCCTGGGCTTCCTCGTCCTGCTGGCGATCTTCGGCCCGATCATCGATTCGAACGATCCTCTGGCCCAGACCCTCGGCGTCAACACTCCTCCGTCAACGGACCCGGGCTACTGGTTCGGGACCACGACGTTCGGTGAAGACGTCTTCGCCCAGTTCGTCAACGGCCTCCGGGCCACGTTCTTCGTGGGGCTTCTTGGCGGGGGCATCGCCTCGTTGATCGGCATGAGTATTGGGTTTATCGCCGGCTACAAGGGTGGCTGGGTCGATGAGTTGCTCAACATGGTCACGAATGTCTTCCTCGTAATCCCGACACTGGCACTCCTGCTCGTGATCAGCTCCTATTTGCAGCGGTCATGGCCGGAAGCCCGTGGGGTCTTCTTCGAGTCGATCTTCGTAGGCGTAACGGCCTGGCCGTGGGCCGCACGCGCGATCCGAGCTCAAACTTTCTCGCTTCGCTCGCGAGACTTCATCGACCTCGCCAAGCTCAGCGGGCGGCGCGGCTTGAAGATCATCGTCTTCGAGATCGCGCCGAACATGAGCTCCTACCTGATGCTCACGTTCATCCTGCTGTTCGGCAATGCCATCCTGATAGCGGCCAGCCTCGATTTCATTGGGCTTGGCCCGACCAGCGGCATGTCGCTCGGCTTGATGATGTTCAACGCCGTGTCCTGGGCCGCGCTTCTGCTCGGAACCTGGTGGTGGTTCGTTCCGCCGGGCCTCGGGATCATGGCCACCGTCGGTGCGCTCTACGTCATGAACGTGGGTCTCGACGAGATCTTCAACCCCAAACTCAGGGAACTTTAACCCGTGAGCCTCCAGGTTAATGACCTCAAGGTCTACTACAGAACCCTAGCCGGCGACGTCAAGGCCCTCGACGGCGCCACTTTCTCCATCGCCGATGGAGAGATCATGGGCCTGGCCGGTGAGTCCGGTTGCGGCAAGTCGACGCTCGGCAACAGCTTGATCCGGCTTGACGGCCGGATGAAGTACGTCGGCGGCAGTGTCACGCTGGACGGCGCCGAAATGCCGATCTGGGACAAGCAGGCGATGGTGCCGTTCCGCTTCCGCGAAGTGTCCGTGGTGCCGCAGTACGCGATGAGCGCGATGAACCCAACCCGGAAGATCGGCGTCATGATCGGCGAGCTGGTCGAATCGCGCGGCCTGCCATACAAGCAGATAAAGGTTGAGCTTGGGCGTCGCATCGATGTCGTCGGGCTTACCCAGGATGTCCTGAAGCGCTACCCGATCGAGCTTTCGGGCGGCATGAAGCAGCGCATGGTCATGGTCATCTCGACCCTGCTAAACCCGTCACTGCTGATTGCCGACGAGATCACGTCGGCCCTCGACGTCTCGACGCAGAGGGCCGTCGCGGAGACACTCGTGAGCTTCCGAGACCACGGTTTCGTGAAGAGCATGATGGTGATCACGCACGACATCTCGATCCTTTACCAGATCTCGGACTCGATCCTCATCATGTATGCGGGAAAGCTTGCCGAGAAGGCCGCGACGAGCAGGATCATCCAGAGCCCGATGCATCCCTACACGCAGATGCTCGTGGCGTCGCTGCCCGAGGTGGGCGTGCGCTATGTCGACAAGAAGCTGACCGGTATTCCGGGCAGCCCGCCGTCGCTGTTGACACCGCCCACCGGATGCCGATTCCGGGCGCGGTGCCCTCTGGCGTACGCCAAGTGCGCAGAGGAGCCGCCCTTCGTCGAGGTCGAACCCGACCACTCGGTCGCCTGCTGGAAGGTACCTGGCCCCAATGCTTAGCCTCAACCGGATCTCGAAGAACTACAAGATCGGCACCTTCGGCGGCAAGGATTTCACCGCAGTTCGCGATGTGAGTTTCGAGCTCGCCGAAGGAGAGGTCGTTTCCCTGATCGGGGAGAGCGGCAGCGGCAAGACAACCGTCGGCAAGATGATCCTCAAGCTGATCGACATCAGTAGTGGATCCATCGTGTTGGACGGCGTGGACGTGTCCACCGTCAAAGGCAAGGACGTCAAGGGGTACTACCGACAGGTCCAGGGCGTTTTCCAGGACCCGTTCAGCTCGTACAACCCGATCTTCAAGGCGGACCGCGTCTTCTCCCTCATCCGAGTCGAGTATTTCCCCGAGATGGCTCGCTCCGAGTGGGATGACAAGGTCGAGGCAGCCGTACGGGCCGTGACACTTGATCCCGGCCAGGTTCTCAACAAGTACCCTCACCAGCTCAGCGGCGGCCAGCTCCAGCGATTGCTGGTGGCACGTGCGCTCCTGCTGGACCTGAAGGTGCTCGTGGCCGACGAGATCATCAGCATGCTCGATGCGTCTACGCGCATCGACGTCCTGAACCTTCTCGCGGACCTGAAGAGTCGCGGCATGGGCATCCTGTTCATCACCCACGACCTCTCGCTGGGCAACTACATCAGCGAGAAGACCGTGATCCTCCGCCACGGCGTCATCGTCGAGATGGGCGCCACGGAGAAAGTCTTCGGTAACCCCACCCACCCGTACACGCGGATGCTGATCTCTTCGGTTCCGCAGCTGCACAAGAAGTGGGCCCAGATCGAGTCCGAGCTTGCGGCTCCGATAGCCGGTCGAGGTGGGTGCCTCTTCCACGAGGCGTATCCGCTGGCCGGACGAACTGCCGACTCCAAGGACGATCCGACGCTGGCGAAGATCGAGGACAATCACTTCGTTGGTTGCTTCGAGCTCGAGAGCGAGAAGACCGCCCGCGTAGCCTGAGGTCAACTGCCGGGACTTCAGTCCCGGGACGGCCTTCGGGCAGGTGAATACGGTTCCCTTCGAATGCCAGTCCGCCTTCGGGCGGGCTGGCATTGATTTCCAGGCGCTACGAGGCGTGAGCGCCACCGGGGCCGCCGAGGCCGCGGATCGGCGGTGCTGCAACTCCTGCCGGTCAGCACGGGGAGGGGCCGGAAGTCCGGGGGCGAGGGGCCGGATGAACCGGACGGAATGAGCCTCGGCCCTCCTCATCGCCCACTGACTCCATTATGTNNGTCATGCTCGCCGACGTGGACGCCCCAAGCGTCGTCACGGCCGCCAAGGGCGGCACCGAGTCCGGATATGCGCTGCTCCTGCCCATCTTCGCGGTCGTGCCGATCCTGTTCCTCGTCCAGGAGATGACCGCGCGCCTGGCCCTCGCCACCGGCATGGGCCACGCCGAACTAGTGCGAGCCCGATATGGTCGAACCTGGGCGGGCGTCTCGGTCGTGGGCATGGCCGTGATCAACTTCGTCGCCTATGTGGCCGAGTTCGCCGGCATCGCCCTTGGGGCGGCGATCGTCGGCATCCCCGCACCGCTGGCGATCATCGGCGCGCTCGTGGTTCACGCCTCGATGGTGCTGAGCGGTAGCTACAGCCGCTTCGAGCAGTTGGCCCTCGTCCTGTCCCTGGCCCTGTTCAGCTTCGTCGTGCTTGCCGTGGCCGGCCGGCCTGACCTGGGGCACCTGGTGTCGGACCTGAATCCGCTACCGGGAGACGTTCCGCACGACTACTTCTCGCTCGTCGTGGCCATGATCGGCGCCTCGATCATGCCGTGGATGCTCTTCTACCAGCAGTCCGCGAGCGTCGACAAGAAGCTGACCCGCGAGGACTTGCACGGGTCGCGCCTGGAGACGCTGGTCGGGGCCTTCGCCAGCCAGGCCCTGATGGCCGCGATCGTGATCGCCGCCGCNNTCGGCCTGATCGGATCTGGATTGCTGGCGCTCGTCGTCGTTTCGCTCTCGGCGGCGTGGGGAGTTGGGGAGCTTATGGGCTGGCCCCGGAGCCTCAACCTCAAGTTCAGCGAAGCCCGCCGCTTCTACGGGGTCTACTTCATCGAGGTCGTCCCGGCCGCGGCGGTGGTCCTGCTGTCGGGCGACCTGGTCCGTCTGTGCGTCGGATCGATGGTCTTCAACGTGATCATCCTGGCCCTGCCGCTCGCCTTCCTGGTCCGGCTGACGAGCGATCGCGGTCTGCTGGGCGACCTTGCCAACTCGCGCCCGCGGGCGGCGCTGCTCTGGATCGTGGTCGCGGCGCTGCTCATCTCGGGCCTCTTCGGGATGTTCCAGTATCTAGCGTAGCTCTGGGATCGGGCCGCGCGAACGGGCCGGAGGCTCCACCGGAAGGATTTGGGGGTCGCCGCAAGGGGGTTGAGTGGCACTCCGCTGCCACTTGCGGAAGCGCCGCATCTGGGTGACACTACCGCTGCTCCACGACCGCTGGACCGGAGGCGGGTACCGGCTCGGGAGCCCAAGGTTCGCTGCCGGGGGCATCCCCTACGGCGCGACTTCGGAAGGCCGGATTCGCCATGGATCGCACGCGTGTCGTGATAATGGGAGCCGCCGGTCGCGACTTCCACAACTTCAACGTGGCCTATCGCACCGATCCGTCGGTGGAGGTNNCACGTGGACAAGGTCGTCTTCGCCTACAGCGACGTTACCCACGAACACGTGATGCACACCGCCAGCCGGGCCCTGGCCGGCGGAGCCGACTTCGAGTTGCTTGGGCCGGCGCGGACGATGCTGCCGAGCACGAAGCCCGTCGTAGCGACCGGCGCTACCCGAACCGGCGCCGGCAAGAGCCAGACCACTCGGTACCTGGCGGCGCTGCTCGAGAAGCAGGGCCTCAAGGTCGTGGTCGTGCGCCATCCGATGCCCTATGGCGATCTCGTTGCCCAGCGTGTCCAGCGGTACGCCAGCTACGCGGACCTGGACCGCCACGACACCACGATCGAGGAGCGCGAGGAGTACGAGCCGCATCTCGACGCCGGGCGCGTCCTGTACGCCGGCGTTGACTACGAGGCCATCCTGCGCGAGGCCGAGGCCGAGGCGGACGTGGTCCTCTGGGACGGCGGCAACAACGACTTCCCGTTCTATCGGCCGGACCTGTTCGTCGTCGTGGCGGACCCGCTCCGGGCCGGACACGAGATGCACTACCACCCGGGCGAGACCAACATCCGGCTGGCGGACGTCGTCGTCGTGAACAAGGTCGACTCGGCCTCGCCGGCCCAGATCGCCGAGGTTCGGACTAACGTGGGTTCGATGAATCCGCGGGCCCGCGTGATCCTCGCTCGCTCGGTCCTGACTCTCCAGGGTGGTGAGATTGCCGGCAAGAAAGTCGCCGTCGTCGAGGACGGACCTACGCTCACGCACGGCGGCATGACATACGGCGCCGGCGTGGTCGCGGCGCGGCGCTTCCGGGCCTCGGAGCTGGTGGACCCGGTGCCGTACGCCATGGGTCAACTGGCCGAGACTCTGAGCCGATACCCGGCCCTGGAGCATCTGCTCCCGGCGATGGGCTACGGGCAGGGCCAGATGCACGAACTGGAAACCACGCTCAACGCCATGCCGGCCGACCTCGTCCTTTCGGCAACGCCGATAGACTTGACGCGGGTTCTCAAGCTGGACAAGCCTGTCGTCCGTGTCCGCTATGAGCTGGAGGAGCTCGCCGGGGACGCCGCCGGTCACGACCAGTCGAACCTCACCGAACTCCTCGCTCCGATCGTCGAGCGTGCACGAGCCGCCTCGGGGTCGGGGTCAAATCACTGAGCCCGGAGAGACCGTCATGACGCGCCATCTTCTGACTTTGGATTCCCTCGGCCGAGACGGGATCCTGGTCAACCTGGAACTGGCAATTCACCTCAAGAGCATCAAGGGAATGGCCCGTGACACCCTTGCCGGTGGGCGCGTGGGGCTGATCTTCGACAAACCGTCGACGCGGACGAGGGTCAGCTTCGAGGCGGCGGCCTGGGGGCTTGGCATGCTGCCGATCACGCTTCGGCCGGACGAACTCCAGCTCGGTCGCGGCGAGACCATCGCCGATACCGCGCGGGTCCTGTCCCGGTACCTCACAGCGCTCGTGATCCGGACCTTCGATCAGTCAAGGGTTGAGGAGCTGGCGCGCTACGCCACGATTCCGATCATCAACGCCCTGACGGACGACCACCATCCCTGCCAGGCCCTCGCCGACGTGATGACCCTCCAGGAGGAGTTCGGCGATACAGCCGGATTGCGTGTGGCGTTCATCGGCGACGGCAACAACGTCTGCCACTCGCTCATCCAGGCGGCCGGGCACCTGGGCTTCACTCTCGCCATCTCCACTCCGGATGGCTTCGAGCCGAATGCGGCGATCGTCGAGGCCGCCCGGGCGAACTGCCTGGTCAACGGCGGGGCGATCGAGATCGGCCACGACGTGCGGGCGGCGGCGGCCGATGCCGATGCCGTCTACACGGACGTGTGGGCCAGCATGGGCCAGGAGAAGGAACGCGAGGAGCGGGCCCGGATCTTCGCCGGTTATTGCGTCACGCCCGAGCTGATGGCGCTGGCCAAGCCACGGGCGATCTTCCTCCACTGCCTGCCCGCCCACCGCGGCGACGAGGTGCTGGACGAAGTCATCGACGGTCCGCAGTCCCGAGTCTGGGATGAGGCCGAGAACCGCTGGTACACCGAGCAGGCGCTGCTCTACGTGCTCATCACAGGCGAAGAATGCTGGGAGCGGATGGGATGAACCGTCGGTTCACAAGATGATCCGCAGGATCATCCGATGACCCGGCTGGCGATTGCCCTCGGCGGCAACGCCCTGATCAGACGGGGTGAACCCGGCTCCACCGAAGTCCAGCGGCACAACCTCGTGGCCGCGGCGCGCGGCCTTGTAACGCTGGCGGAGGGGAGTCGCGCCGAAATCGTCGTCACTCACGGCAACGGACCGCAGGTCGGCTTTCTGGCCATCGGGGCCGAGATGGCCGCTTCCGTAGTTCCTGCGCCGCCGCTCGACGTGCTTGGCGCGGAGACGCAGGGCCAGATCGGCTATCTGCTCGCCCAGGCCCTCAACGACGCGTTTCTGGAGCGTGGCCGCCATCGCCAGATGGCGGTCGTCGTGACACGCACCGTGGTTCCAGCCGACGATCCCGCGTTCACCAATCCCACCAAGCCGGTCGGCCCCATTTACGACGAGGCCACGGCCAAGGAGCACGCCGCTACGCGCGGCTGGAGCGTGGCTCCCGACGGCAAGAACTGGCGGCGCGTGGTTCCGTCGCCGCCGCCCATCCGCATCGTCGAGGCGGCCGCGATCCGATCGCTGGTCGACGCGGGGATCCTGGTCGTCGCTTCCGGCGGCGGCGGCATTCCCGTNNGTCCTTGCCCGCGCCGTGGATGCGGATGGACTTCTGCTGCTGAGCGACGTCGACGCGGTCTATCGCCGCTGGGGCACGCCACGCCAGGAGCCGATCCTGCGGCTCTCGGTGGAGGAAGCGAGAGAAGGTTTGGCCGCCGGGTTGTGGCCTTCGGGCTCGATGGCGCCCAAGGTTCGCGCCTGTGCCGAGTTCGTGGCCGGTGGCGGTCGCTTTGCCGCGATCGGCGCCCTGGAGAATGCCGTCGCCATCGTCAAGGGCAGCTCCGGCACCTGGTTCGGGGCCGACACCACGGGTCTACCGACGCGCGCTGCCTGAGCTGGGTCAGTGGCGCGGCGCGGCCCTGGGTCCCAGCAACCTTTGGCGACGCGTCAAGACGGCGTGCCGAACCCGAAGCGCGCCGACAGTTTGCCTGCGAATTCGGCCCGGACGGCGGCCGCATCCTCCCGGGACAGTTCGAGCTCGGTCGCGATTTCGTCGACCGTGGAGCTCTCCGTGCCGCTGATCGAATCGTCGGCGGCGCAGATGCGGTAGCACGCGCGCAGAACAGTGATCCGCTGATCCATCGTCGAGTGATCGCGGAACTCGCGCGCCACCAGGTAGTCGCTCGTGCCGCCGGTCGTCTTCTCCTGCAGCTTGGCCATCTCTGCGACCAGGATCGCCTGTGACGGATCGAGCCCCGACTCGGTCAGAACCTGTTCCATCGCCGAGGTCTCGGCCTCGCTGATGTCCAGGTCCGCATATGCGGCTCGCGCGAGCAGATAGGCCATCCCGGCGAGAAGCCTCGCCTGATCCACGGGTAGGGCCTCGAGCCGCGTTACGATCCGGCGGACGGCGTCCGTTTCGGCCGAAACGTCCGGCGTGGCTGGAGTCGCGACGGGGATGGGCTGACCCGGCCGGTTGCCCAGGAAGCGCAGGAATGACACGGACAACTCCTTCGAAGCTCGTTGAGTGCGGAAGCGGCGCGACGCCGCGTCGGAGGCGTCCGATGCCGTGCCGCCGACGCGTCTCAAGCGTGGGTGAACAGAAGATGTAGTTCCATGATGCCGTGATCGTCGACGGTAAGTACCGAGAAGCTGTTTGGCTTCACGATCGAGTAATCCGAGAAGACGATCGGCAGACTGCCGGTCACGCCGATGACGCCTCCGCGACGAACCGCCTGCAAGGCGATCGTGACCGTTCGCGTCACGCCGTGGAGCGTCAGTTCGCCGGTCGCACTCGCAGTGACCGATGTTCCGTCGACAGGCAGCGTGCCCAGGTCAATCGTCCCGGTGATCTTGAACGTCGCCGACGGGAATGTGTTCGTCTCGATGGCCTGGTGGGTGAGCTGGTTGTCACGCTGCGGGTTGTCGCTCTGCAGCGCGGTCAGGTCGGCCGTGACCTGGACGTCGGTCACGATGGCCCCCGTGAGCGTCATGGACCCAGTGAGCTTCGCTGTCCGGCCCACTGCCGTGTGTCCGCCGACGCCGACGAGCTGCTCCTGGACGCGGTACCCGACGAACGAGGCGGTCCCGTCGCTTATCGAGCCGAGTGTGTCGTTGACGTTCCACGTTCCATCGAGCAGGGCCGGGACCGTGACCGCCACGGACGGAATAGCCGGTGGCGCGGAATCGACCGAGGCGGGCGAGCTGGGGCCGACGAGGATGTACCAGAGGCCGTAACCTCCGGCAGCGACTCCGGCCAGCACTACGACCGCGAGCACGGCCAGTAACAGGTTCCGGTTGCGTCGGGCGCGGGATTGGGGCCCGGCCGGGCCGGTGGAAGCTGAACTCATCGAAGAGACCTCGGGGAAATACTGGATTGAAGCTAAGTCTGCTTCCTGAATTACGGCTGATATGGCGGGCCGGATCTGAGATATTCACGTGGCGGGACCGACCCCGGCGTTTGGTCCGACCATGGCGCACGGGGTAGTGGTTCTCCCAGAATCACGCCAATCGGCTAAGCCTCGCCGTTTCCACGCCCGACATCTACATCGACAGCTCGACCGGGCCTGCCGCTGTTCGGGCGGCGGAACTCCGCATAACCATGGAGCCGAAATGCCGACGATCGCCTGGGATGCCTCGATGACAACGGGCGTCGACAGCCTGGACGACGAGCATCGCCAGCTCATTTCGTGGCTCAACGACCTGCTCTCGGCCATGAGCTTGGGCCGCGGCTCGGCCGAGATTGCGGGACTGCTCGACCAACTCGGCTCCTACAGCGTCACGCACTTCGGGCGGGAAGAGGAGTGCATGGCGAAGTACAGGTGCCCGGTAGCGGCACAGAACATCGCCGCCCACCGTGACTTCGTGACCACCTTCACTTCGTTCCGCCATGAATTCGATCGCGACGGCGCCGCCGCCCACCTGGTCGTGCGCATCGAGATCGAAATGATGCGTTGGCTGACCAGCCACATCAAGCGCACGGACACCCAGCTGGCCCCCTGCGTCACTGCCGCCTGACAAGAGAATCGAGCTCGCTTGAGGGCAATGGGAGCACCAGCGGTGCTCGCGCTTCCAGCGCCAGTCGCGGAACTAGCCGACCACTCACCCGCCAAGGGTCTTCGCGTGGCCGCACTTCGGTGCCACGGGACCCCCAACTGGGACTGCCGGCGAACCTCGCAGGTAAAGAAGAACCTCAGCTTCTGGTTCAGGTTTCTTTGTCTTGCCCACCTAACCGCACCTATTCACCTTCACGGTGCGCCCTCGCGACGCGTATCCTACCTGAACGGGTGGTTGTCACCGGTAAACAGACTATAACCAGCGGCCCTTGGCGTGAAGCTAGGGCCTGGGAGATGGTTCCTATCCTGGGAGTTGGTTCCCGCCGTCGCGACGATACGAGCCTCTACCCCGTCCGGAGGAGACAGTAGTGCGGTTCTCAAATCGAACGCACGTCATCGGTGTGCCTGCAGCGATCGTATCCGGCCTGGTGCTCTTTGCCGTTTCGTTGACCGTGCAGGTCCCGACAGTGCGCGCCGCATCCGGCCCGCTCGATGCTCAGGCTTCAGAACTCGTTCGCCTGATGAACGGTGCCAGGAAAGCGGCCGGCAAGGCCCCGCTGGTCATCGATACCAACCTGGCATCGAAGGCGCGCGATGGCGGGATCCCTTGCCCGGATGACGCGACCAAGACCATCGCAGGACGGGCCCAGGACTTCGCGGCATACAACGCCAGTTCCCATACCCTGCGCCTGTGCAACTCCGCCACGTATGCCCTGTCGACCACGTCGTTCGTCTCCACTATGCAGACCGCCTGGGGTTACGGCAGCGTGGGCGAGATTATTGGTATGAACGGCGGCTACGGCAATGGCGCCTACCTGTGGCAGTACCAGGTGAGCGGCAAGGTGCTATTCGAGACGTGGACCTACTCCACGACCGGCCACATCATGGGCAGTCCCACTACTGGCTGGCAGTCGTCGTCGCCCCACTGGAGCATCATCATGGGCGCCTATGACCGTGTCGGATGCGGGGGCTGGGCTACCGGGTCCACCTACTACTACGACTGCGCATTTGCCCGCGGCGGCGCCTATCCCACGCGTGGAGCGCCCGCCTCGTCCCCGTTCAACAACCCGCTGCCGACGCCCGCGCCGACGGCCGCTCCTACCGCCGCTCCTACCGCGCCCCCGGTCGCCCCGCCGGTCAAGCCCGGCAGTGGCGGGGGATCGAGCTCCGGCGGCGGTGGCACTGCAGCGACGCAGTCGCCGACGACTTCTCCCACCGTCGCTCCCACGGACGCACCCACCGACTCTCCGATTGCGGCGCCGACTCTTCTCGCCGCGGCCATCCAGGTGAATGCCGCCACCGGCACACCCGGTCCGCTCTCCGTTCTGGCGCAGAGCCGGGACGACCTGCTGCCGCCGGCCCGAACGACCGGTTTCGCGTTCGCAATACTGGAGTTGGGCGCGGCCGTGGCAGGTTCTGTCTCGGCTTTGCTGGCTGTGTTCCTGGCGATCGTCGCACTGCGCAGACGTCGCCGGGAGATCGCCGTCTAGTTTCGCCGCCACCCTCCGGTCGCGCCAACTGCGCTGCCCCGGTGCCTCTGCCCTCAAACGGATCGAGCGCGACCCGAGCACATGCTCGTGAGTCGCGCTCGAACTCTGTCGGCGCGGGTACGGCCGGCCGGCGATCGGACCCGGTTTCTACTTGTCGCGGAACCGCAGAGATGAAACGACGAGGATCGCTCCGAAGGCGATAACGACCACCGGCCAGGTGATGTTGAGGTCGAAGTTCGGATCCACCTGATGCCACGCCAGCAGCCCGCCGACCAGGATAAGGAGTAGGCCGAAGACGAGGCTCGGGCCGCCGTAGCTGTGGTACTCGTGGCGCTCGGCGCGCTGCTGCCAGCGCTCGGCGCGCCTCTGCCACCGCTCCTGCCGGCGCTGCGTGCGCCAGTCATAGCCCCAACCCCAGCCGGGAGCAGGGGCTCCGGCCGGGGGCATTCCCGGGGCCGTTGCGGGTCCGGCCGCCGAGCCCGTGGTCGCGTCGGCTGTTGCCGCCGCCGGCTCGCCGGCCGCCGTGCCCGCCGCGGGAGTGGTGCCGGCGTCAACCGGACCGGTGGTCACGGGTGGCGTGTATGTGGCCGCGTACCCGGCCGGACCGCCGCCCGGCGCCCACGGCGACGGGGCCGGCCATTCGCTCGGCTCGAGCGGGACGACGAAGATCATCACGATGTACGCCCAGAAGGTGAGCGAACCGGAGAAGAAGATCGAGAGGAACCAGATGATCCGGACGATGACCGGGTCGACGTCGAAGTAGGCGGCGACGCCACCTGCGACACCGGCCAGGATCCGGTCGTCGACGGAGCGGTAGAGGCGACGGGGGTTCACTTGCAGCCTCCTGCAGAGCGGAGCTTCAGGCTCCCGAGACTGGTCTCGACGGTTAGGTTGGCTTTGTAGGTTGCGCTGGAGTAGCCGGGCGTCTGCCATTGGCCGTCCATTCGGACCAGGCCGGCGTCATGGAAGTCGCTGGACGAAAGGCTGTCGCTGGCCGCGACCTGGACCCCCAGACCGGCGGGCACGCACACATCCAGCGAGCCCAGGTTGGTCTTGAGGTCCGCGCTCACGTTGGACGAGCCGTCCAGAGTCACGAACGCTGAGCCCAGGTTCGTGGAGATGTTGAGGTTGCCCACGTGCGCGCCGGTGAGATCCACGTGGAGCGAGCCGAGGTTGAGCGTGAAGCGGGCCGAACTAACGTTGGCTGACGACAAGTTGAAGTGGGCGTCTCCCATGTCCAAGGACGAGGTGAGATCGATCTGCGATCCCGACGGCAGAGAGATGCGCCAGTCGTCCTTGCCCCGGTCGAACTGCCAGCCGTTGGTCCCGGCGGACGTTACCTGGAGCGCACCGTTGTCGGACGTGACCTGGGTGGCCTTGCCGCTGCTGTTCGTAGCGTCGACGTGCCATTGGCCGTCCGTGGACGTGGTCACGGTCGCGGACCCGCATTGCAGGTTGAGCTGGACGGACGACGATCCGTCGAAGGTACCGGTTCGAGACACTGTGTACGGGTTGCTTCCGTCGAAGCCACAGCCGACGTTGGGGCCGACGGCCAGGACGCTGCCGAAGACGAGACCGAGGCAGATCGCGACGATGGTGCCGCCGACGAAGAAGGCGGGCGTCCGCGAAAGGATGAATGCCAGCCCGATGCCGATCAGGATCAGCGGCCACAACCGCCAGGCGTCGCCCAGGACGGACGAGCTCACGGCACCCTGGTGATAGGCCAGCGGGACCGCTCCCAGGACGATGAAGAAGACTCCCCAGTTGAGTCGACCGCGGTCAACTCTCATTTGCACCACCTCTTGAAGGTTTCCAGGGCGCTCGAACAGGTCTTGAGCCGGGCCGTCAGCCGGAGTCCGGGTGATGCCGTTCGACATCCCGCCGACGTCAGAATAGTCTCGCCCGTTCGCTCGCGGCGTCATTCCCCCGACGGGCCGGCTCGTCATTCGCAAGACCGAATCTCTCTCGTCCCCACGCCGTCTCGTGATAGCCTGACTGATGACCTGGCGATCAGAGACTTGTCCTCCGGAGGCGATGCGGTGCGACTGAGCGGGTGGCGCAGGACGGCTCCAACTGTTGGATCGATGACCGCCGACGTACTGGCGATGCTTGAGCCGGTGCTCGCCGACCTCGGTGCGGAGGCCGATCCCACTTGTTGGGTCGTCTGGGGCGAGGACCCGGAGGTGCGCTACTCCATCCTCGTGCCGACGATCGCCGGCCTGATCACCGCAGCTATCCGAACGGCGCCCCAGGGAGGCACGCCGAGGGCCACGGCGAAGCTGGTCCGCTGGCCAAAACTCTCCGTGAGTGAGCTCAACCTCGAGTCGAGCGGCGGGCACCGGATCGTTGCGGTCCAGGTCGAGACGCTCTTCCTGAAGGGCGTGGACGAGGAAGCGGACCGGATCTGTGAGTTCGTGCGTGACCTGATTGCCGAGGTGGACGATCGCCATGCGCCGCAGGCTCCGATTGCCTACCTCGCGGCAGCGGCGGCGGAAGCCTCGGCGGCACCTGCGCCTGCGGCGGCCCCGGCCGCGCCTGCGGCGGCAGCTGCGGCCGTGCCTGAGCGTGCGCCCTTGCCTGAGCTTGTGCCCGCGGCGGCCCCGGCGGCCCCGGTGACGCACGCGAACGAAGAGCCGACCCGGACGGCTCCACCAATGCCGGTGGAGGTTTCGACGGCACATGCTCAACCCGTGGTCGCTGCAGCCGCGCCCGTCGCCGCAGCACCCGCCGCCAGGCCGGCTGCCGCCACTCAACCCGCGGCCGCAGTGCCCGCCGCGAAGGCTGCTTCTGTACCAAAGCCGAAGCCCGCCCGCGCGGCGCCGGCAGCGGCAACCCACACGCCTATCGCCCCGCCCGTCAATCCGGTTGCGGCAAAGCCGACTGCACCTGGCACCAGCCTCGTACACGTGCCAGGCCCTGCCGCGGCCGCTCCCACCGCAGCCCAGGCAGCCGCTCCCGCCGCGAAGGCTGGGTCCGCTCGCGAGAAGCCCGAGACCGAGCTCGACAGATCCAAGTGGATTCCGCCGCATCCCATGGGACAGTCGGCGCCACACAAGCCGGCCAAGCCGCGACCCTGGCGGCCCTGAGCAAACCCGAATACCCCGGACGCCCAAGCCTCCCTTGTCCCAGCGTATGGCGCCGCTCGATCGGCGCCGGCCGGCAGGTCCCTAGCGGCCCTGCGCCAGCGCGATCAATCCTCCGACCGCGCCGACCACGCCTGCACCGGCGCCGACGTAGAGGCCGTAGCTCCAGCTGGTGGTGCCGATGATGCCGAGGCTGCCGAGCGAGCCTCCCAGGCCCACTGAGTCGTTGAGCTGGCCATACGTGGCTACCTCGACGGCCACCACGAGGATCCCACCGCCGACGGCGACTAGTCCCAGGAGAGGTCTGGCGGATCCGCCGGCCCGGAGCAGGAGCAGAAACCCGGCGGCGACGGCGGCCACACCGCCGACGACCAGGTAGTAGCCGCAGGCCAGCGTCGAAGTGTCGGTCGCATCGATGAGCTTGAGCGAGAAGCCGTAGATCGTCGCGACTGGCAGCCAGGCCGCCACGACGGCGACCAGTCCACCGAGAGCGGCCAGCAGCGCGCCGAGCGGCGATCCGCCCGACCCCGCGGCCGGGGCAGCGTAGGCACCCCAGGATCCCGGAGAGTACTGCGGCGCCCCGTAGTAGGGCTGCGGCGGAGTGCCGTACTGGGGCTGGCCGTATTGCTGTCCGCCGTATTGGGACGGAGCGCCGTACGGCGTAGGGCCGCCGTATTGGGGCGGTGCGCCGTAGCCGGGCGCCGCACCATAGCCCTGGCCGGCGGGCGCTGGTGGCTGTGGCGCGGAAGGCTGCCATGGCGGAGGAGCGAGCGGTGCCGCGGCCGTCGGTAGCTGCGACCAGACCGGCGCCGGAGCGGCCGCCTCGGGCAACTGGGCGCCGCAAATGGAGCAGAACTTGCCCCGGCCATCCATGAGGGCGCCGCAGCTCGGGCAGACCATCACGACCTCGTTTCGAATCGGTCCGTGGCAGGGTAGGGGGACCGTTGCGGAGACGATAGCGGCGCGGCGGGTCCCCTGCAGGGTCGTTTGGCATGCCGCCTATCAACGCCGACCCGCACGCCGTACCATGCCACTCGCGGACCGCACGTGGTTCCGCCGACGGCACAGAGTCGACGTGGCTGAGGCTGGCGAATGGTAGTTGGAACTGGTTCGGACGGGACCTCATCGCCGCTCGCTCGCATCGTGGCAACCGTGACCGGCGGTGACCGATCGCCGCAACGTCCGACCACCCTTCTCGCGATAGCGGTGATCGTCGTCGGCGTCCTCGTCCTGATCGGCTGGACCGTCGCGATCCCTGTCCTTACCAGCTGGCTACCTGAGGGCGTCCAGGCCAAGGTCAACGCCGCCCTGTGCCTGATCGGCCTCGGCTCGGCTCTAGCCCTCACGGCCGGACAGAAGGACGCCCGCCCGGGACGCCTCGCCTTCGCTGGCGCGGTCATCGTCATCGCGATCGCCGGAGCCACGCTGGTCGAGCACCTGACGCGAGTCAGCCTGGGTATCGACCAGGCTCTTGTCTCCGACACGGCGAGCGCTATTTCGCCCTATCCGGGTCGCTTCGCCGTCCAGACGGGCGTCGCCTTCATCGCCGCGGCCCTTGGGGTGGTGACCCTCGGCCGGAGGTGGGGGAGCCTCTACCCGGCCGAGATACTGGGCATCGTTTGCGCCGCAATTGGCGGGATAGGGATTCTCGGGTATCTCTATGGCGCCCAGGGAGTGCTATCACTCGGGTCGTCGACGCAGGTCTCCCTGCCGACATCGTGCGCCCTGGCTGCCCTCGGAATTGCCCTCATGGCGGCGAATCCGGATCACATCCTCGTTTGCCTGATCCGCGACCCAGGGATCGCGGGCCAGGTCATTCGCAGGATCGCGCCTGCCGTCGTGATCGTCGTCCCGATCTTCGCCTTGATCCGACTGCTCGGCGAACGCGCCGGCCTGTACGACGAGGCCGTGGGTCTGGCCATCATGGTCGTCTTCGAAGCCCTGGTCCTTGTCGCGGTCGGGGCAATTACGACGGTCAGGGTGCATCGGCTCGAGGCGGACCGGCTGCAGGCCCTGTCGGACCTGATCCGGCTCGGTGCAGCGGCCTCAACGCCGCTCATTGAAACCGCACCAATTGGCCTGGCGGTCCTCGATCGCGAGCTGCGCTATCTGTACGTCAACCCGGCCCTCGCTGCGATCGGCGGAATGTCAGCCGTGGAGAGCCTTGGTTTGCGGATCGATCGAGTCGTTCCGGCTTTCGCCGTCGACACGATCGCCGCCCTGTCGCGTGTTTTGACGGAAGGCGAGCCGATCCGCGACCTCGAAGTCAGCGGACAGACCAGGGCTGGCGGCCCCGAGAGGACCTGGCTCCTGAGCGCCGAGGGACTTCGGGACGCCCTGGGCGAGACCGCCGGTCTCACGTTGGGCGTGGTCGACATCACCGAACGCAAGCGGCGCGAGGAAGCCGTGGCCGCCGTGGCAGAACTGCAGCAACAGGCACGTGCGATCGGCGAGTTGATCCCATTCGGCATCTGGCTGACCGATGCCGACGGCGAGATGACTTACCTCAGCCAATCCTTCCTCGCGATGGCCGGGCGGACGATGGACGAAGCTCGTGGGGCCGGGTGGATTTCGACCCTCGCCCCAGAGTTCGCCGCGGCAACGCTGCGCGACTGGGAGGCAACGATCGTCACCGGGATGCCGTGGAATCACGAGCTGGTGGTCCAGGGGGCCGATGAACGGCGCCGGACGATCCTGTCCCGCGGCTTCCCGATCACCGATGAGTCGGGCGAAATCACGAGCTGGGCCGGAATCAACCTGGACATCACGGACCGCAAGGATGCGGAGGCGTTCCGGGAGGCCTTCCTGGGCATCCTGTCGCATGAGCTTCGAACGCCGGTGACCTCGATCTTTGCCGCGAGCACACTCCTGTCGCGGCCCGGAATGGACGCGGAGACCCGCGACGACCTGGTCGGTGATATCGGCCACGAGGCGGAACGGCTGCGCCGTCTCGTGCAGGACCTGGTCGTCCTTGCCCGGGCCGAGCGAGGCGCGATCCAGGTCCACACGGAACCGGTGCTCCTCCAACATGTCATGCGCCGTGTCTGCGAGCAGGGGCGGCATCGCCACCCGGCCATTCGTCTGGAACTGACTATCGCGCCGGCCATGCCGATTGCCCGGGCCGACGAGGCCTTCGTAGAGCAGATCGTCAACAACCTGCTCGAGAACGCCGCCAAGTACGGACCCGCGAACGGCCGTATCGACGTGGTCGTCGACGCGCCCGAAGGCCAGCCCCGGGTTCGAGTCCTGGACCAGGGCCCGGGCATCGATCCGGCCGAAGCCGAGCGATTGTTCGAGGTCTTCTACCGCTCGGAACGCACCTCCCGGGTCGCCGGGTCGGGGATAGGGCTCTTCGTGGCGCACAGGCTGATCGAATCGATCGGCGGCACGATCTGGGCCCGCGTTCGCGACGACGGTCCCGGGGCCGAGTTCGGGTTCAGGCTGCAGGCGTTTACCGACGATCCGGTCTAGGGGAATACGAAAACGCGGCCCCCGCCCGAAGGCGGGAGCCGCGCGATTTGGGGGCCTGAGCCGGGTCTCGCCTAGAGGGCGGCGAGAGCGGTTCGGCAGGCCTGGGCATCGGCCACTGCCGACTTGAGGTCGTCGCGGGCTGAGACAATGGCCGCGCGAGCATTGCTGAGCACCGGTCCGGCGGTTCCGCCGTTGTACTGGGCCGGGGTGAGGGCCAGGAGCGAGGCCGGCAGCGGCGTGGCCAGCCCGATGGCCTTGGCGACCGCGGCGTTCATCGCGTCGAGGTCCGCCTGGGCGGCCGTGGTGTCCTTGCCAGCGGCCTTTGCCGCGGCGATGCGCGCGGACAGCTTGGTGTTGAGGTCTGTGAACCTGGCCTGGGTGGCGAGGATGCCGTCGGAGGCATTGACGAGATGGACCTGCGGGACCACGAGCAGATAGACCCGATAGTCGGTCGCGATCTTGACGATGTCTGCCCTGAGCGCCAGAACGACCGTCTCGGAGTCGATGGTCGCCTTGAGGCTCGTCAGGCCGGATCGGGTCGAACTGATCTCGCCCTGGAGAGCCGACGCATCGGACGGCGTCATGACCTTGGAGGCCGCGATCGCGCTCGAGAGTGCGGTGAGGGTGACGAAGCGGCGGTTGATCTCGCAGTTGCCCCAGGCGCGCAGGTCATCGATCTTGGCGCCGGCGACCCGAGTGGCGGCCGCTTCGGTGGCGCAGACTCCCTTGCCGGCAGGACCGGCCGGAGTGGTGACCGCTCCGACGGCTCCGGTAGAGGCGACGAGCAGCGAGCCGCCGAGAACCAGGCCGGCTGCGAGGGTGGCGAGTCGTGATTTCACGTGTTTACTCCTTGTCCATTGCGGCGGCTACTCGCCGCCGGAGGTGCCGGCATCGCCGCCCGAAACCGAGCCGTTGACGCCGTTGATGATGTTGTTGAGGTTCGTTATGTCCGTGGTGACCGGGTCCGTTGTCGGCTGCGAGTGAGCCGCGCCCGTTGCGCTCGAGGGGCTCGGCGAGACCGAGTCGCTCGGAGTTGCCGAAGCGGCGTCGGTGGCCGATTCGGTGGGAGTGGGGACGAGGGTGACCTGCGGCTGATCGATGGGCGTGGCCTGGGGCGCCGGCGTCGGACCGGTCGTAGCCGCCGGAGTGGCGGCGCCCCCGTTGCCGCACCCGATAACCGCGACCCCGACGAGCAGCGCGACGGCTGCGAGCCTGGTGACGGAGCTGAGTTGACGATCCACGTGGGTTGTCTCCTGTCGTGCTCATCTGGAGCTGACAGTGGACACTTTGCCGGGGCCGGCTTCTCCCTGTTCGGGGCCCAGGTAAGGCGGATGTAAGGCCGGCGAAGCAGAGCCTCGTCTTCCGGCTGGTGTAACCCGGCTTTCGATGGGGCGCTTTGAGCGCATGGTTGGCCTGCGACACGCGAGCGTGCGGCGGTTCCGCCGGAGGAAACATGAGAGCCGAACGCAGTCTCGAGATCCAGGGGGCTCCAGACGCCACGGGCAGTCGGTCGCACTGGAAGACCTGGGCTACGATGTCCGCGCCGGCGAGCTGTTCGGGTTGGTCGGTCGCAATGCGCCGGCAAGACCACCACGATGCGGATCGTGCCCTGCGTCCTCAAGCCCGACAGGGGCGAGGTTCGATGGGATGGCGTGCCGTTCGACTTCACGACGCGCCAGCGCATCGGGTACATGCCCGAGGAATGTGGGCTGTATCCCAAGATGCGACTGGGCGAGCAGCTGGAATACCTAGGCGAGCTCCACGGCATGGCCGGCTCGGCGGCTCGAGCCTCAGCCCTGCGCTGGCTATCCTGCCGCCGTTCGCACCGATCCTTATGTCGGTGGGGATGGCGAGCGGAGACGCAGCGCCCTGGCAGGTGGTTCTCGTCATGTCGACGACTGTCGTTGGGATCGTCGGTCTGACCTGGCTCGCCGGTCGCGTGTACGCGAATGCGGCCTTGCGCCTGGGGACGCATGACTTTCCGGGACGCCTTTCGTGGGAAGCCCGGTACCTCGCAAGTTGACAGGAGCTCTACCCAGACATGAAAGCCGTCGCCCTGTTCATCATCGCGGTCGCCGCGGTAGTCGTCGTCGTGGGCCGCTTCCGCAGGAATACGCCCGTCGCGATCGTCGGGTACGCGGTTCTCGCGGTGGGGCTGATCCTGGGAGTTCTATCACGTTGACTCAGGTAGAGGGAGTTCAGGGAGCGTCTTGCGGCGCCTTCACCTGGGTAGCGGACGCTCTCGCGTGCGACGTGTAACATCGATTCTGCAGCCTCGGCCGTCTGCCGTAAGGCGTCCCTGACGGGAACTGTCCCTACTCCAGAGCTGCCGCACGGCACAAGAAGGAGCAAGCCATGGCCGACAAGAAGAAGCTGACCACCGCCGGCGGCTCACCGGTCGTCGACAACCAGAACGTGATCACGGCCGGCCCTCGCGGCCCGATGCTGCTCCAGGACGTCTGGTTCCTCGAGAAACTGGCCCATTTCGACAGAGAGGTCATCCCCGAGCGGCGTATGCACGCAAAGGGCTCTGGCGCGTTTGGCACCTTCACGGTCACCCACGACATCACGAAATATACGAAGGCCAGGATCTTCTCCGCCGTTGGCAAGCAGACGGACATGTTCGTGCGCTTCTCATCGGTTGCCGGTGAGCGCGGCGCGGCCGATGCCGAGCGCGACATTCGCGGCTTCGCAATGAAGTTCTACACCGACGAAGGGAACTGGGACCTCGTCGGCAACAACACGCCGGTCTTCTTCATGCGTGACCCGCTCAAGTTCCCCGACCTGAACCACGCGGTGAAGCGTGACCCGCGCACCAACTTGCGCAGCGCCGGCAACAACTGGGACTTCTGGACCTCGCTGCCAGAGGCGCTCCACCAGGTCACGATCACCATGAGCGACCGCGGGATTCCCTACTCGTTCCGCCACATGCACGGGTTCGGGAGTCACACGTTCAGCTTCATCAATGCCGCCAACGAGCGCGTCTGGGTAAAGTTCCACTTCGTCACTCAGCAGGGAGTCAAGAACCTGAGCGACGCCGAAGCGGAGGCCCTCGTCGGCAAGGACCGCGAGAGCAACCAGCGCGACCTCTACGAGAGCATCGAGAAGGGCGACTTCCCGCGCTGGAAGCTGTTCATCCAGGTAATGACCGAGAAGCAAGCGGCGATCAACCCCTATCACCCGTTCGATCTGACCAAGGTCTGGTTCCACAAGGACTACCCGCTCATCGAAGTGGGCTTCTTCGAGCTCAACCGCAATCCCGAGAACTACTTCGCCGACGTCGAGCAGGCCGCCTTCAACCCGGCCAACATCGTGCCCGGCATCGGTTTCTCGCCCGACAAGATGCTTCAGGGCAGACTCTTCTCCTACGGCGACGCGCAGCGCTACCGGCTCGGCGTGAACCACGCCCAGATCCCGGTCAACGCCCCGCACGTTCCGGCTCACAGCTATCACCGGGATGGCCAGATGAGGGTCGACGGCAACTACGGCAGCACGCTCGGCTACGAGCCCAACAGCTACGGCGAGTGGCAGGAGCAGCCGGACTTCAGGGAGCCGCCGCTCTCACTCGAAGGGGCCGCGGACCACTGGAACCATCGCGTCGACGACGACTACTACTCGCAGCCCGGCAAGCTGTTTCGGATCATCGTCGCCGACGGGAAGCAGCAGGCACTCTTCGACAACACCGCCCGGGCGATGGGCAACGCACCCAGGGAAGTCAAGATCCGTCACATCGGCAACTGCCTGAAGGCCGACCCGGCTTACGGCGCCGGCGTGGCGAAGGCGCTCGGTATCCCGCTCAGCGAAGTCCCCAAGTGAGGGGACTCGGCGCGGGCGGAGGGCCGCGAACGCCGGCAGTACAGCTGAACCGTCGGAGCTGAGAGGCGACGGCTGCCATCAGCGCCCCAGTTCCGTCATGGACTGGCGGCGGCGGTACCGGCTGAGTTGCGATTACCCGTTAGGGTTGGCACGAGAGAACTTGAGGCCGAGGCAACAATCTAGGCAGCGTGGCCTTGACCTTCAAGTGGCTTGAGGGCCTAGCCTCCGATTGACCTCTCGCACAGGCGGGAGCGTCGCCTGGCATCGATCGGTCCGAGCCCACGACCTCGACCATTTATCGGAGGAAACCAATGAGCGCCAAATGGCTGCTCTCCACGCTGGAAGACTTCCGCCTGCTGCCGTTCTTCGTCGCCTTCGCGATGGTGGTGGGCATTCTGGTCGGCAAGGCGCTGGCGGTCTCCGACTTCACGCTCACTCCGCCGATCGACGCGATCAAGGCCATCGTCGGAGGGACGTTCCTGCTCACCGTCCCGAACGTGCTGTCGCTCGGCGTTCCCGTGGGCCTTTTCGCGATGATGTATCCGGCCATGACCAACGTTCGACTGGACGAAGTAGGCGACGCCTTCCGCTCGCCGCGGCAACTCGGTGTCGTCCTGGCCTTCAACTACCTGGTGGCACCGTTCGTCATGCTCGGCCTGGCGAACATCTTCGTGTCTGACCCCGAGTTGCACACCGGGCTGGTTCTGTATGGCCTGGCGCCATGCATCGCCATGGTGATCATCTTCACCTTCCTGGCGAAGGGGAACACGCCGATGGCCCTGGTGTTCGTCGCCCTCAATTCCATCGCCCAGATGATCCTGATCCCGGTCTATGCCCGCCTGCTGATCGGCAACGTCAGCTTCGACGTCTGGGTCGTGGCCGAGAGCGTCGTCCTCTACCTGGGCCTGCCGCTCATCGCCGGCGTCCTGACGCGCCAGGCGGTGACCCGACGCGGCGGTGAAGCGGCGATGGAACGGCTCAAGCCGGGGCTCAGCGCGCTCTCGATCCTGGGCCTGCTCTTCACTCTCATCGTGATGTTCTCGCTCAAGGGCGATCTCATCCTCCAGCGGCCGGGTATCGTCCTGGAGATGGCGGTCCCGATGACGCTCTTCTTCGGCGTGATGTTCTTCGTGGTGCTGTTCATCGGCTCCAGACTCCACTTCTCATACAGGGACGGCGTGGCCGTGGCATTCAACTCGACGGGACGGGACTTCGAGATCGCCATCGCTATCGCCATCACGGCCTTCTCGCCGACGGTTGCCCTTGCTACTGTGGTTGGCCCGCTCATCGAGGTGCCGGTGATGCTGGCCCTCGTCTGGGCCGCGATGCGCCTCAAGGCGCGCTGGTTCGGCGCAGCCGCGGCTACGATCGCCGGCGACGCGGCAACGCTTTGATTGCCCCGCCCGGGCGGCGGGGGGCGAACGTGAGAAGAGACCGGGCCCGCGCCCCGATGCGGGCGTCTTGGCCGCCGCGTTGATGAATTTGGCGCCACTTTGGCGCGCCTGATATGGCGTTGTAATTGCCGCTCGCTGCTAGAGCCGGGAGAATGCCCCGGGGGTTTCGGTAACGCTCACGGAGTCGCAAATTGATAGTCCGGATCCTCAAGGGCGAGGTCTCGGCCGAGCACGTCGAACTCTTCAGGGTCAGTGCCCTGCGGGTTCTCGAAGACATGCGAGCCCACCCTGGACTCGTCCACGCCGAGGTCGCGCGCCAGGTCCGCTCGGACGGGGGCGAGGAGATTGCGTTTGTCAGCGTCTGGCGGGACTTCAACGCCATCTACGGCTGGCTGGGCGTGACCAACTTGCTCGACACGCCGATAGTCGACCACGGCGAGCAGATCCTGGATGGTTTCGAAGTCCAGCACTACGAGGCCCTGGATCCCGACGAACTGGTTCTCCCGGCGGTCCGGGTGGCCGGTCCCGTCTACGCGGATGGCGGTCCCAAACTTGCCGTGGTAGGTCGTCTGGACGGCTAACCCGAGGCTGGTGAACAGGGTCTGGGTCGCCGCACCGCCGGCTTTCGAGCCATCCGCGCGTCCGGCTTTGCGACGCCTATTCCGGCCCTCCGCGGCCGGCCGCGGAGGTTGTGTGCGGTCGCCATTCCGGGTACGGTATGTCGCACCTCTGCACCCGCAGGCAACCGAATGGGGCGAGGCGGGCGCACTTGTCGCGCAGGGCCGGCTGCCGCGGATGCGAGGCGGGCTGGTGGCTCTGTGATGCCGCCTGAATCCGAGACTTCGACATCAAAGGCCACTGATGAACGTCCAGGAAGCTGTCGACGCCTGGCAGGTGCAGTATTCCGGTCAGCCGCCGGTGGGGTTCATGCTGCGCTTCAGCCATGAGCCCGTGTGGACACGGGTGAACTGCCTGCGTGACGCCGCCGACGGTGCGCTGGACGACGATCGGCAGACGGCCTCTCGGTTCGACTCGGTGGCCTGCGCGCTCTTCACCGGCACCACGGTCCTGGTCGTGGCCATCCAGCTGGACGCCAGCCACCAGGATGCGACTGCCCTCCGGGAGATCGGCGCCGCCGCGATTGCGCCGCCCGAGACCTGGATCACGGGGCTGGGCGAGTATCTGCCGGATCCGAACCGCGCCGCCTTCATGGCGGCCACACTCGGGTGGCAGCGCGGCTGCCTGGACAGGCTGTGGCTGGCCGTGGCGCGTGATCTCGTCGGACGCATGGCGATCTTCTGCCCGGCGACCGGCGATGCGTTCTGCCCGTACGGCGGCGGCGCGGACGTCTTCGTGTGGGGTTCCGAGCGGCGCGCCAAGCTCGGCGAGCGATTCAAAGCGTGGCTGCCGGCCGCGCCACTCCCTGGTCCGATGCCAGAATCTGCCCATCCGCTGGCCAGGCGCGGCTAGTTTTCGAGGGTTTGCCCCTAGATTGCGGCCGCTTTCAGCGGTTCATCAGGAACGGGTTGTGCAATGGCTCGTGTTGTCGGCACGCATCCCCGACGCGACTGGTTGCCTTGATAGCCGGTCGCCTCGCGTCCGGCCACGACTCGAGGCAGCCGGCCGCTCTACCCCCTCCGCGGCCGGCTGCTTTGTAGCCCACGCGGGCGCCGGGTGCCGACGCTCCGATGCGGCATTGTCGTGTGCGGCCGGACCGGCCAAACTGTCGGCATGAGCCAGAGTACCCAACTGCCGCCCGATCCCACCGATCACGAGTCCTCCGCCTTCGAGCACAGGACGCCCGCGCCTGCGGTCGCCAACCCGACGAAGGCTGATCTCGCCCGCTATCGCGACAACCTGCAGGGCGAGATCGACGCAATCGCCCTCTACTCCCTGCTGCTCGAGAAGGAAACCAGCCGGGCCGTCAAGGATTTCTACCGGCGGATGGTCGAAGTCGAGAGCATCCACGCCGACGTGTGGCGGACTCGGCTGACGGACGCCGGCGTCGATACCCGCCGAATGGGGGCAGGCTGGCGGACACGCGTCCTGATGTTCATAGCCAGCCACTTCGGGCCGAGCCTGGTCGTGCCGACGATCGCCGAGCGCGAAGCCTCGGACCAGGCCATGTACGACGACCAGCCCGAGGCTCTCGACCGGATGCCCGGTGACGAGCGGTCCCATGCCCGGCTTTTCCGTGAGCTGGCGGCCGGCCGGGGAGTGGAAGGCGGCGCGATCGCCCGCATAGAGGGGCGCCATCGCGGCAGCGGCGGCAACCAGCTCCGGGCCGCGGTCCTCGGCGCGAACGACGGCCTCGTGTCGAATCTGAGCATCTCGATGGGCGTGGCCGGCGCGGCCCAGAGCGCGTCCGCCACCGGCAACCCGGTTCTGATCGCCGGCATCGCCGGCATGCTGGCGGGCGCCCTGTCGATGGCCATCGGGGAGTGGCTCTCCGTCCAGAGCGCCCGCGAGCTGTTCGCCCACCAGGTCAAGGTGGAGCGCGAGGAACTGCTCACGGTTCCTGACGAGGAAGAGGAAGAGTTGACGCTCATCTACCAGTCCAAGGGCCTCACGGAGGAACAGGCCAGGCTGATGAGCAAGTCCCTGATCGGCGGCGAGATCGGCCGCGCGGTTGACACGCTGGCGCGCGAGGAACTGGGAATCGATCCGGACGAACTGGGCGGTTCGGCCTGGGTCGCGGCGATCACTTCGTTCTTCCTGTTTGCGTTCGGCGCAATCGTGCCGCTCTCGCCGTTCTTCTTCTCTTCGGGGCTGCCGGCGATCGCGGCGTCGATCATCGTCAGCGCCGCGGCCCTGATGATCGTAGGCGCGGCGATCACGATAGTCACCGGCTCGAGCGTCCTGAAGACGGGTGGGCGGCAGGTGTTGCTCGGCCTCTTTGCGGCGGCGGTCACGTTCGGACTGGGGGCCCTGGTCGGGCGCGCGGTCGGGTAGGGGAGTCGAGTGCCGAGTCGGGCGCTTTCGACGTCCTGGTCGTCGGCGGCGGCACGACCGGCCCGGGCATCGTGCGCGACCTCGCTCGCCGCGGGCTGCGGTCTCTGCTCGTAGAGCGCGGCGAAGCAGGGGAGCCGCGAGGGCCGGCGGCCGGGACAGGTACTCGCGCAGGCGCACGCTCCGGGACCCGGCTAGCTAGTCGGCCGGGGAACGCCGACACTCCGTCGAAACGGCAGGCAGGCACGGGAGCCTCCCGGTTCCCACCGGCGCGGCGTCCCCATACGGTCGCCTCGACCGTCGCGCAGGGCCAGGGGCGAAGCCGGCCGTCGCAGCGGAGGGGCGCCTGAGCGCCCGGAAAGAGATCGCGACATGGACAACGTAGCCACCGTGCGACGCATGTACGAGTTGATCAACGCGCAGGACATCGGCGGGTTCAGCGAGCATATCGCTGACAACTTCGTCGAGCACGAGGTGACGCCGGGCCTCGAGCAGACGAAGGACGGGGTCAAGAAGTTCTTCCTGATGCAGATCTCGGCGTTCCCCGACCTGCACTTCGCCGTGGAAGACATCTACGGGAGCGGTGACAAGGTTGTAGCGCGCGTCAGGTACTCGGGCACCAACAAGGGCGATTTCATGGGTATGGGGGCGACCGGGAAGAAGGTCGACGTGCAACTCATCGACATGTTCCAGTTCGATGGCGCCGGTCACGCGCGCGACCACTGGGGCGCCATGGACATGATGGCGATGATGCAGCAACTCGGGCTCATGCCCCAGGGCGCTCGCGCCTAGTTGTAGGCCCCGAAACGGTCGTCGCACTCCGCATCGGCGCCAGGCAGTCCCTCCTCCAATTCAGTCGCCACGCGACTACTATCGAAGCACGGATGCAGGCCGGGCGCTCCGGCGGCGCGGAATTGAGCGTGGAAGTGCCCCTTGCGCCGCCGAAAGCCGGCGCCGGCCTCCATTTCGAGCTCCACCAGTTCGATACCAGTCACTCGATGACTGGACGGTGCAAACGCGCCGGAAGCTTGGCCGCAAGCTGGCCCGCGCCCGCAGCGGCTAGGTGGGCTCCAGTGCAGCCCGCATAGCGACGGCCATCGACTCGAGCGCCGTCTCGTCTTCGGAGCTGACCAGGTAGACGACGTACTCGTCGATTGCGAACCAGACTAGATTGCTCGATCCGGGCGGTTTCTCCTTGCCCCAGCGGGCCGGGATGTCTTCGACCATGCCGTCTCGCCACCTGGCCCAGGCCCGGTGCTCGATGTATCTCTTGAACTCGGTGGCCAGCGCATCGCGAGGTGAACCCGACACTCGATGAACCTCGAGGCTCGGGTCGGTCCACCCTGGGCCGCGGCCCAGGACCATGACCGCGCCCTGCGCACCGAGATTGCGGAGCGCGCGGTTGAGCGACGCCACTCCCCAATGGCGGCTGGATAGCGACTCCAGTTCTATCGGTCTGCAAATCGCCGCGGCGACTCTCGCTTCCAGTTCAGGATCCACGTGACTCGGCGGGCGCTCGACCCGGACGACCTCGAACCCCTCGGGGATCAAGGACTTGTCCAGCAATTCCTCCGGACCCGAGTACTCCCACGCCATCTTGACGCTGGTCAGGTCGAAATCGGCCGGTAGCTCCGGCACCCCCGCGACCTCCCACAAAGCCTTCGGACTATCAGGCGCCGGCCGACCGGCATCGAGCCAGCGCCGGTGAGCATCGTCGATGCGTCGGTCGATTCGAGCTTCGTGCTCCACATCGTCCGGGACGCCGTAGTCCGGCAGGTCCGCAAATTCGGCCGCGTAGTCCTGGAAATAGGCCGAGTAATAAGCATCCAGGAAGGCTGCGCCTTCGGGCTCGAGGATGTCGCCGATCAACTTGCCGTCGAATAGATCGCGCAGGTCGTCCGGCCGCAGCGTCCCATCGGCAACCTGTCGAAAGATGTCCTGGTCGAACATGTCCGGATTGCCCATGCCGCGCCTTATTAGCCAGGCCAGCATGAAGCCGATGTGGGTAAAGGCGCCGTCCTCGGGCTGGTTGGCCTCGACGGCTGCGCCTATGTGCCAGTCGAAGTCGTCGTACTTGGTCATCTCCCCTCCGTGTTGGTCACAAACGGTAAGCTACAGGTCAATCCGCTACGAGTCGGGAGCCCCAGCGCGTGACCACCGAGACATCAGCATCACCTGAACGCGGCGATTTCATTCGCGAAATCGTCGCCGCCGATTTGCGCGACGGCAAGCATCAGGGCGTCGTCACGCGATTCCCGCCCGAGCCGAACGGCTACNNCCCCACCAAGGAAGAGCAGGAGTACATCGACGCCATCGAGGCAGACGTCCGCTGGCTCGGCTTCGACTGGGGCGACAACCTCTTCCACGCGTCGGACTACTTCCACCAGCTGTACGAGTGGGCCGTCTTCCTGGTCAAGGCTGGCAAGGCATACGTGGACGATCACTCGGCCGACGAGATCCGCGAGCATCGCGGCACGCTGACCGAGCCCGGCCGCCACAGCCCCTATCGCGACCGGCCGATCGAGGAGAACCTGGATCTCTTCGAGAGGATGAGGGCCGGCGAGTTTCCCGATGGAGCGCGGGTCCTGCGCGCCCGGATCGACATGGCCTCGCCGAACATCAACCTGCGCGACCCGGTCCTGTACCGGATCCTCCACGCCACCCATCCGCGGACAGGCGACGAGTGGTGCATCTACCCGATGTACG
>PMJT01000227.1:2419-6552 GCA_003158495.1 Chloroflexota bacterium | reverse complement strand
ACGTCGCCCACTGTCATGACCAGGGTCTGGGCCATGCAGCGTTCGCCGGCGGAGCCGAAGCCGCTGGCCACGGCCGAGTCCGCGACCAGGTCGAGGTCCGCGTCGGGCAGGACGAGCATGATGTTCTTGGCGCCGGTGTAGGCCCCGACACGCTTGCCGTGGGCGGTGCCGGTCTCGAACACGTGCCTGCCGACCGGGGTGGAGCCGACGAACTGGATGGCATCGATGCCGGGGTGGACCAGGATGGCATTGACGGCTTCGCGCCCGCCGTAGACGACGTTGAAGACGCCGTCGGGCAGGCCGGCCTCGTGCCACAGCTCAGCCTGCAGCTGCGTCGCGCCCGGGGTGTGGGAGGACGGCTTCCACACGAANNACCATGACCGGGAAGTTGAACGGGGTGATCCCGGCGGCCACGCCAAGGGGCTGGCGGAGGGTGTGAGCGTCGACTTTGGTGGCCACGTTGGGCGTGTTCATGCCGGCCATGTTCACCGGCAGACCGCAGGCGAACTCCACGGTCTCCAGGCCGCGCATGACCTCGGCCAGCGCGTCGGGGGAAGTCTTGCCGTGATCGCGGGTGATGAGCGCCGCCATTTCCTCGCGGTGCTTGTATACCAACGCCCGGTACTGGAAGAAGATGTTGGCCCGGGCGATGAGGGGCGTGTCGCGCCAGGCCGGGAACGCCCGTCGGGCGGCGGCGACGGCAGCGTCTACCTCGGCCGCTCCGCCGCGCGGAACGCGTGCGATCACCTCGCCCGTGGCGGGGTTGTAGACCGGACCGGTGTGCTCGGGAAGGACCTCGACCGAGCGGCCGTCTATCCAGTGCGAGAGGATCGGGGGATTGGCGCGGTCGATCGTTTCGAGTGCCTTCGTGGTCACGATGAATGCCTCCGTGGTGCTGTTTCGCCCGGATCAGGCAGTGCGAAGATCCGGGTTGGGGAGAACGATGTCGCGGATCGCGGCCTGCAAATCGTGATAGGCCTTGATGAAACCGCGGAGCGTGCGAGCCGTCGCGCCGTATCTGTCGAACTCGGCGGCGGTGAGCCCGTCCGGTTCGTAGGCGCGCGGGAAATCGGGGATCCTTTTGCTGAGCTCATCGATGATCGCCGGGTCCACAGGTTCCTGCATGCGCGCGACGGGATCGATGCCGCTTGCATTGAAGCGGACCTGCCACGGATACGGGATGGTGAGGCTGACGTCGCCGCCGACCAGCTCGGTCCAGTGGAGGTGGTGGCGGTAGGCCGCCGCCAGAAGGCGGCTGCGGTATCCGCGTTCCGTGAAGATGCCGTAGGCCCGCTTGAATGCGGCTATCCCAGCCCAGTCCAGCGCAGCCGGGTCGACCGAGAGACCGTCGCGGTCGACCACGACCTTCATCCAGTCGTCGAGACGGCCGATCATGATCGTCACCATCGGGACCACCCTGGTCGGGTCGCCACCCGAAGCCTCGAACCGGCGCAATCCCCGCTCCACGGCCTCGGCCGCGGCAACCGCCTGCGGCACGGTGAAGGAGACGGTCGCGTTGATGCTGACGCCGAGGGCAGTCGACTCCTCGATCGCGACCATTCCGGCCGAGGTCGCCGGCATCTTCACGTGAAGGTTGGGAGCCAGGCTCGCGAAGTGGACCGCTTGCTCGACGATCCGAGCCGGGTCACAGTAGTTGGATGGGTTTGTCTGGATCGAAAGCCAGCCCTTGCGGCCGGACTCCCTCGCGTGGATCGGCGCGAGCATTCCCGCTCCCCGAAGGGCCATCTCCTCGATGATCGCCCAGGTCAAATCCACTTCTGTCCAGGTAGGGTGGGCGGCCGCCAGCTCGCGGGTGCGCGGGGACCAGTGGGCCTTCTCCTTGCCGATCACATCAAGCACGATCGACGGGTTGGAGGTACCTCCGGTCGCGCCCCGCTCGATCGCGTAGGCCAGCTCGTCTACCGCGCACGAGTCGTTCCAGTAGTCGGTGGGGCCGAGCTGGGCTGTCCGAAGGAGGGGCGAGTCGAGCATGGTCAAGGGGGCCTCACGGGATAAGCTGGTCTTGCAAGTCCAACAATAATCGATGATCGATGATAGTGCCAATCGGCACTTGATTGTCCGGAACGCGGACCGGACTGTTCCCCCGGGCGGCCTGTCTCGCTCGATCGTTTGACGGCACCTNNTTCCGGTGGATGGCCAGCCACCAGGCTGGCTCGGAGATGGAGGTTAAGTGTGGAGACCAAGAACACTATTCCGCTCTGGCTTGCCGTCGCGATCACCGTCTGCGTGGCCCTGCCTTTCGGGATCTGGCTCGATAAGCTGAACCTGCCCCTCTGGGCGGCGTTCATCGTGTGGGCCGAGTACTTCGTCCTGGGCTCCAAGCCCGCTGCGCTGAAGATCATGGTGCCCGCGTACACCCTCGGCGTCGCCGGCGTGATGTTGATCGGCCTGCTTTACCAGGTTTTCGTGAAGATCCTCGGCGATGGCAAAGTTCTCGACTTCGGCCTGCAGACCCTCACGAACAACAACGTGGCCCTGTTCGTTTCCTTCTTCATTGGCTTCTGCGCGTTGATCTACGCCATGAAGTACCTGCCAGTCACCCAGGTTGGGTCGCTGCCGTTCTTCAACGGCATCACGATGTTCCTCGCCTGCTACTTCACGGGGACGTTCCTTGGCTGGTTCAAGGACTTCAACGTCAGCGCAGACATGCTCCCGTACGCGATCGTGATCTTCTGCGCCATCACCGCGTTCGTGGGTGGGATGCTTGGAGCAGCCCTCGGCTGGTTCAACGTGGCGATCATGTTCCCGCGCGAGGTCGAGAAGACCGCATAACCGCATCGGCGGGACGCGCAATCCTTGATGCTTCGTTCCTGCACGGCCCTCGCCGCTCGTCTTGTGCTCCACACCGAGCCCAGGACGGCCTGAACCGTCGGTAGGGACCCTCGCCGCCCGTCACGGCGAGAAGGTCCTCCGAACTCCGATCAACGACGGAGACAGGCTCAGGGAGCGGCCTCGAACCGGTTCGGGATCTGGATATCTGCCGACCGAACGACCGGCGATCTCGGTCGCACCGTCCGGTCAGTCCGGGTTGAGCCTGCGTCGCCTAGCGACGCCGACCTCAACTGCACCCCAATCTGGAGGCAATGGCAATGGCGGAAGCCACGAAACTGGTCGGCCCCGGAGAAGAGATTCTGGGGCAGTTCCTCGGCGACAAGGACTTCCCGGTCGAGTGGGTGTCCGAGACCGAGAAGGAGCTGTTCTGGGTCTACGACGATCTGCACTGTCCCCATCCGATCAGCCCGATGTACAACGACATCGGCGGTTGGTGGCTCAGCTGCGATCACATGTTCCGCCGCTTCGGCACGCCGTTCGCGACGGACTGGATCGCCAAGATCGTCAACGGCTATCTGTACACCGCGGCCATCCCGGCCCAGGCAGGCCTATCGACCCCCGCTAGCGAGTACGGTTCCGCGATCGTACCCGTCGTGCCCGAGGATCCGGACTACGCCGCCAAGATCGGCGCGTACCTGGGCTTCGTCCTGCCCACCTACGGCGACGAGTTCACGACGTGGTGGAACGGGCGGCTTCGCCCGGAGATGGACCACAACTTCAAGTACCTCGAGGACAAGTTCGACCAGGCTGCCCAGATGAACCTGGCGCAACTGGCCTGCCTGCTCGAGGATGCGATCGACATNNGGACGCCTCCAGAACTCGGCCAAGGACCGCAACTGGGACTCGATCGAGGCCCTCTGGAAGATGAAGGAGGAGGCCAAGGTCGACACGACTCTGTCCGCAGCCTTCAATCACGAGACCGCCGGCGAGATCATCGCCGCTCTCAAGTCGACTGAGCGCGGCAAGCGCTTCATCGACGAGCGGGTCGTTCCGTACCAGAAGGAATACGGCTGGCACGCGGTCTGGAGCCACGAGTTCCGGTTCCCGACCGTGCGCGAGCACATGGAGCCGGCGATCGAGCTGGTCCGCAGCTACATCCAGACCAACTACGACTACCCCAAGACCATCAAGGTCCTGGCCGACGACATCGCCGCCGCCGCCAAGGAAATCCTCGAGGGCCTGACCGGGGACGCACTGGCCGAGATGAAGGCCGCCAACGACATCAACCTCAAGATGGCTCCGCTGACCCCGGACCATCACTTCTACATCGACCAGGGCGC
>PMJT01000227.1:0-2327 GCA_003158495.1 Chloroflexota bacterium | reverse complement strand
CCCTCGACGGTCAAGGGCCAGATCGACGGCCTCGCCGCTTCGCCTGGTGTCGTCGAAGGCACCGCCAAGGTCGTCCTCACGGAGGACCAATTCGACGAGGTCAGATCAGGCGATATCCTCGTCTGCATCATGACCAACCCGGCCTGGGTTGTACTCTTCACCAAGATTGTCGGCCTCGTTACCGACGCGGGCGGCACGGTATCTCACCCGGCCGTCCTGTCGCGCGAGTTCAGCATTCCTTGTGTCGTCGGGACATCGGTAGCTACACAGCAGATCAAGAGCGGTGACCGGGTCCGTGTCAACGGAACCACCGGTCTCGTCGAGATCCTGGAGAGCGCCAAGGTTCTGACGTCTACCCAGTCCGACGCACCAAAGCTCTAACCGGAGAATCGATGACGCCAGACATCCAAATCTCACGCAGTCCCCTGAGCGATCAGATCAAGGATCGCCTCCTGCAGGAGATTCTGGCTGGCGCCTACGCCCCCGGGTCTCGAATCGTCGAGACCCGGGTAGCACGGGAGCTTGGCACCAGCCAGGCTCCCGTGCGAGAAGCCCTTCGCGACCTCGAGGCGCTCGGGGTCATCGAGATTTCGGCATATCGCGGAGCCCGCGTTCGACATCCAAGCAAAGCGGAACTACTCGAGGCGTACGCGATTCGGGCTGAGCTCGAGTCCCTCGGCGCCCGGCTGGCCCAACCCAGGATGACCGACGCGGACTTCGAGGAACTCCAGGGCTACGTAGAAGAAATGCAACGTGCAGCCGACGCGGGCGATACCCACACGGAAGCCGTCGTCGACGTGGCCTTCCACGCCCGTGTCATCCAGATATCGGGCAACCACACGCTGGAGCGGATCTGGCGGCATCTCGAGCCGCTCTCCCGCACCTACATCACGCTGTTGGTACCGGGCGTGAACCGGCGCCACATAGCCGACCTGCACTGCCCGATACTCGACGCCCTTCGCAGCGGCAATCCCGAAGAGGTAAACGCTGCGTACCACACCCATTTCGAGCATGCCGGCAACATGTTCCGCGAGACGTGGGTAGACGAGTTGTCGGCGGCCGGCGACGTGGTTATTCCCGATCCGGCCAGCCTGGCCTGAGAGGACCGAGCCCTCGGGCCGACGCAGGGCAGTCGCTGCCATCGCCTTGAATATGCACCCGCGCGGCTGCCGAACGACGGCCGCGCGACCCTGACGGGCCTCGGCCCGAGCGTTCCCGGCGAAGCCGCGGACGCAAGCCAACCGTGTCGGCGCCATGGGCCTCGGCACGATCCAGCCTCGCGGCCAAGGCCCCCGGTCGACGGCCACCAGAAACCCAGTTTGGGCACGCGAAGGCGGCATGGGCCGCCCGGAGAAGGAGCGCATGAACGAGCAACTGCAACTGTCCGAAGAGATGTCCGCAGAAACCGCCAGGTTGCGGGTGGACGTCTACGGCAGCCAGCCCCGCGAACACGTCCTGGAGGACCTCAACTTCCTCAACTACAGGCTGGCGGATGTCCGCATTTCGCCAGAAGTGACCCTCTCCGAGCCCGACATCGTCCTGCACGAAGACGGCGCAAAGTCCGTCTCGTACGACGGCCGCAAGATCGTCTTCCAGGGTCCCTGGCCAGCCGGCCCGATCCAGAAGGTCGTAGTCGCGATGCTCGCTCTGCGGATGGAGGCCAGGGGGCTCCATCCCTTCCATGCCTCTGCCGTGCGGTATCGGGGCAAGACCGTGATGTTCCTCGGTGGCGAGTCGAACCACGGCAAGAGCATGGGCCAGATAGAGGCTTGCCGCCGCGGTGCCCTGCTCGTTTCCACCGAGACTACCGTCGTCGATGACTCCGGGCGCGCCGTGAAGGGCTCGAAGGAGCCGTTCCTCAAGAAGCGCACCGAGGGAACCGAGCGTGCCGACAAGGCCGCTCCAGAGGCGGGCGTGGCCAAGTTCTTCGGCGGCATGCCCACGTGGGAGCTGTACGCGGAACCGAGCAACGTGGACGTTGTCGTTGTCCCGGCGATCGACGGCAACTTCGCTCCGAACCTGGCCGAGATGATCCCGTTCGAGCGCCAGTTCCAGACGCTGCATTCGCTGCAGAACTACTTCCTGCTCAACGAGCTGCTCGCGGCCGACTGGCCCATGCCCATGGTGGACACGGAGCCTTTGCGACTCGCGCGCGCAAAGTGGGTCACGAAGTTCTCAGACCGGCCTTACTACTTCGTTCGGGCAGCCAACCCACAGGTGCTGCTGGACGAGGTCGACAAGATCCTCTGAGCGCCGGAGGTTCCATCGCCATGAAGCCGTTCGCTTACGAGCGACCAACTACTCTGGCCGACGCAATCGCTCTCCTG
>PMJT01000031.1 GCA_003158495.1 Chloroflexota bacterium | reverse complement strand
GTCATGAAGCCGCTGCCCATGATCAGCACACCTTCGTCGCGCAGCGGTGCGAGCCGCCGGCCGATCTCGAACAAATGCCGGGGCGAGAGGTCCGGCATCGACATCTGGAGTACCGGGATGTCCGCGTCGGGATACATCATCAGCAGCGGCACGAATGCGCCGTGGTCCAGGCCACGCTCCCGCTGCGAAACGGGTTCGCTGGCCGGCATCATCGCCTGCACCCGCGCCGCCAGCTCCGGGGCCGCGGGCGAGTCGTAGCGGATGCGGTAGTAGCGCTCCGGGAAGCCGTAGAAGTCGTAAACGAGCGGCGAGGTATTGACCGCGCCGAGGGTCAGCGGCGCCGACTGCCAGTGCGCGCTGACCACGAGGATGGACTTGGGGCGCGGCAGCGCGGCGGCCCACTCGGCCAATTCCACGGGCCACAGTTCATCGTCGATCAGAGTCGGGGCGCCGTGGCCGAGGTAGACGGCGGGGAACCGGCCGGGCAAGGCTTCGGCGGCGTTGGTCGCGGGCACCTCTACCGGTTGCATCGAGTCGTCGTCAGGCATTCGGGGTTTCCTCGCCGGCTATCGCGCAGGTTGCATCGGCGCGCATTCGAATCAGAAGGATCTCGAGGAGCCGGTCGAGGGTTTGCCGCTCCTCGGCGGTTATGCCGCCGAAGAGGCCCGCGATCGAGGCCTGGTACGTTCCGAACTGTTCGGCGACGCGGTCGGACGCGTCGGTCAGCTCGACGAGCGTGACGCGCCGGTCCGTCGAGTGGGGGACGCGTCGGACGAGCCCGTCGGACTCCAGCCCATCGACAAGCGCCGTGACGTTGCGCGGCGTGACGGCCAGCGCATCGGCGAGGTCGGCCATCTTCTGCGGGCCGCGGCAGTGGACGGCGTTCAGCAGGCGGAGCCGCGGGACGCTCGCTCCGGCAAGGGCCGCCTTCCGGCTCGCCCATCGCTCGAAGGCGCCGACGAAGGTAGTGGCGGTGGCCGCCAGCGCCTCCGGTGAAGCAGGGTCGCCCGATCCGTTCGGAAAGATCGGATTGACAGGGCCGGCGCCGGCGGTCGTCTCGGGAGCCGGTGGGGCGAAACCGTCAGGCCCTGGTTGGTCGGACTTCGAATATGCTGTAGACATTCACTATGTTCCTTGGTATTATTGCAGCCGCAATGTTACCACGGTAACGGTGCACATATACATGTTATTTGGCGGAAGCCACCGGGCCAATCCGAAGCCCGGATCGTCGCCACCAGCACGACAGCGGGTATCGGCCCTTGCTTCCGCGGCCAGACGGAGACCGAAATGAATGCCACCGAACCAAAGACAATCGAGCGACTGCCGGTGAACGCGGAATTCGCCCGCCCGGCCGACGAGGCCGCCATCGAACGAACTGCGGAAGCGCTTCGCGGCCACGGCTTCGACGTCCGTGTCGTCGACGACGGCGACGCTGCCCGCGACCTGGTGCTGACCCTCATCCCGGAAGGTGCTGAAGTCGGCGAAGGGGCGTCGATAACGATGCGGCAGCTCGGCCTGACGGCCGTCATCGACGAAAGCGGCCGCTACGACGCCTTGCGGCCCCGGACGCGCGCGATGGACCGCGCCACGCAGATGCGGGAGATCCGCAAGCTCGGAGCGGCGCCGGACTTCCAGCTCAACAGCGTCTCGGCCGTGACCGAGGACGGCCGCCTGATGGTTGTTTCGATGACCGGCAGCCAGCTGGGCCCGATCGGCTTCGGCGCAGGACGAGTCGTCCTGGTGATCGGCTCCCAGAAGATCGTTCCGGACCTGGAAACCGCGTTCCGCAGAGTCGAGGAGTACAGCTACCCGCTCGAAGACGCGAATCTGCAGGAGGCCATCGGCCGGCACACCGCCATCAACAAGATGATGATCGTCAACGCCGAGTTCGCCCCCGGTCGCGTCACGGTCATCCTCGTTCGCCAGCCGGTCGGCCTCTGATCGAAGCGGCGTCCTTCGCATCCGCTATTCGCGGTGCCGGGTTGCGGCGTCGGGTGGCGGCAATGGGTGGCGGCGACGGGTGGCGGCACTGGGTGGCGGCGCCGGGTGGGGTTGTGGTGCCGCCACATTGTTGCGCTCGGGCCAGAATCAGGCTGGGGTATTCGGATCCTCCGGCGACAGAGTCACGTCCGCGCTTGAGGGCTCGGCGGGCGCTTCTGAGGTTGTGGCCGGCGCCACCTCACCGGTGGCCGGCGCCGTCCATGTGCCGGCCGCCGGATCCCAGCGCGGCGGTTGTGTGCCGGGATAGGCGGGCGTCGCGCCCTGGTACGGGAGGACGGGGTTTTGCGGCGGCCACGTCGGGGCCGGTTGCTGGGCACTCGGCCAGACCGGCGTGCCCTGGGGCACGGTCCAGCCGGATATCGGCTGGTTCGGTTGCGGGTCGGCCGGCCAGGACGGCGCCGTTGCATAGGGAGGCGTGGAGCCCGGATACGGCGTCACCTGGCCGGGATACGGCATCGGCGCGCCCGGATATGGCATCGGGCCGCCCGGATATGGCGCCACCTGGCCCGGATACGGCATCGAGGCGCCGGCGTACGGGCCGGTATTGGGCCAGGCCGGCGCGCCCGGGTATTGGGCGGGGCCGCCTGGATACCGGCCGGGCCCGTACGGATAGGGAGCTCCTGGGTACGGCGGCGGGTAGCCCGGACCGGCAGCGATACCGTAGGCGGCAGGGTCGTGGCGAGCTCGCTCGCTCTCGTACAGGACCGCCATCATGAAGACCGTGAAGCACGAGCCTGTGGTCGTCACGACAGCCTCGACGCCCCGTCCGACCGCGACCGTGGAGCCCGTGAACAGGGCGCCGACTATGCTCGAGACGATGCTGAACCCGAGCGAGATCAGGATTGCCAGCAGGCCCCAGCCGAACAAGCGGACCACTGCCCCGCGCGACAGGCGCCACGATTCTGAAATCCCCTCGATCGGGCCGAAGCCGTCGAAGATCGCGAGCGTGTAGAAGACCACGCGGATCACGAGGTAGAGGAGCACGGGTATCGCGGCGAACAAACCAAGGACGCCGAGCGGGGGCACTGCCACGACAAGGATCACGAGCGCGATAACGGCGGCTATCAGCGCGAACAGGAGCAGTATCGAAGCGACGAGGGACATCAGGCCGCGAACAAGGATGAAGTCGAGCGTCATCGGCCGGCCTCGCAAACCGGCAATCGCCGCCGCCGTGAAGACCCACGAAGCGATGAGCCCGACAAGCCCGGTGACCGACAGGTCACCACCGACATGCCACAGGCGCACATCGGAACCCGCGTACCACGTCAGCTGGCCAGTCGAGCGATCGATGTAGTACAGCCCCGTCGTATCCGGCGAGCCGAGCGCGGCGTACGCAATTCCCGTCACCACGGCGACCACGATGACAACGGGCAGCCAGCGCCGCCATGACGCCTGCAGATAGTTGAAAGCGGCCTGGACCCCATCAGAGACGCCGATGGCGATCGGGTGCGTCGGGAAGCTGAACACTGGCCCTCCGGGCGACCGCGGCTCCGTAGACGGTGGCGAGCCGCGTGGGTCTGCCGCGCCGAGTCTACTCTCGGCCGACCTGGCCGTAGCGCCGCAGCATGGCGACGCCACAACGTGCCTGGCTACAGCACCAGTTGGGCGATTAGCCCGGCGACGACCGCGCCCACCCACAACGTCCCGACCACGATGGCGATGACCCGCCAGCGGGCGATGATCAGGCCGCCGGAGATCGCCCCGATGCTCGTCCCAGCGCCCGTAATGAGGAAGGCGATGGCGGGCCCGGGTCCCATGCCGCCGCGCATCAGCGTTGCCACCAGCGGCATACTGCCCTCGGTCAGGTACATCGGGACGCCGAGCGTCGCGGCAAACACGATCGAGAGCGGGCTCGAGCCGCCTAGAAGCGTGGACATCCAACTGGTCGGGATTATCTCGATCGCAGCAAAGCCGACTGCGGCGAACCCGAAGTACATGGCCACCATTCGCGGCGCCGCGGCCCTGATCTCGCCCGACAATTCCGTCAGGCGCCAGCGCGTCCAGACCGGGGCGAACTCGGCGACGCTGGCCGCGCCCGGGCCGATGGACGGCGACGAGAGCGCGGCCGGCGACGAGAGCGCGGCCGGCGACGAGAGCGCGGACGATCCGCACCCACAGGCGGGCGTCGGTGCGGCCACGGCCGGTGCCGGAACCGCGGCCGCCTTCTCGACGAACCGGGCCTGGCCCTCGAGCAATCCGGCATTCTCCGCAACGTACGCCACCACTCCGCCGGCGACCCCCAGGACGATCGAAGCCACGAAGAAGTAGACCGCGAACCTCCAGCCAAACAGGCCGGCCGAGTAGACCAGACCGTCCGGCGAGGAGAGGGGCGACGCAACCATGAAGGCCACGATCGGGGCCCAGGGCACGGCCGTGGCCAGCATCGAAATCACGACCGCCGTCGTTCCGCAGGAGCAGAAAGGTGTCGCGACTGCGGCGGCGACTGACCCGGCCACGGCGACCGGCGTCCGGCGGCGCATCAGCGATGCCACCCGGTCTGTGCCCACGTAGACCTTCAGTGCGGCCGCTGTCAGGATGCCGAGCGTAAGGAACGGCCAGTTGTGCAGGAAGCTCGTTGCCACCGAGCTGCCGACGTGGTTGAGGAACGTGACGGGATCCATCGAATCTCCCAGTGTAATATTGACAGATGTCGATATATAAACCACGCTTCTTTCGCAAGGACCGCCTGGGACGCTCGGAGCCAGCGAAAGGGGTTGCGGCTAGAGGCGTTTGTGGAGGACGGCGGCGCTCTGCGGGCAGGCGTCGGTGAATTCGGGCGAGCCGGTTAGAGCAGCGGGGACCTGGTCGCGCGTCGCCGGCAGGTAGCCGAGTCGCGGGAACCACGCCTCGGCCGTCTCGGTCAGGAGGTACAACTCGGCGATCCCGCGTGACGCCGCGAGCTTCTCGGCGGCCTCAACGAGCCGGTGCCCCATTCCGGTGCCTCGCAGATCCACGGCGACGCACACGGAGCGGAGCAATCCATAGGAGCCGTAGGGCTCCACGGCCGCGCAGCCCTCGATAACTTCCGGGCCACGAGCAACGACGGCGGTCCCGAGCGCGAGTTCTAGGCCATCGAGAGGCAGACCGGCTCCCGCCAGCAGGCCCTCGATGGCCGTTCGGTCGGCGTCGCTCGCGAGTTCGATCGTGGTCACCCGCAGTTCCCTCCGCAGCTGCACGAAGAATCGTCGGACGATTTTGCTGCTGCGCCAACGGTAGCCGGTGTCTCGACCGCCGGCCCGGCCGCTCCGGCTGCGCCGCCCTTGCGGGCCTTGACGATGACGCTGTACATCCGGTCGGCCGCTTCGTGGCTGACTGTCAGGGTGACATCCTCCATGCCGGCAGCCTCGAGCCCCTCGCGGAACTCTGAGAAGGTGAGGGCGCCGGCGATGCAGCCCGTGTAGGTGCCGCGCTCGGCACGTTCCTCTGCCGTGAGCGAGTCGTCGGCGACGATGTCCGTGATGCCGATGCGGCCGCCGGGTCGCAAGACGCGGGCGATCTCCCGGAACACGGCCGGCTTGTCGGCGGCCAGGTTGACGACGCAGTTGCTGATGACGATGTCGATCGAGGCCGCCGGCAACGGGATCGATTCGATGTGGCCCTTGAGCCACTCTACGTTGGTGGCACCGGCCGTGGCGGCGTTGCGCTGGGCCAGGGCGAGCATCTCGTCGGTCATGTCGAGCCCGAAGGCCCGGCCCGTCGGTCCGACGCGCTTGGCCGACAGCAGAACGTCTATACCGCCGCCCGACCCGAGGTCGAGGACTCGATCTCCCTCGTGCAGGTCCGCGACAGCGGTGGGATTGCCGCACCCGAGCGATGCCATGACCGCCTTCGACGGCAGTTCGGCGCGCTCGAGCGCCGAGTAGAGTTCGCCGCCGTAATCCTCGGAGTCGCCGCAGCAGGAGACCCCGAAATCAACGCTGAGGGCGGCCTCGGCGTAGTGGCGGCGAACCGTTTCGTGAACGTCGGCGGTCATCGTGATCTCCTAGCAGCTGCACGCCGCGGGGGCGGGCCGGCGGAACAGGTTGAGGATAAAGCGCTTGGGCTCCGCCTCACAACGGTGCTCACCCTGGCGGGCCGTGCGAGCCTCGGCCGCCTCGCGCAGCCGCTCGTCCGTGAGAAGCCTGACGAGCGTTTGACTGTAGTAGAGCGACATCTCCAATTTCCTTCCGCGGCGCCTTCCGCCGCTAGCATGATTTATATCGACTGTTGTCGATATAGTGTCCAAGAGAGTCGCCCGGCCACCGCAACGTGGTTGCCGCAGCCGAGCGAGATTACTGGTGCGTTCCGACCTGGTCTACGTCAGCAGCCTGCGCAGGACTCCTTGGTCGACCTGGACCCGAGAATGCGACGCGCCGCCGCATTGACCCGAGAGATGCTCCAGACGGCCAGTCCTTCGATTGCCGAAGGGCGATCCTCGGTCACTTCACGCCGACGCTCGGCGGTCAGATCCCGGACCATCCGTGAGGGGTAGATGAGCCACATCGTGGGCCTCCTTTCGTTTGACACAGGAAATNNTGCATATTGAGACTTGTCAATATCGAAATGGCTCGATATGATTGCGAACGTGAAGCGCCCCACCGACCCCGACATCAAGCTCCTCCAGGCGGCCGCCGACCCCACGCGGTTGGCGATACTCACTCAGCTGAGCTCGGACGGATCTGTTTGCGCATGCGACTTCACCGCCTGCTGCGCGGTCCACCAGCCCACGGTTTCGCATCACTTGCGCGTCCTGCGCGAGGCCGGCTGGGTCAGCGCCGAGCGCCAAGGGACGTCCATTTACTACGCCATTCGGCCTGAGGCGATCGACCGGTTCCGTGAGATCGGAGCGGGTCTTACCGCCGGCCGAGCCCGCCCGATCGCCGAACTGGAAGTGGTTGCCCTTCCCGTCCACGCCGCGGACCAGGGCCCCATGGTGGATCCTGTCATGGCGCTACCCCCGGTCGACCCGGCCGCCATCCAGGCCGAGCAGACGCGCTAGCCGCTCGCTTCCGGCCTCGGGCCGGCGCGGCGCCGACCTCCCAACCGCTCCGCGCAGATACGCTGCCCTGTGTGTCTCAGTCGGGATAGAAGTGTCCGGTGCCGCTGAGCGTCAGGGTTTTGGCGGGGCCTTCCGAAGCGCGCGCACCCACACGGCCAAGCCGACCACCAGCGCCGCGACGACGAGCCACGTCCACCCTGCTGACATGGGGAAGGCGGCGATTAACACAGATGCGACGACGAGGCAAAGATAGCCAGTGAATGGGCCGTAGCGGCTGATGGCGGGGGTTCGGAGAGTGCGCCAGACGATCGTGCCCGAGCCGTTTCGAGTGAGATCGACCGCCACCACGAGGGTGCCGACCAGGCATAGCCAGGCGAAGAGCTGGAGGCCCAGGTCCGGGGTGGTCCTGCCGGCAAACTCGGTCATTCCGCCGTTGATGCGTTCGATCATCCAGTCCGCCCCGAACAGCGTCGCAACGAAGGCGACAAGTGTGGCGACGACGAAACCACGCCAAGGCAGGAGGAGCGCCAGTCCCGCCGTGACGACGAGCACCGCGGGCACGATGGCCACGATGATCCTCGCGGTGGTGATCCCGTTGTCGGCCAGTCCGAACCAATTGGTGGACCACGCGGGGGCACCGGTGGGGACTTGATCTGGAGTGACCGGCGTGACCAGGACCCAGGGCAGCCACCACGAGGCCACCAGCAGGACGGCGACCACCACTTCCGCGATGGCGAATGCGCTTCGATCACGCTCAAACGCCACGCCCAACCCTCCAGCCGGCAGACATCGCGACCGGCCCTCAACTCAGGATACGTCTGGCGCCGGACCTGGGATCAATCGTGACGCCTCCCCCTCCTGAAACCGAAGCTATGGGACGCCATGTTCGGCCACGCATCGCATCTTCCCACCGGCCAGCCCGACGGAACGCTTACCATCGTGCTCCTTTATCCCGACTGTGACACACGGCTGCACCGCGCATCTTGACCTTCAAGTGGCTTGAAGGTGTAGCGTGGCGGCATGAGAGTTTCCGAGCTGGCCAGGCGAGCGGGGATCGCCCCGTCTGCCGTGCGTTTCTACGAGGAAGCCGGGGTTCTGCCGCCGGCCCGGCGGCGCGACAACGGCTACCGCGAATACGCCCAGGACGCCCTGGCGCGCCTGCGACTCGTCGTCGCCCTCCGCCGCTTGGGGTTGCCGCCGGTCGAAGCCGGCCGACTCGCCGCCCTGTGCGTCGACCGGGGCGAAGTCGATCTCGACCTGGCGCCGCTGATTGCCAGTCAACGTACCGCGATCGAGCGGCAGCGTGCGGATCTCGACCGCGTTGACGCCGAGTTAACAGACCTGGAGTTGACTATCGCTGCCGCCGGTCGAGCCCGGCGCAGCCTGGAGGAAAACATGTCCGCAGCCCCGATCCGTGTCCTGTTCGTCTGCACAGGCAATTCGGCCCGCAGCCAGATCGCCGAGGCGCTGCTGCGCGACTTCGGGGGCGGCGACTTCGAAACTTTCTCGGCCGGCACCGAACCCAAGGGCGTGAGCCCCTTCGCCGTTCGGGTCCTGGACGAGATCGGCATTGACTGGTCGGGTGCGCAGAGCAAGTCCGTCATGGACTTCGTCGGACGGCCGTTCGACTACGTGATCACCGTCTGCGATCGCGCGCGCCAGACCTGCCCGGTCTTCCCCGGCGAGCACAACTCGCTCCATTGGGGCCTCGACGATCCGGCCGAGGTCGACGGCACGGACGGGCAGAAGCTCGAAGCCTTCCGGCGTACTCGAACCGAGGTTGCGACGAGGCTGCGGCCCTTCGTCGAACTGGCGCGTCGCGCCCGATCGGCGCCCGAAGGCGCTACGGCCTAGGGATTCGACTCGCATCCGGGCTTGTGCCCCGCCCAACGTTCAAGTTCCTGCCGTATACCGACCGGGGCGGTGTAAGGCGAACCCAAGAGGCCGGTTCGCGGTGGTACGCGGCAATCGCGAGTCGTGCAACTGAGAAGATGGATGGTTGCGGCTAACACGCGGCGTTCTGGAGTCGAGTCCACTCCGCGGTTGGACTTAGTACCGCGGCCACCGGTATCTGGCAGTTTCCGACCCGCTGGGGCCGGGTCCGCGGCTCGACACGCAGAGGCCGGGTCCGCGCCTCCGCCCGGCGACTCAGCTCGGGTCGCTCAGCCAAACGGCGATGTCGCCGGCAGATGGGATACGCCCGGCGGAGACCACCCGTCCGTCGATGACGAGGCCGGGCGTGCTCATGACGCCGCGGCCGACGATCTCGCGCGGATCGGTCACGTGGACCACTTCGGCCTCGACGCCGGCCATGATTACGGCTTCGCGGGCGTTGGCCTCGAGGCGGTTGCAGTTGGCGCAGCCCGAGCCCAGGACTTCGATCGTTTTCATCAAGCGAACCCTCTTCCTGTATTGATGGCGCCGCGGGATCGGCGCCGTGGGGACGGCCTCGCGGGCGAACTCACGCAGGGCGGATCCGCTCCATCACCGCCGTCAGGTGCGTTCGGTAGGCTTCGACAAAGATCGGTTCGGCGTCGGCCAGCGGGTGGACGGCGACGAGGTCCATCACCTCGGCGGGTGATAGCCCGGATTCGGACATCGTGTCCAGTGCGCCGCGCGTCATCTGTGCGACGGTCGCGGCGGCGGCTTCGTCGGAGAGCCCGAAGGACCGGGCCATCTGGCGCAGCTCGTAGAGCTGGAACCACAAGTAGGTCGGGCCCATGGCGGCCGTGACGGCGTAGGCCTCGAGGTCCGGTTCGTCGACCACGAGGGACTCGCCGAGCGGCGCGAAGAGTGCCCGGACGGTTGCCCGCGCACGCTCGCCCAGGGCCGGCCCGAAGGCGATCGGGTTGAAGCCGGCGCCGACGATCGAAGGCGCGTTCGGGATGGCCCTGGCAATTCGATCGAAGCCGCCCAGGAGCCCGCTGATTAGATCGATCGTCACCTTCGGTGCCAATGAGACGACCACCGCGTCCGGCCGAAGAACACCGGATAGCCACGGCAGCGTCTCGGCGAAGGCAGCCGGATGCAGCCCGAGGAAGACGACCGGCTCGCCGGCCGCGGCGCAGTTGTCGCCGACACAGGTCTGGATCGACGGGAACTGGGCCTTGAGCGCTTCGAGCGTCGCCGCGTTCGGGTCGCTCACCACGACATGGCCGGGCAGTGCGCCGGCCCGACGCCAGCCCTCGAGCATGATGCGGGCGATGCGGCCGCCGCCGACGAAACCTATGGATTGGGTTGTCATATTGCTCCTCCCTCTGGATGGCGCGGAGAGCGGTGCGGCGCCGGCACCCGGCGACGGACGGCCGCGATCAGCTCACTAGAACGTTGAACAGGTAGCCGATGGCAATGATCCCGGTGCTCACCACACCGATGAACACGGCCAGGAGCGGCAGCTTGATGACGCGCCGCAGGATCACGAACTCGGGCAGGCTGATGGCGGTGACGGCCATCATGAAGCTGAGCGTCGTACCTAGCGGCAGTCCCTTTCCTAGCAGCGCTTGAACGATGGGGATCGTGCCCGCGGCGTTCGAGTACATCGGCACGGCCAGCAGGACGACGATCGGGACGGCGAAGGGATTGGCGCGGCCGCCGAGTGTGGCGACTAGATCGGTAGGGGCGTAGCCATGGATGAGCGCGCCGAGTCCGATGCCGATGACCAGGTACGGCAGCAGCTTGCGGACGAGTGACCGTGTGTACGCCCAGGCGTCGGACAGGCGATCGGCCCAGGTCAGGCGAATGGCGATGGCGGTCGAAGGCCGGCCCTGCAGCGCCCAGACGTAGTCCTCGACGTAGCGCTCGAGGCCGAGCTTGCCGATGACGAGACCGCCGACGATGGCGACCGTCAGGCCCGCGGCCATGTATGCAAGCGCGATGCCCGGCCCGAAGAGGCCCCACAGCATCACGAGCGCGACCTCGTTGACCATCGGCGAGGCGATCAGGAACGCGAAAGTGACGCCGAGCGGCACGCCCGCTTCGACGAAGCCAATGAATAGCGGCACGGCCGAACACGAGCAGAACGGCGTGATGACGCCGACGCCGGCCGCGGCGAACGACCCCGGGACGAGGCCACGGCCCACGAGCAGTGGCCGAACCCGCTCCGGCGGGAAGAATCCGCGGATCAGGGTAACGAGAGTGACGATGCCGGTCAGCAGCAGCAGAACCTTGGGCAGGTCTTCGAGCAGAAACGCCAGGGTCTCGCCGAGGTGAGACTCGTGCGTAAGGCCCAGGACGGTGAATGTGATCCAATCCGCGGTCGGTGCCTCGAGCATCCAAGCTGCGAGCCAAGCCACGGCGGCCGTGCCCACGACGAGGGGGAGTGGCAGCCGTCGGTTGGGGCGCGGCAGCACGATCGCCGTCATCGGAGAAGCCCTGCGATCGCGGCGACCGTCGCGACGCATCGTTCTTCGTCGCGCTCGTAGAAGATCCACCGGGCGTCCCCGGAGTGGCGGGCCGCGCGGACCAGGCCGGCTTCGCGAAGGCGGGCCAGGTGCATCGAAACGTTGTTCTGCCTCTCGCCGAGGGCCGCGGCCATCTCGCATACGCAATGCGGGCCCTCGGCCAGCATGGCCATGATCCCGGCACGGGTTCCGTCGGCGAGGAGCGCGGCCGCGGCAACGGCGGCTGCCACTTCCGGCGCTGGAAGGTCGAGGCGAGGCTCCGGAGGCAGCTGGATGGTCGGGCAGCAGGCGGCGTCGGCAGTGGCGTCGACTACGGCGCCGGCGGCGGCGACCGGCAGGGCCGGGGAGTCGGAAGTGGCGGGTCTCGCGTTCATCTCAGCTGAGACTGTCTCAATTCTCGCTGATATACCCTAGGACCATGGGCCCGCATCCGAGGGGCCGTTTGTCCCGTTCGTGGCGCCGCGAGGCCGCGCGCCCCAGCGCCCGACACGCGCCCTCCGGCGGCGACGGGCGGCGGCTACCTCCGCGTCGAGCCCGAGTTCGACCCTTCGGCTCCGCCGGCCAGCGCTCGTTCGATGTACGGCTGAGCCCTGTCGATCTGCGTCTTGAGCGCGTCGGACGTCCGCGTCATGGCGTCGAGCGCCGCGAGTTTGTAGGCGTCGATCTCGTCGAGCGTGGCATAGACGTTGTCGAAGGCCGCCTGGAGCTTGGCGACGTCGATGGTCGATGCCGCAGCCTCCTGGTTGATCGCCGCGGATTGCGTGCGCAGCATCGTCGAGGTGCTCTCGATCAGGTTCGAGGTCGTGGTGTTCAGTGCCGTGACCTGGTCCAGGACGAGCTTCTGGTCGCCGAGGGCCTGCGTGACTATCACTGCCGTTCGGAGGGCCGAGATCGTCGTGGTCGTGGCGCGGTCCACGCCGCGTATCAGCTCCAGGTTGTTGCGGCGAATGATGTCCATTGCGAGGTAGCCCTGGACACTCACGGACAGTTGGACCGTGAGATCGAGCACCTTCTGGCGCACGTAGAACAGCATGTCCTCGCGCAGGATGCGGGCCCGTTCCGGGTCGTTGCCCTCGACCCTTGCGATCCGCGCCTCCAGCGTGGAGTCCAGCTTCTGGGCCAGGTAGATGTACTGGCGGAGCCGTGCCATCGCCTCCCAGAGATTGGCCTTCTCCTGCTCCAGGTCCTCGTTATCGCGGACGAGCGTTTGGTGGCCGCTCTCCAGTCCGGCGACGATGGCGTTGATGTGGCTCTGGCTCGACTGGTACTTAGCCAGGTACGCCTGCAGCCGGTCGCCGAATGGGATCCAGCCGAAAAGCTTGCGCGTCCCGAACAGGTCGCCCTGGTGCCCCGGATCCAGCGCGTCGATCTGGCGCCGCAGCTGCAGCAGGCTCGAGCCGACGGGAGAAGATGCCGCCAGCGAACCCTTCTTCATCGTGTTGACCGGTCGAGCGAGCAGCCGCGACGAAACCTGGGCGGAGGCCTTGATCTCGTCGCTGCCGAGAGCCTGGATATCCGCGATTCGCTGCCGGAACCTGGGATCTCGAAGTTCCAGCTGGGTTATTGCAACGACGAATTCTGCGACGATCACGTCCAGCTTGGCCAGCGTTGTGGCATCGAGCTTGACGGCGCCCGTTGCCTGCGCTGCGTCGACGAGCCCGGCCGGCTGCGGCGGCACGAGCGCCGGGGAAGAATCCGCCGGCGCGACAACCTCGGCCGGCTCGACCACGCCGACAGGTTTGGCGGGCCCCATCTTCCCGATCTTGAGTGAGTCGCCCATTCGCCGTTGCTCCTCCGTAGTCCGCGGGCCGCGGCTACGTAGAGGTTACAGCCGCGGCCTCTCCTCGATGTCCGCATTGGCCCCGGGTCGTTGCGCGGAGCGCGGCGCTCGCCGCCCCGTTGACCATCTGTTATCACGCCGCTAACGCCCCGATGTCGTCGGTCGGCCAATCTGTGGACGAGATGAATATAGACAAATCGCCGTGTGGTGCGAAATGATGGCCATCCAGCCACGCTCGGCGGCCGTGCGGACGCCACGGCTGCTTGCCTGCGACCTCGACGGAACGCTTCTGGACGAGGCCGGTATCCTCCGACCGTCTGTTCGGTCGGCGATCATCGCGGTCAAGGCGGCCGGCATACAGGTCGTCCTTTCGACCGGCCGGAGCCCCTGGGCTGTGACGGACATCGCCCGCCAGCTCGGACTGCGCGGTCCCCAGATAGTGATGAACGGCGGCGCGTTCGTGTCGCCCGTCACCTGCGAAGTCGGTTGGGCCAGGCGGCTGGACCGCGAGCTGGTGATCGACGGTCTCGCATTTGCCGGCGAGCTCGGTTCCTCGCCGCTGCTCGGGTTCCTCGACGGCCATGTGCGCCAGCGAATTCGACCGGGCCGGGCCGGGGCGGAAGCCGCCGACGGCACGCCCGACTTCGCCCTTGGGCCGCGGTTGCGGCATGTCGAGTCGCTCGAAAGCCAGGCGGGCGACGGCCCAATCAGGGTCTACATTCCTACCTCTCCCAACGAACATACGCGGGCCGTCGCCGAGGCCGTCGACTGGTTCGGTGGCCGGGCGTCGGTCGTCTACAGCGACCAGTTCGGCTTCGAGATCATGGCGCCCGGCACGAACAAGGGCGAGGCCCTGCGGCGCGTTGCCGGCTCGCTGCGGCTGGGCCGCGAGCATGTCGCGGCAATGGGCGACGGCCCGAACGACCGCGAGATGCTCGCCTTTGCCGGACACAGTGCGGCCCTGCTGCCAGTGGACGGCTCGGCAGTCGTTCCCGGCTCGATCCTGGCCGAGGCCACCAGGGTGGTCTCCTCGTCCGCTTACGATGGTGCCCTGGAAGCGCTCCGCTTCTTCTTCCCAGATCTTGGCTTCGAACCCGTCCGGCCTCGGCCGATGCGACCCGGCGGCATCCCCCTGGTCCAAGCCGGCACTGCGCGGCCGCCGGGCTGGGACGACGACCCGGAGCCGGACCTGGGCCTGACCGCTGCCTGATCACTGGCTGGGGCGGCCATCCCCGTTGCCGTTGCGGTGGCCATGGCGGTGGCCGTGGCCACGTTCCGGGGCGGCTCGCAAGGCCGCCCGCCGGAGCGGCTCGCACGGCCGAATTTCACCCCTTAAGAGTCGCCTCGCCATACCGACACCTGCCACAAGAGCATCGCCCAGCTCGCAGACCAACTCGTCATCCTGCTCGATCTGGACGCGCTCTTCGGGGCGGGGGATCGGGCTGGCCTAGCGGCTGCAGCCTAGCCAACTCGCACAGGGGTCACTCGATGGCAATCCCGGACGCAGGCCCCACCGGACGACTGGACCCGGAGGGCGGGTTGCGCATGCGGCGAGCGCTGGCGCGATTGACCGGGTTCGAGGTGTCTGGTCGGCCCGGTTTCATACCGCCCGAAGCTGAACTCGCCAGCGCGTATCTACTGACTGCTGGGACCGGCATCGCTCTGGTCCTCGCCATCGCGCTCGGTCTCGGAGCCGGAGACCGGGGCGTCCTCGGGGTTCTTCTGGGCTTGCTTCTGGTTGGAGCCTCGATATCGATCCTGGCAGGCCGTCGGCGCAGCCCCGAATGGGCGGCAGGGGCGGCCCTGAGCGCGCTGCTCGGCTGGCCGTTGCTGGTTCCGGCGATGGCTCTCGCCTCGGCTACGACTGGCACTTACGAGCACGCACCCGTCGCGGTGGTCGCAATCCTGACTGCCTCCTCACTCTCGGTCGTGCTGCAAACACGGGTCGCGGTGTTCTGGCTCGCCGGCCAGATCTCCTTTCTTGGCGCGGCGTTCTGGGTCGTCGGGGATCTCGGCGGAGCCGCGTGGATCGGCCTCGTGGGAGCCGCCGTGGCCGGAATCCTCGGGCTCGTCGGCCGAATCATGCTCGATCGGCTGGGTCGAGCCCACAATCGGCTGGCCGAACTCATGCATTGTCTCGCCCCAGGCGAATCGCTCAGCGACACCGCCGAATCGATAGTGGCCGAGGTGGCGGAAGCTGCGGGCTTCGACCTGGTCCTGCTGGGAGCCTTCTTGCCCGACGGAACCGTTCGCCATCTTGCCCACTCGTCTCGACTGCCGGGAGAACTGCCCGTCGTGGCAGGATTGCAGGTTGATGAAGAACGAGCTGGGTACCTTCGGAGCCGCGTGCACGATGGTCCCTGGGTCGCTGATTGGGAGGCCACAGAAGAGTCTTCCAATTACGACCGGCGGATGTATGAGGCGGGCCTGCGGATCACCCTGCACGCGCCCATCGTTCACGCTGGCGCAGTTGTGGGCGTCCTGGGCGTTGGCTATGGCGCCGGAACCGGCGCGGGCGGCCTTCATCGACGTGCCCTTCTTTATGGCTCATTGCCTTCGGTGGTCGAGGCGGCATCTTTGATAGGTTCGATACTGGCCCCCCAGCTTGCCGCGCTAGATGACCAATCGATCGAGATCGGCATCCTGCGTTCAATGATCGACGAGCGGAGTTTCGCTCCTGTATTCCAGCCGATCGTCGAGCTCGCATCGGGAACGATCGTGGGGTATGAAGCCCTCACGCGGTTCTCATACGGCGAACGCCCCGATCGCGTCTTCGCTGCCGCCAATCGCGTCGGCCTCGGGCAAGACTTCGAGCTCGCCACCATGGCCGCGGCCGTTGCGGCGTCAGATGGGCTGGAGCCGGTATCCGCGTACCTGTCGGTCAACCTTTCGCCCGAGTTCGTCCTGTCCGGTCTAGCATCCCCTTTGCTTGGCCTGGTCCGCCGGCCAGTGACCGTGGAGGTGACCGAGCACGTCCCTATCGACGACTACGCCGCGCTCAGAACGGCCGTGCGCGCATTTGGTCCTGGCGTCCGCCTAGCGGTCGACGATGCTGGGGCCGGCTTCGCGAGCTTGCGCCACGTCCTGGAGCTAAGGCCGGATGTGGTCAAGCTCGACATCGGCCTGGTGCGCGGAATCGACTCCGATCCGGCCCGCCAGGCGCTCGTGGCCGGCATGGTGCACTTCTCGGATCGTGGAGCCTTCCGCCTGGTGGCTGAGGGCATAGAGACAGAAGCCGAGCGCGCAGCGTTGCTCGCCCTTCGGGTCGACTACGGCCAGGGCTACCTGTTCGGCCGTGCCGAATCGGCGCCCGTATCCACTCGCCGACAGAGAGATGTCGCCTGAGACGGCGGCGGGTGCACCATCAGCCCATTAACGGCCGCTACCACGACGTTCAGATACGGGTTCTGCTGGCCCGCGAAGGAGGCCGCCGGGAAGTCCTCCGCCATCGCTCGGGATCGGACGGCGTAGGCGGCTTGCTCGCCGAGCCGGGCGAGCAAGCGGGTGATCGCCGCCGCCAGATCATCGGGGATGGCGATCCCTTCTATGGTCCGGCGGGTTTCCGCGCTGAGCGCACGATCGCCTCCAGGTCGTCCGGCTTCAGGCGCGACAGCCGATCAAGTCGATCGTCGGTTGACGGCGCTTCCGCCATGATCCGCCCGAAGGCGTCCGTCGTCACGCAAGAGCCGGCCGGCACACGGATGTCCGGACTTTCCTGATCACAAGGACGCACCGCTGACGCTGACCTGGCCAGGCAACGCCGCCGTTTCCCGGCTGGACACCTCGGACACTGGGAGTACGATCCGGCCGAGTCAAACCCGAGCTAGAGGTCGTCTGACATGCAATCGCCGTTCGCGCGACGTGCCTGTGCCTTCTTCCTCCCGCTCGCCGTTCTCGCGACGCTGTGCTGCGGGCTGGTATACGCCTCCAACCAGCAGGACCTTCGCTCGGGAGCCAACGACCCGCAGATCCAAATGGCGGAGGATGCTTCTACCGCTCTGGATGCTGGTGCTCAGCCGTCGGACCTGGTTAGTGTCGGTCGGATAGATGTGGCGCAGAGCCTGGCTCCGTTCCTGGTCATCTTCGACTCCTCTGGCAAAGTCCTCGCGACCGACGGCCAGCTCGACGGCCACGACCCGATCCCGCCCGCCGGCGTACTCACCAGTGCTTTGAACAATCCGCCCGACATTGTCACCTGGCAACCTAGCAGTGGGGTGCGGATGGCGGCCGTCGTAGTGCCGTGGCACGGCGGCACCGTCCTCGCTGGCCGCTCGTTGGAGCAGGTGGAGATCCGCGAGAACGACGCGTTGCTCATCGTGATCGCAGCGTGGCTGGCGATGCTGGTGGCACTCGCGTTGGCCAGCCTCGCTGCGGCCTGGTTCTGGCCAACATCTCCAGTGGCGCACGAGGCAGCCGCTTAGGACGTTAGTGCTTCCCCGTTGGCTAAGCAGACAACTGGCGTCCAGCCGGAGCGCGGCGGCGGTTGCCTGGCCAGGTCAGCGTCAGCGGCGCGTCCTTGCAACCGGGAAGGTCCGGACGGCTATGCCCGCTGGCGGAGCAGCACAACAGCGATCAGGACCCCCACCACAGCCGTTGCGGCCGCGGCTCGCGGTCCGGCGGCGATCTTGGCTGCGGCCGCGAACGCGGTGGCGATCACCGCCGCCGTGAGGCGCACGGCGAGCGAGGAGCCGATGTGGTTGGGCTGCGAGTCACGCGACACGATAATGTCAACGGCCACTATCGCGACGAGATCACAAGGAGACTAACCAGAGCCTCCTGTCGACAGGATGCGTTGGCGTCATGCGAACGCGCCCTTTCGAGGCCATCATCGCCCCACCGGGGTCCCCGATCAAACAGACGCTGACTCTTCGACAGGCGAACGCGCGGCGATTGCACCGGAGGACAGATGAGCACTGAGCGCAGTCTCGAGATCAGAGGGATCTCGAAACGATACGGGGAGACAGTCGCGGTACGAGACCTGAGCTTCGACGTCAATGCCGGCGAGTTGTTCGGCTTTGTCGGGCGGAACGGCGCGGGGAAGACCACCACGATGCGGATCGTGCTCGGAGTCCTCGCTCCCGACGCGGGCGAGGTGCGATGGGATGGACGGCCGCTCGACCTGGCGGCGCGCAGGCGGATCGGCTACATGCCCGAGGAGCGCGGGCTGTATCCGAAGATGCGACTGGCCGAGCAGCTGGCATACCTTGGCGAACTACACGGCATGAGTGGCTCGGAGGCGCGGGCATCGGCCGTGCGCTGGCTTGATCGTTTCGGCCTCAGGGACAGGGCCAACGACGATCTCCAGGCGCTCAGCCTCGGCAACCAGCAACGTGTCCAGCTGGCCGCCGCACTGGTCTTCGGGCCGGACGTCCTCGTGCTCGACGAGCCTTTCGCCGGGCTCGATCCGGTTGCCGTCGACGTGATGGCGGGCGTCCTCCGCGAACGGGCCGACGCAGGAGTCCCCGTCATCTTCTCGAGCCACGAACTCGAGCTTGTCGAGCGGATCTGCGACCGGGTGGGCATCATCGACCGAGGCAAGATGGTCGCGTGCGGCACCGTGGACGAGCTCCGGGCCGGAGGGCAGGAGCGCCGCTGGATCGACGTCCCCGGAGCCCCCGACGACTGGGAAGCCGGCGTCCCGGGCGTCCGGCTCGTACAGATCGACGGCTCGCGGCGGCTGTTCGAGCTGGATCCGGGCGTCGACGATCAGGAGCTGCTCCGGGAGGCGTTGAATACCGGACCGGTGCGCGAGTTCGAGCGCGTCGAGCCCACTCTCGGAGAGATCTTCCGGACGGTCATCGAGGAGGCAGCGGCATGAACGCCCGGTTCTTGAATCTGGGCGGCACGCGCCACCTGCCGACCACATTGCTCGTTGCTCGCCGCGAAGTCCGCATGCGCCTGCGGTCGCGCGTCTTCGTTGGCGGCACTGTCGTGATGGCGGTTCTCGTCGTAGTCGGCATCGTTGCCGCTTCGCTGCTCGCCGGCAAGAGCACCCCTGTGCGGGTGGGCTTCAGCGGCGGCTCGCAGGCGCTCGAGCGTTCGTTCACGGCGACGGCCGATGCCCTGGGTGTGGCCGTGACGGTCAGCGATATTGCCGACGTCACAGCCGCAAAGGCGCAGATAACGGCGGGCACGCTCGACGTCCTCGTGATCGGGTCGTCGACCGCGCCGACGGCCGTGGTGAAGGATGCGGTCCCATCGAACGTCGAGTCCGCCCTATCCCTGGCTGCGGAGGCCGCACGCCTTTCCGACGCCGGCCTCTCACCGGCGGCAATCAAGTCGGCCATGTCCCTGGTCCCGGTTCAGCTGCTTGCGCCAACCACGCCCAAGGACACCCAGAACCTGCTCGCCAGCCTGGCCCTGGGAATACTCCTCTGGATCGCGCTCGGCCAGTACGGGAACATGGTGGCCCAGGGCGTGGTCGAGGAGAAGGCGACGCGGATCATGGAGATCCTGCTCGCCACGATCCCGCCGAGCCGCCTGCTCGCTGGCAAAGTCATCGGGGTTGGCCTGGTGGGTCTGCTGCAGCTCACAATCGTGGGTGCGGCCGCGCTCGTCGCGGTCCACGTGACCAACGTCGCCTCCATTCCGGCCCTCGGGGTGACCGCGATCCTCGGCGATATCTTGTGGTTCCTGCTCGGTTTCCTCTTTTACGCCACCGCCTACTCCGCGGTCGCCTCCCTGGTCTCGCGCCAGGAGGAGGTCCAGAGCGCCATCGCCCCGATCTCGATCTTCCAGA
>PMJT01000109.1:9945-11751 GCA_003158495.1 Chloroflexota bacterium | reverse complement strand
TCGCGTGCTACCCGCTGATCTCGGTCGGGTTCTCCTTCATGCCCCGGCCCGGCCGGACGAGATACGACCTGAGCCTCTTCAGCCTCGACGTGACGATCGCAGCCGCGAGCGCCGCGATACTCCTGTGGCACTTCTCGATCTTCCCGACGGCACAGACCGCCCACAAGGACGTGGCCGACGCCGTAGCTGCGGCCTTCTTCCCGGTCTACGATGCAGCGCTCGTCTTCTCGATCGCCGCCCTCGTCGTCCGTGGTCTTTCGAAGAGCACACGGACGGCCATGAGCATCGCTGCGTTCGCCATCGGCGCCATCTTCTTGGGCGACCTGGTCGCAAGTCTTGGGACCCTCGATGGAACCTACGGGCCGGGCGGGCCGTCGAGCTTCTTCTTCTCGATAGCCTGGGTCTTGCTGGCCGTGGCCGCCTACGCCCAGTGGAGCATCGAGGACCGAGAGGAGCCGGCGCGCGGGTTGGTTGACTATGCCCATTCATCGTTCCCGTGGCTGCCGTATGCCGCGGTAGCCGTGGCATTCGTCGCTCCCGCGATACGCGACTGGTCGGACATCGACATGCTTCGCCAGCACGTGCCGGCAACCGGCCTCCTGATCGCGCTGGTGGTCGCGCGACTTGCCGTGACCTCCCGCCACGACGCCGGCCTCAACGCCGCCGAACGTGAGCGGCTCGCCGCAGCCGTCGACCAGGCAGCTGAATCGATGCTCACGACGGACCGGATCGGTGACGTCACGTACGTCAACCCGGCATTCACGCGGATTACCGGCTACGCCGCCGAGGAAGCCGTGGGCCGCAACGCCGACTTCCTCGAGGATCCGGGCCACCCTAAGCAGGCGGAGATTCGCGCCACTCTAGAACGCGGTGAGCCGTGGGAAGGCAGGCTCTTCCAGCGGCGCAAGGACGGAGCGGCTGTCGAGCTGGACATGGCCATCGCGCCGCTGCGGGACTCNNGCCGGCGGTGTCGCCCACGACTTCAACAACATCCTGACCGCCATCGGCGGGTTCAGCCAGCTGGCGGCCGCCGAACTGGGGCCGGAGCATCCAGTCGCCCCGGACATCGATCAGATCCGCCACGCCGCCGACCGGGCTGCGGCCCTGACGAGATCGCTCCTGATCTTCAGCCGCCGCCAGGTCACCCAGTCGAGAGCCATCGATGTCAACGACGTGCTTGCCGGTCTGACGCCGATGCTGGGAAGGCTGATCGGCGAGGACGTACAGCTCATCGTCCGCGTCGATCCACGGCTCGGAATGACGATGGCCGATAGCGCCCAGATCGAGCAGGTCATCCTCAACCTGACCGTCAACGCCCGGGACGCCATGCCCACGGGCGGCACGATCACGATCTCGACGGCGAACGTTGATCTAGATGGAGACGCGGCACAGGATCATGTGGCGGCCGCCGAGGGCAAGTACGTCGTGCTGGTCGTCTCCGACACAGGGACTGGCATGACCCCCGAGGTCATCGAACACGCATTCGAGCCCTTCTTCACGACAAAGGAGCGCGGCAAAGGGACCGGCCTCGGGCTCTCGACGGCCTTCGGCATCGTCCAGGCCGGCGGCGGCTTCATCCGCGTCGAAAGTGAGTTGAACGCCGGCAGCGTCTTCTCGGTGTATCTACCGCGGCTGGAAGGCGCGGCTCGACCGGCCGAGACGGCCGACTCCGCCCATCAGCCACGGGGCGGGCCTGAGCGCATCCTGGTCGCCGAGGACGAGGACGCCGTCCGCAACTTCGTCCGGCGCGTCCTGGCCGGAGCCGGGTACCAGGTTATGGCCGCGGCGTCGGGCGAGGAGGCGATC
>PMJT01000109.1:8579-9916 GCA_003158495.1 Chloroflexota bacterium | reverse complement strand
TACCTCGGCAAGCCATTCACGGCGGAGGCCCTGCTGACGCGGATCCGCGAGGTGCTGGACCTCAATCGCCCGGCCGCTTCAGCCTAGGCTCGTTCGCCCGAAGTCCCGTGGCGCATGAGACCCAGAAGCCGCACGCGGCGGAGATGGGGGATAATCGGCCAGACCCCCTTTCCTCGCCGCTCGCCCGGAGGTAGGCAACACTTGATCGTCACGCCCGGCGGGGCCGTCGGGGCCGACCTGCTGCCCATCCTGTGGGTCGCGGCCATCGGCATCTTCCTAGCCGCAGCCGTCACGGCGGTCGTGCCGCGCCTGAGTCAGGCATCGCCGGCTCTTTCGACCGCCGCGGCACTGCTGTCCCTCGGTCTGGGCTGCGGGTTGCTTCTCACCGGCGCTTCGATCTCCTGGAGCGGCTGGCATGCGCTCGGTTTCGCAACGATCGCCGTCCACTACGACGGCCTGAGCGGCGCGTTCCTCATTGCGTTCGGTTTCTCGGCGGCCGCGGCTTCGCTCTCGGTGGTCGGCGAGCAGCCGCGCAGCCGGGCGGAGGGCGCGGCGTTCCCGCTCTTCCTGGGCAGCATCCTCCTTGTCCTGGGCGCGAGTAACGCTTTCGCATTCCTGCTGGCGTGGGAGTCGATGGCCCTGCTCTCCGCCTTCCTGGTCGTCGGCCTCCGGGCGACCCGCGATGTCGTCTCGGCCGGCAACCTGTACCTGGCTATGACCCACGTGGCCACGGCCTCCATCCTGATCGGCTTTGCTCTTCTCGCCGCGGGGAGCGGCGGGAGCATCGACTTCTCCGCCTGGCACCTTGCCGCGCCCGCACTGTCCCCGGTGACGCGGGACCTGGTCCTGGTTCTCGTCACGATCGGGTTCGCGACCAAGGCCGGCGCGATGCCGTTCCACTCCTGGCTGCCGCGCGCCCACCCGGTGGCGCCGTCGCACATTTCGGCCGTCATGTCCGGGGCGATGATCAAGACCGGGATCTACGGCCTGATCCGGCTGGCGATCGATATCGTCGGCGGCAGCCCCGACTGGCTGGCCCTGCTGATCCTGGCCATCGGCGCGGTCTCGGCCGTGATGGGCGTGCTTTACGCGGTCATGCAACACGACATCAAGCGGCTGCTTGCCTTCCACAGCATCGAGAACATCGGCATCATCCTGATCGGCGTCGGCAGCGCGCTGCTGTTGAACGCGAAGGGCGCGACGGAACTCGCGGCCCTCGCCCTGACCGCCGCCATCTTCCACTCGATCAACCACGCGGTCTTCAAGAGCCTGCTCTTCCTGGGCGCCGGGGCGGTAATACACGCGACCGGGCTCCACGACCTGAACCACCTCGGCGG
>PMJT01000109.1:0-8464 GCA_003158495.1 Chloroflexota bacterium | reverse complement strand
CGATGCCGGCCCGGGTCGCGATGGCCGTGCTGGCCGCCGCGTGCCTCGTCCTCGGGTTGGCCGCCGGCCCCGTGGCCGCCGCGCTCACGACCGTGGCACGATCCACCCTCCACCTCGGGGCGACGGCGGGCGGGGCAGCCGGCGGGGCGGCCGTCGGCAGTGTGGCCTCCGTCACCGCAACGCCCCAAGCCGGAACAGCAGCCACGTACGCGGCGCTGGTCGTGGGGCTGCTGCTCGCTGTGGCGATCGGTGTGATCGTGGTCGCGGCCGCGGCACGATCACGGGCGGCAGCCCGCCGCGTCGACACCTGGACCTGCGGCATCGCCCCGAAGCCCGCGTTCCAGTACACCGCCACCAGCTACTCCAAGCCGATCCGCCTCTTCTTTCGCCGCATCCTCGTGCCGGAGCGGGAGGTCCGGGTGGAATACCACCCCGGCACCGCGTTCCCGTCGTCCATCCGGTATCGGAGCGAGATCACGCTGCTTCTGGAGGATCGGATCCTGCGCCCGGCCCACCGGCTCGGCATCAGCGGCGCGGACGTGGCCCGGAAGCTCCAGGGCGGGGCGATCCAGCTTTACGTCGCCTACATCGTCATCGCTGTGCTGGCGCTCCTGATCTGGGCCCGATGAGCGGCTCCGATGTGGCCACGACCGTCTTCCTGACCCAGCTGCAGCTGGTGACATTCCTGGTCTTCGCGCCGTTTCTCGCGGCCACGATCCGTATCACGAAGGCCCGGCTTCAGAGCCGCCGCGGCCCTGGTGTGCTCCAGCCGTACCGCGACCTGGCAAAGTGGTGGGGCAAGCTGCCGGTCGAGAGCAACGCGTCCGGACCCGTGGCCCGCTACGCCCCGGCCTTCATGCTCGGCGCGATCGTGACCGCGGCGCTGCTCGTACCGGGTGCCGCGGCCCGGGCCCCACTGGCGGGCTGGGGCGACCTGCTCGTCGTCGTCGGGCTGTTCGCGACGGCCCGATTCGCGATCGCGCTCGCGGCCCTGGATTCGGGCAGCGCGTTCGGCGGCATGGGCAGCAGCCGTGACGTAGCCATCTCGGCGCTGGCGGAACCGGGCCTGGTCCTGGCCCTCGCAGGCGTGGCGGTCGCGGCCGGTTCAACGGACCTCGGCACGATCAGCGCCTTCGGCATCATCCACGGCGTGGGGCTGCTTGGCCCGGCTCACCTGCTCGCGGCTGCGGCTTTCGGCATCGTCATTATCGCCGAGACCGGCCACTATCCGGTGGACAACCCGGAGACGCACCTCGAACTGACCATGGTCCACGAGGGAATGCTCCTCGAAGCGTCGGGCCGGTCGCTCGCCACGCTCGTCTTCGCGTCGGAGTTGAAGCTCGTCGTTTTGGCTGCGCTCTTCTCGGCGGCCTTCTTCCCGTTCGGCGCGGCGACGGAGATGGCGCCCGGGCCGATCGCCCTCGGTCTCGTCGTCGGCCTGGGGAAAATGCTGGTCATCGGCCAGGGCCTGGCGTTGATCGATGCCACGATCGCCAAGGCCCGAATCATGGCCATGCCGGACTTCCTGGGCCTCGCCTCGCTCCTGGCCCTCACCGGCCTCGGGATCCGGGTGCTGATGCCATGACGATCACTTTGCTGGACGCCGCCCGCGTCCTCGACACGTGCGCGGCCGGCGTCGTCTTGATCGGCGTGCTGATCGCCGGCACGCGCTCGATCGGCCGGGCGATCCTGCTCGTCGCGGCCCAGGCGTTCCTGCTATCGGCCACCGTCGCGTGCGTCGGACTCGCGACCGGCGATTCCCATTTGCTGCTCGGCAGCGTCCTCACCCTCGCCAGTCGCGGCATCGCCGTACCTCTGGCCCTGGGCCACATCCTGCGTGAGAGCCCGGTCCGCACGGAAAGAAATCCATACCTTTCCCCGCGGCTTGCGCTCATCGCCGCCATCGTGATCGTCTTCGTGTCGGCGATCGCGGTCGACAGCTCCGCCCTGAGCGGCTCGCTGGGCTCGGCCGTCGAGGCGCCGCACGCGCTTCCGGCATCCGTTGCCGAACTGCTGACCGGGTTGATGATCGTGATGACGCGCCGCAAGGGCCTGTCGATCGTCGTCGGTCTGCTGGTCTTCGAAAACGGGCTCGCGCTCGCCGCCTTCAGCCTCACCTACGGCATGCCGTTCGTCGTCGAACTCGGCGCGACCTTCGACCTGCTGATGGTCGTCGTGGTCGTGACCGTGTACGCCCGTCGGATGCTCACCGTCTTCGGCTCCACGTCGACCGACCAGATGCGGAACCTGCGCGGATGAACGAGATGGCGGTCGCGGTCCTCCTGCTGGCGCCGACCATCGGCGGTCTTGCGGCCTGGCGGCTGCGCGGCCGGACGGTCGAACTCGTTACGCTCGCGGCCTACTGGGTTTCGGCGGCGGCCGGGGTCGGCCTCGCGCTGGCAGTGGCGCACTCCGGGCGAATCGTAGCCTGGCGTGGCGTGGTCGCGATCGACGCGCTCGGCGCCTACGTCCTGGTCTTGACGCTGATCGTGGCCGGCCTGGCGCTGTGGGCATCGCCCCGGTACATCCACCACGAACTGGTCGACGAGCACCTTCGCCCGAAGGACGAGGGCCGCTACTACGCCCTGCTGCTCGGCTTCATCGCGACGCTGATGGCCGTGCCGATCTTCGATAACCTCGGCCTTCTCTGGGTAGCCATCGAAGCCACGACCATCGTGTCCGCCCTGCTCGTCGGCATGAATCGCACGCCGGACGCCATAGAGGCGGCATGGAAATACCTGATCCTGGGCACTATCGGCGTCGGGTTCGCTCTGCTGGCTACGCTCCTCGCCTACGCCTCGTCCGTTCATGTCATGGGCGAGAGTTCCGACGCGCTCAACTGGACGCGCCTGATCGCCATCGCGCCGTCACTCAATCCCAACCTGCTCCGCCTGAGCTTCGTCTTCGCCCTTGCCGGCTACGGCACCAAGGCTGGCCTGGTGCCGTTCCACACCTGGCTGCCCGACGCCCACAGCCAGGCCCCGAGCCCGGTCAGCGCGCTCCTGTCCGGCGTCTCGATCATGGTCGCGCTATACGCCCTGGTCCGCTTCCATCTCGTCGCAACGGCCGGGCTCGGCCCGGGCTTCTCCTCGACCCTGCTGGTCATCTTCGGGCTGCTGAGCATGGCCGTAGCCCTCCCTTTCATGATCCGCCAGGAGGATCTCAAGCGGCTGCTGGCCTACTCGAGCATCGAGCACATGGGTCTTCTAGTGGCCGGGATCGGCTTCGGCGGACCGCTGGCGCTGCTCGGCGTCGCTCTCCACATGGGTCTCCACGCCGTAACCAAGGCCACGCTGTTCCTCTCCGCGGGAGAACTCGTCCAGCGATACGGCACCCGGCGTCTTTCCGCGATCCGCGGGACGCTCGCGGTCGCGCCCGTGGCAGGCGGCGCGCTCGGCGGCGGGATCCTGCTGCTCGGCGGACTGCCGCCGTCCGGGATCTTCGTCACGGAGTTTGCGATCGTCATCGGCGGCGCCACTCACGGCTACGGCTTTGCGGCGGCCATCGCGGCGCTGTTGCTGGCGAGCTGCTTCGTGGCGCTGGCGGTGCACGGGAGCCGGATCCTGTGGGGCCACCCCGGTCCGCTCGAGAGTCTCGAGGCGGCCCGCGGCATCGGCATCGGCAGCGGCACGGCATTGAGGCTTGCGGGGCCGCTGCTGGCGGTCGCGGCGCTGGGCTTGTGGACGCCCGGGCCGCTCGCCACCGCCCTGGACTCGATCCGCGCCATCCTCGGAGCAACCCGTGTCTAACGTGATGGCGACGACGATGCTGTCCGTCGGAGAAACCCTGGCGACGGCGGTAGGGCATCCGGTGGCGGTTTCGGTGGCCGGCGGCGGAGCCGCCGGTGAACTCGTCGCAAATGTCTCGCCGGAGGATCTGACCGCGGCCACCGGCGCGCTTCTCGGCCTCGGCGCGCGCCACCTCATGCTCGTCGCCTACGACGGCGACTCAGCCCGGCGAGCCGGAGCGGCACCCGCCCCGGCCCCGACGGCTCCAGCCGTCGAAGAAGTGCTCGCGGTCCCGGACGGACCGATCGTCCGCTTCCGCGTGGAGTTACCCGTCGGCGACCCCGCGTACCCGTCCCTGACCCCGCTCGTGCCGGCGGCCCAATGGGACGAACGAGAGGCCCACGACCTCTACGGCATCGTCCCGACCGGCCACCCGGACCTCCGGCCTCTCGTCATCCACGAACCGGCCGCGCCGGCCGAACCCTTCCGCTCGTTTGTGGCCCACGGCGACGGTGTCTACCAGCTACCGGTCGGCCCCATCCACGCCGGCATCATCGAGCCCGGCCATTTCCGCTTCTCGGCCGTGGGCGAGTCGGTGCTGTACCTGGACGCGCGGCTTTTCTACACTCATCGCGGCCTCGAGCGGCTGGTGGAAGGCCGCACCCTCGCCGAGGCACTGCCGATCGTTGAGCGGGCCTGCGGCGTCTGCACGGTCACCCATGCCACTGTCTTCAGCCAGGCCGTGGAACAGCTCACCGGGACGGAGCCACCGCCGCGCGCGCTGGCGGCACGCGTCCTGCTGGCCGAAATGGAACGGCTCTACAACCACGTCGGCGATCTCGGCAATATCTGCGCCGGCGTCGGCTTCAACTTCGGCGTCTCGCGACTCGGCTGGCAGAAGGAGCGGCTGCTCCGCCTGAACGAGGCCCTGACCGGCCATCGATACCTGATGGGCGTCGTCGCCCCCGGCGGCCTGCGGCTCGATCTCGACGAACGCGGGCTTCTCGGTCTCGGCCCGCTGGTCACGGAGATCGAGCACGAGGTCCGATCGACCGTTCGCCTTCTCGTTCGATCGGATGGCTTTATGAATCGGCTTCACGGCACCGGCGTCCTGACCCGGGAGGCCGCCCTCCGACTCGGCGCACTCGGGGTTGCGGCGCGGGCAAGCGGCCTGGAGATGGACCTGAGGCTCGATCGGCCGGCCGGGGCCTACCGCGACGTCTACGTCCCGCAGGTCGGCGCTTCCGCCGGCGACGTTGCAGCGCGATTCCACGTCCGGGCCCAGGAGGCGTCCGGATCAGCGGCGATCGTCGCCAGGCTCGCCGACAGCCTGCCGTTCGGGGACGCGTCCGTGCCGCTGGCCGGCGATCCGAAACCCGGCGCCGTCGCCCTCGCCGGAGCCGAAGGTCCGCGTGGCGCTTCGTGGCTCTGGCTCATGGCCGGTGTCGACGGCCGGGTCGCGCGGGTGCACCTCCGCTCGGCATCATTCGCGAACTGGCCGGTGGTTGCCTCGGTGGTGCCGGGCAACCTCGTGCCGGACTTCCCGCTAATCAACAAGAGCTTCGAGCTCTGCTACGCCTGCACGGACCGCTGAGATGCCGCTCGACATCCTCCGCCGACTGATCACGCCGCTGCGAGATCCGGTAGCGACCTCGCGCTACCCCGAGGCGGCGCCGCTCCTGCAGGCAGCGACCCGCGGCCTGCCCGAGATCGATCCGGCGCGCTGCGAGAACGCCGGAGCCTGCGCCGAGGTCTGCCCAACCGACGCCATCGAACTGGCGCCTGTCGCTTCGCCCGACGGAGAGTCGGGCGAAGGCGCCCAAGCCGCCGACAAGCCCTCGATCGACGCCGGCAAGTGCGTGGTCTGCGCCGCCTGCGTCCTGGCTTGCCCGAACGGCGCGATCAAGATGAGCTCGAGGGTCGAACTGGCGAGCCAGAGCTTAGCCGACCTGGTCGAGCGGGCAGCGGCCCCCGGCGAGCCGGCAATCGACCGCGCCGCCGAAGATCGGGCCCGCGCCCAGATCCTGGGCCGGTTCGGCCGGTCGCTCCACGTTCGGCATCTCGACGCAGGTTCCTGCAACGGCTGCGACTGGGAGGTCGCCGCGCTTCTGAACTCCTACCACGACGTCCAGCGGCTCGGCATCGACTTCGTCGCGTCCCCGCGCCACGCCGACCTGTTGCTGGTCACCGGCGTGATGACCGCCAACCTCCAGGAAGCGGCCCGCCGCACGTACGAAGCCATGCCCGAACCGAGACTCGTGGTCGCTATCGGCGCGTGTGCGATCAGCGGCGGCGTGTTCGCCGGCTCGCCCCAAACCCGAAACGGCGTCGCCGGCGCGTTCCCTGTGGATGTCTTCGTCCCCGGCTGCCCGCCCCGCCCCGAGGCCATCATCGAGGGCCTGCTCATGGCCGTGGCCCTGCCGCCCCGGACCGCCGATGTCGTGGTGGCTGGGCCCCAGTAGGAGCAGCGTCGCGGTGCGGTAGGTGCGGGCCATGGTCATCGGCCCATTCCGTCCAAGAGTGCCGGTCGCCGGGTCGAATAGGGCAACGGCGAGGTACGAACAACTCGGCCGAAGTCAGGCTCGCCTCCTCGGGTACACCGACGATAACCACCCCGGGCGCACCTCGGTGACAGGCTTGACAATCGAACGGGTGTTCTGTAACCTCGCGAAAGGGAAAGGAGGCGCCGGTGACTAAGCACGACGCCGAACGGAAACGCAAGATCCTGGATTACATCGCTGCCACGCTGCGGAGCCGCGGGTATCCGCCGTCTGTTCGTGAGATCGCGGTCGCGGTAGACCTTGCGTCAACTTCCGCTGTCCACCACCACCTCCAGATGCTCGAGCGCGAGGGCTACCTGGAGCGCGGTGCGGCCCAGTCCCGGGCTCTGCGGCTTACGCCGACCGCCGCCCTCCGACTCGGGCTGTCGGGCGAGCTCATGCCTCAGTCCGCCGCGCCGGATGCGCACGTTCTGCCCATCGTCGGCGAGATCGCCGCGGGCGGGCCGATCGAGGCCTACCAGGACGCATCGGAAAGCATGGCCGTACCGGACCTGCTGGCGCCCTCGGGCGATGCCTACGTGCTCCGTGTTCGCGGCGATTCGATGATCAACGCCCACATCCAGGACGGCGACTTCGTCCTGATCCGGCCGCAGCAGACGGCCCGGGATGGGGACATCGTGGTCGCCCAGGTGGAGGAGAACTCTGTGACCTTGAAGCAGTTCTTCAAGGAAGCCGGACGCATCCGCCTGCAGCCGGCCAATCCGGACTACCCGGCCATGTTCTACAACGACGTCCGAATCCAGGGGAAGCTCATCGGCGTCATCAGGAGGCTGGACTAGCCGGCTGCGACCAGGCCGCCTATGCCTTTGTTGCCGCGCTGCGCTCCTCGCTCAGGTACCTGGGGTGCGCTCGCTCCGGTGCTCGGACGGCGCCTCGGCTGTCGGCTCGCAGCCGGTGGCGAGCGGAGCTCAGCGGGCCATTCGTCCACATCGGCTGTCCACATACCGCCCACACCGCCGCGAATTCGGGGATAGAACGACCGCCCGGCTGGCCCCTTCGGTGAGTCGCGAGTCACCCGCACGGTCACGATAGGGTCGACACATAGCAATACAGGCCACGAGGGACCGCCCACCCGTGATCGACCGACTGCCACCACAGAACCTGGATTCCGAGCAAGCAGTGCTCGGGTCCATCTTGATCGACCGCGACGCGATCATTGAGGTCGCGGATTTCCTGCACTCCGAGGATTTCTACCGGCAGGCACACGGCCGAATCTTCGCAGCGATGCTCCAGCTCTTCGACAAGCGCGAGCCGATAGACGTAGTCACGGTCGCGGAGACGCTGGAGCGGGACGGGGATCTCGAGTCCGTTGGCGGGGCGAGCTATCTATCTACGCTGGGCAACGACACTCCCACAGCCGTCCACGTGGCGCAGTACGGCCGCATCGTCGAGCGCAAGGCCGTCCTGCGCCGACTGATCCAGGCCGCCGGCAAGATCGCCGCGATCGGTTACGAGGATGGCGCGGACATCCAGGAGTCGATCGACCGGTCGGAGGCCGAGCTCTTCTCGGTCAGCCAGCACCGAAGCAACGACGGCTTCAGCCCGTTGCGAACGCTGCTCCACGACGCCTACGACCGGCTGGACTATCTCCACGCCCATCGCGGCGAGATCGTCGGCGTGGCCTCGGGCTTTGCGGACCTGGACCAGCTGACCACCGGCTTCCAGCCGAGCGACCTGGTCATCCTCGCGGCCCGCCCCAGCGTCGGCAAGACGAGTCTCGCACTGAACGTAGCGGAGCATGCCGCCGTCCGAGAAGGCAAGACGGTCGGCGTCTTCAGCCTGGAAATGAGCAAGGAGCAGCTCGTCCTGCGCCTGCTGTCGAGCGTCGCTTCGATCGACTCCCAGCGGCTGCGCTCGGGCTTCCTGGAGGAGCTGGACTTCGCCCGAATCGCGCCCGCGCTGCAAGCCCTTTCGGACGCCCCTATCTACATAGACGACACGCCGAACATCAGCACCATGGAGTTGCGGACGAAGGCCCGCCGCCTCCAGGCCGAGCACGGGCTGGACCTTCTGATCGTGGACTACCTCCAGCTCATGCAGGCCACCACCCAGAGCCGCGACTCCAACCGCGTCCAGGAGGTTTCGGAGATCAGCCGCGGTCTCAAAGGCCTCGCCCGTGAGTTGAAGGTACCCGTTATCGCCCTCTCGCAGCTCTCCCGCCAGCCGGAAATGCGC
>PMJT01000021.1 GCA_003158495.1 Chloroflexota bacterium | reverse complement strand
CGCTCCCGGGAGAGGCCGCCGGGGCCCAGGGCCGAGAGCCGGCGCTTACTGGTCAGCTCGGCCAAAGGGTTGGTCTGGTCCATGAACTGGCTCAGCTGGCTGCCGCCGAAGAACTCCTTCATTGCCGCCACGACCGGGCGGATGTTGATGAGGGCGTTCGGAGTGGCCTTGTCGATCTCCTGGATGGTCATGCGCTCGCGGACGACGCGCTCCATGCGGAGCAGGCCGACGCGGAAGGCGTTCTGGATCAGCTCGCCGTTGGCGCGGATGCGGCGGTTGCCGAGGTGGTCGATGTCATCCGCGATGCCGAGGCCGCGGTTCAGCTCGATGAGGTGGCCGACGATGGCCGCGATGTCCTCACGGGTGATGATCCGCTGCTCTCGATCCAGCTCGATGCCCATCCGCTCGACGACCGGGCTCAGCTTCTTGTTGAACTTGTACCGGCCGACTCGACCGAGGTCGTAGCGGCGAAAGTTGAAGAAGAGGCTCTCNNGGCGTTGTCGCCGGTGGGCGGGTCACCCGGGCGCAGCTTCTTGTAGACCTCGATCAGCGCGTCCTGCTGGGTCTTGGTCAGGTCCTTGTCCAGCGTCGAAGCGATGTACTGATGCTCAGGGTCGCTGTCGACGGTGGCGAACAGGCCGGCGATCTCGTCGTTCGTCTCGTAGCCGACGGCGCGCAGGAGAGTCGTCNNGACCGAGAGCAGGTCCTTGTTGCTGGTCTCGAACTCGAGCCAGGCGCCGCGGTTCGGGATGACCTTGGCCGAGAAGAGCGTCCGGCCGCTCGTGGGGTCTTCGAGCGCGCTGTAGTACACACCCGGCGAGCGAACGAGCTGCGAGACGACGACCCGCTCGGCGCCGTTGATGATGAACGTGCCCTGATCCGTCATGAACGGGAAGTCGCCCATGTAGACGCGCTGGCGCTGGATCTCGCCCGTCTCCTTGATCAGGAGTTCGACGTTCACGTAGAGGGGCCGACTGAAGGTGAGGTCCTTCGTGCGGCACTCGAGCTCGGAATACTTGGGCGCGCCGAACTCGTAGTCCAGGAAATGGAGCTCCATCACCTTGCCGGTGAAGTCCTTGATCGGGCTGATCTCGTCGAACAGCTCCCGGAGGCCGTTCTCTACGAACCAGTCGAACGATTTGAGCTGAAGCTCGATCAGGTTCGGGATCTCGAGAACTTCGGGGATCCGCGCGTAGCGAACTCGAAGGGAGTTGGCGGACGCGCGAGGGGACTCAGCGACAGACAGCATGAACCGCTCCTTGACGGAGGAGAAAGGGAAGGGCCGCGCTCACAGAAGGAGTAGGATACCGCGCTTTGCACGGTTGTCAAATGGGCGCGTCAAGAGAACCCCCAGGCGCAAAGCCGATGCCGCGCGTTTGGGCGGTGTGGGGCGGCTCGCGCCGCCCCACTGTAACAGGCGACGGAACTACTTGATCTCTACCTTTGCGCCCTGCTCTTCGAGGGCAGCCTTGATCTTGTTGGCTTCGTCCTTGTTCACGCCTTCCTTNNGATCTTGTTCGGGCCGATTTCCGTAAGGATCGCGGTGAACTCGGTCTGCTCCTCGACCTCGACGGCGGCGGCCGGCGCGGCGGCGCCACTACCGGCGGCCATCATGGCGACCGGGGCGGCGGCGGTTACGCCGAACTTGTCCTCGAAGGCCTTCTTGAAGTCGGATAGCTCGAGAACGGTCATCGATGCGAAGGCGTCGAGAAGCTCGGCCTGGGTCAGCTTTGCCATTTGAATGTCACTCCTTATTGCCCGAGCCACGGCCCGGACTGTGGGTCTCAGTTGAGCGCCTATGCGCCTTGCTCGGCGCCTTTGTCGGCGAGGGCCTGGACCAGGCCGGCGATGTCCCGCAGAGGGGCATCGAAAAGGCCGGCCACGGTGGCCATCGGCGCTGCGATCGCGCCGGCGACCTGGGCTCGAAGAACGTCTCGTGAAGGGAGCTGCGAGAGTCGGACGACGCCGTCCGCGTTGACGACCTGATCGCCGATGACCGCACCGGTCACCTTGATCAGGCGGTACGGCCGGAATGCGTCGAGGACCGCCTTGGCGGAGACTCCCTCGTCACCCTTGATGAAGGCAACCGCGGTGGGACCCTGGAGCAGGGCGCCGACCGCGTCCTGCCCGGCGTCGTGCGCGGCGATCTTCATCAGCCGGTTCTTGACGACGTGGTACGTGACGTTCTGCTNNGCCGCGGTATTCGGAGACGATCATGGCCGAACTGGACCGGGTTTCCTCGGTCAGTTCTGCGATGGTCGCTCGCTTGGCCTCTGTAGGCATTGGTTACCTCCCGGAGTCGATGGCCGACGTTCGGCCGGTCCATACCTTCGCTGCCTCCAAAGCCAGACCAGGTCTGGCTCCGCGCCTCGCTCACGCACCTTCAGGTACGCTCGCTGCGGTGCTCGTCGGCGCCTCGGTCTGGCCTCGGCGGAGCGTCGGATTCTCGGCTCCCGATTAGGTATGCACGCAGCCGGCGCGCGGCGGGGAGCGAATGCGGCTGCGGCCGCATTCGCTTCACGAGAAACCTGCGGTTTCTCGTAGCGGCTATTGCGGCGTGCCGCCTGTGCTGAGCGGGCTGAGCCCGACCAGAACACGACGCCCCTGACGGCTTGGCCGACAGGGGCGCGCCCACCCACGCGGATGGAGGCTTGGTTCCCTGCCTCGGCATGGGGTCAAACGCCTTGAGCGTATGACCTTGGGAGAACCTGCTGGAGCAAGTTCTCCATTCGGAGTACCTGCCCCGCCGCTCCCTGGGTGGCGAGCCACCCGGTCAACGCTCGGGCGCCGGACGATTGAGCCCTTCGGGCCCATGCTGTCTCTGGCGGTCCGTCTTATTCGATTCGGGGGCGCGAGCCGTCTGGCGGCGACTCGACGCCGGGGCTCTCTCGCCTCTCGGCGGGTCGGCCTTATCTAGTGGGCCGCGTTACGACGCGGCGGCGACCGCGAGGACGGCCGGGATGTCGATCCGGATGCCTGGGCCCATGGTCGGCACGATCGTCAGCGTGCGCAGATACTGGCCCTTAGCCCCGCTCGGGCGGGCACGGTTGATGGCATCGAGCAGAGTCGCGAGGTTCTCCACGAGCTGCTGCGACTCGAAGCCGACCTTGCCGAACGGCACGTGGATGATGCCGCCCTTGTCCACCTTGAACTCGACGCGGCCGGCCTTGACTTCCTTGATGGCCCGCTCGAGGTCGAAGGTGATCGTCCCGGACTTCGGGTTCGGCATGAGGCCCTTGCGGCCCAGGATGCGGCCGAGCTTGCCGACCATGCCCATGACGTCCGGCGCGGCGAGGGCCACGTCGAAGTCCGTCCAGCCAGCCTCGATCTTCTTGACGAGATCATCGGCGCCGACTTCGTCTGCTCCGGCACGAAGCGCCTCGAGGGCCTTCTCGCCCTGGGCGAAGACGACCACGCGGACGATCTTGCCGGTACCGTGGGGAAGCACGACCGTGCCGCGGACCATCTGGTCGGCGTGGCGGGGGTCGACTCCGAGGCGGAGGTGGGCCTCGACGCTGGCGTTGAATCCGACGTAGCTGGTCTTCTTGGCCAGCTCGGCGCCTTCAGCCGGCGAGTAGAGCTTTGCCCGATCGACGAGCTTGGCTGCTTCCTGGTACTTCTTGCCGCGTTCCGGCATTTGGATCTCCTTCCGTCGGTCTGGCCCCTG
>PMJT01000009.1 GCA_003158495.1 Chloroflexota bacterium | reverse complement strand
AGCAGTGCCATGGGGAGACAACGCGTCATCGACCACAATCGCGGCCCGGACCAGCTTGCTAGCTCCCCCATAGCGGCAGATGACGCTATGGCCCGCACAGGACTTCGTCCACCACCGTCACCGGACCGGAGACAGCGGCAGGCGAAGATCCCGCACCGTTGTACGCAGCGACGGAGTACTTGGCCGCTTGTAGATCGAAAGCTAGGCTGGCGGTCCATGTTCGCACGCCTGCCCCCACCGTCGCGACAAGTTGGGGAGCGCCGGTCGTCTTCCATGCCATTCCGTTGCAGTAGTCGATGTAGCCCGCGATGTAGTAGATGTGATAGCCGCTCACCGGGCCCGCCGGCGCGGACCACGTCACTTTGACCGGGAAGTGGTCATCGGGGCACGAGTAGGTGGTCAGGCACGGGATGTCAGCTGCGACGTGCGTTGGGGCCGGTGGCGGAGCCGCCAGAGTCACGGTGCGCGTGCCGTCCGGCGAGTGGGCAACGTCGCCAGCGTCATCAAAGACATCGAAGCCCAGGACCAGCGGGCCCAGGGGAGCTCCGAGAGTGAACAGGTTCCCCGTGCACGACCACGTGCCGTCCTTGCCTGCCTTGGTCGCCGTGCAGGCTATCTTGGGAGCGGCCATGCCCCACGCTACGTTATAGACGACCTTTGTGAGCTTGACGTCCGTGAGCGAGGCCGTCGGTAATGCCGACAGAGCGAGGGTTGCGGTCGTGACGTTGGCGCCATCGGCTGGGCTGACCCAGGAGCCGGAAAGGGCGGGAGCCAGCGTCGGGGTCGGAGTCGGCGACGGAGAGGAGTTCGACGGTCCATAGTTCAGCGTCACCGTCGTGGCGTAGCTGCCGCTGTCCAGCTTCGAGTTGAGGTTTATCAGGTCGTCGACCACCTGGGAGACGTACAGGCCGAGCTTGATCCCCATCCAGGCCGGGATCGCGTCAAGGCCGGCGAAACCCCACTCAGCATGGAGATCGTTGATTGACTTCAAGGCCTCCATACTGAAGGCATTCAGATCGGCTGCCGCGGCTTCCCTGTCCCCACGTTTGATCGCTGCTGCGCAGACGGCATCGTCACGTGCCAGCCTCATCGCCAGCTCGGCGACCTTGGTCGCGAGCCCGAGGCCAGGGACGGGTAACACCTCCAAAGCCAAGCCGATACCGGCCACGGCGAGGTCGTACTCGAAGCTATCGTCGGTGGGGGCAACCTGGAAGGTGGCGGAGCCCCCCGACGCGATGGCGGAGACATCGAGCACCGCGCTGAGCCCGTTGGGTATTGTCACCCTGCCGCCCCCGCGGCCGTCGGGATCGGGGACGCAGGTCATGGGGATGTCGACCCCCAACTCCTCCGGGCACTTGACCACCACGCCCGACCCGCCGGTCCAGATCGCTTCTTGGCTGTAGCCGCCGCCGAAGCCGAGGGCGCTGAGTATGTCGCCAAACGCTTGGCTGCCCCAGGGCTTGATGGTCACGTTGTTGCCGAGCTCGAGGGTACCGCTCGACGGGGAGCCGGTGACCGTCGCGGTTACGAGATCGGAACTCTTGGTGAGGCTCCATGTCTCTGCGCCACGGACGCCTGCCGGAGAAGCGATCCCAATCAGGAACGCACAGGCCAGCAGCAGAGCGCGGCGTTTCACTTGGTCACCTCGATGTAGATCTGTCGGGACGTCGGATCAACAACTACCTGGCCGGGATGGCCGTCGTAGGTGAAATCGATGACTGTCGTGCCGGCTTGGGTCGCCGTGTTCATGACCGTCGCAACCGCCGCTATCTGGCTCTGGTACACGGCCGATGCAATCGAGCTGCTGAAGATCGCGTAGTAGGTCGACCCGACGGAGGAGGCATCAGCGAGCGTGGCCCCAGACGGAACGAGTGCAGCTGGGAAGCCCTCGGGCAGAGTTGTCTGGGCCGGCAAGGAGCCGAAGGCGATGGTTGGGCCCGGCGCGTAACTATGAGCAGGCACGCCGCCCGGTGGCAGGAAACGGGTATTGATCTTCACAGGATTGGTCCGCGATATCTCCATCTGGCAGCTGGCGAATACCCCGGCGGCGTCTGAGAAGGAATAATCGGCGGCATCGGGCGACGTAATTGATGACCCTCTGCCTTTCCACCGTGAATCGGACAGGCTCTTGTAGAAGGAGATCGTCGCGTCATAGCCCGAGCCGCTCTGCCAGGTTGCGATTCGGTATGCGGTCGTCCCCGAGCCATCGATCTGGACGTTGACGAGGACCGAGCCGGCTGGCACTGGGAAGCCAGGGACATCGGGGGCCAGCGAAACAGATCCGCTGGACAGAGGGGGCGGGGTCAGCGTGGAGCTCGTGGCTCTGCACGCGGCCAGCGCGCCGCAGACGACGAAAGCGCCGATGCAACGCAACCACGCCGACTTCATTGCGAGCCCCCGTCCTCATCGCGATCGGGCGCTGCTTGCGCCGTTGGAAAGATAATAAGCGGCGTGAATCCGGTCTGTCGGGCTCCGTCGACGCTCCAGCTAACGACACGATCGCGGGATCGTGACTCACTACTGGCGCGGGAGCAGGTAAAGAGCCATCTGCATCGGCGTACGTGCAACCAGGCTGTGCTTCACATCGGGCCCCATGCGTAGCCACGTCCCCCGCCGGGCGGGATAGACGTCACCACCGACAGTCAGCTCGCCCTCGCCTTCGAGGATATGGATGATCGCCGGGCGAGCCGACGTGTGCTCCGAGAGCTGCTCGCCCGCGGCGAAGGCGAAGAGCAGGAACTCGATATCGCCGTCGTTCGACAGCGTCTGGCTGAGGATGCCTCGAGCAGGGACAGGAGCTTCTGTGGCCAGATCGGCAAAGAAGGTGTAGGGCGTGGTCATGTCTCCACCTGGTATGGATTGCCGGATCGAGACTACCTGCGAGGCGTGACTTTCGCCTGTCGAGGCGCCGCTCCGCCGCGCCGAAGCAGACAGATAGGCGTTGCGTGATGAGCACCGTCGCCCTCCGACACGTACGGCCCGAGCTGAGAGGCAGATAATCGGCTCAGCCGGGATGGCGGCCGGACTTAGCCGAGGCTGGAACCGCTCGTGTTAGGGTCCCGTGCGACGGCGCGGGCCGACAGTCAGGAGAAGAAACGATGTGCCTCAACTGCGGCTGCATGGCCGCCCACAACGACATGGGTAAGCCGGACGTGAACATCACCTACGAAAACGTCAAACGGGCTGCGGATGCCAACCGCATGACCGTTGAGGCGACCCTGGCCATGATCGCCAAGACGGCCGACAAGGATCGCCACGACCATCCGGAGGAATACGCAGCGAAGAAGTAAGCCCGCTTCTCCGTCTGGGCATTCGCTTTCACTCTCGACACGACCTG
>PMJT01000143.1 GCA_003158495.1 Chloroflexota bacterium | reverse complement strand
CAGCACGCTGCGCTATTTCCGGGACGAATACATCGCTCACATCGTCGACAAGGTCTGTCCCGCCGGCGTCTGCACGATTACCCCGGCGGAGGTGAAGTCATGAGCACCGTCTTCACCTTCCGTATCGACGGCAAGGACGTTGCCGGTACGGAAGGCCAGACCGTGATGGAGGTCGCGGAGGAGAACGGGATAGACATCCCGGGCCTCTGCCATCTAGAAGGCATCCACGACCGCGGCGCGTGCCGCCTGTGCATGGTCGAGATCGGCGGTTCGCCGAAGCTCGTCGCCGCATGCATGACCAGGATTACCGAGGGAATGGAGGTCGTCGCCCACTCCGAGCGCCTGCTCGAGTACCGCCAGGCCATCACCGAGATGCTCTTCGTCGAGCGCAACCACGTCTGCGCTGTCTGCGTCGCCAACAACCACTGCGAGCTGCAGCAAATGGCAGCGGACCTGGGCGTGACCCACTTCGATCTGCCCCGCATCAACCCCAAGGTGGACATAGACGCCAGCCATCGGCTCTTCGCGATAGATCACAACCGCTGCATCCTGTGCCTGCGCTGCGTCCGGGTCTGCGACGAGATCGAAGGCGCCCATACATGGGACGTCATGCACCGCGGCCTCGAGACCCGGGTCCAGACGGACATGGGCATTCCGTGGGGCGAGTCGAGCACCTGCACCAGCTGCGGCAAGTGCGTCCAGGTCTGTCCCACCGGCGCTCTCTTCGAGAAAGGTCGCGCGGTAGCGTCGGGCAGTAAGCATGAACGGCCCTTCCTGCCGTGGCTCAAGACCGTTCAAGAGGAGCGTGGGCTGTGACCAAGCCGCGAGTCGCAACAGTCTGGCTCGATGGCTGCTCCGGCTGCCACATGTCGCTGATCGACCTTGACGAGCGTTTGCTGGATATCTTCGAACGAGCGGATCTGGTCTACAGCCCGCTGGTCGACTTCAAGGAGTATCCCGAGAACGTCGATGTCTGCCTGGTCGAAGGCGCGGTCTCGAGCGAAGAGGACCTCCACAAGATCAAGATGGTCCGCGCCAGGACCAAAACGCTGATTGCCTTCGGCGACTGCGCCGTGACCTCGAACGTTCCCGGCATGCGCAACCCGATCGGGGTTCAGCCTCTGCTGGATCGCTCGTACATCGAGAACGCCACGCTGAACGCCCAGTTGCCGTCGCGCATCGTGCCGAAGCTGCTGCCCACCGCGCGGCCCGTCCACCGCGTCGTGACCGTCGACGTCTTCCTGCCCGGCTGCCCGCCGTCGGCCGACCTCATCTATTGCCTGCTCGATGACCTGCTGTCCGGCCGCGTTCCAGACGTCGCAGGGGCCCGGTTCGGGCGATGACGGGAGCACACATGAGCCGCGAAATCGTCATCGATCCGGTCACCAGGATCGAAGGCCACTCCAAGATCACCATCCAGCTGGACGACCGGGGCGAGGTCGTCGACGCTCATTTCCACGTCACCCAGTTCCGTGGCTTCGAGCGGATCACGCAGGGCCGCCCCGTCCACGAGATGCCGGCCATCATGGCCCGCATCTGCGGCATCTGCCCCGTCAGCCACCTCATCGCCTCAGCCAAGGCAGTGGACGACATTCTCGCGGTCGAGCCGCCGCCAACCGGCAAGGACCTGCGACGCGTCATCAACCTGGGCCAGATAGTCCAGTCGAACGCGCTGTCGTTCTTCCATCTCTCGGCGCCGGATCTTCTGTTCGGCTTCGATGCGGACCCGGCCAAGCGCAACGTCATCGCCATGGCTCGCGAGAACCCGGCCCTGGCGAAGGACGGCATCGCCCTGCGCAAGTGGGGCCAGCAGATCATCGAGTGGATCGGCGGCAAGCGGATCCACCCCACCGGCATCGTGCCGGGCGGCATGGCCGAACCACTCACCGCGGAAGTCCGCGACCGAATCCTGGGCGGTGTACCGGACGCCATCGCGGCCGTTGAACGGGCCATCGCCTGGTACAAGACGGACATGATGCGCTGGGAGGAAGAGGCCGCCACCTTCGGCAACTTCCGGACCGCCTTCATGGGCCTCGTCGACCGCCATGGCAACGTAGACCACTATGACGGCTGGCTGCGAGTCATCGATGCCGACGGCAAGTTCCTGGCCGACAAGGTCGATCCGCACAACTTCAACGACTACATCGGCGAGGCCGTCGAGCCTTGGTCCTACCTCAAGTCGACGTACTGGAAGGCGATGGGCTATCCGGACGGCATCTACCGTGTCGGACCGCTGGCCCGCGTCAACATTGCGGATCGAATGGGCACTCCGCGTGCGGACGAGGAACTCGAGAAGTTCCGCTGGCGCGTCGGGCGAGTGGCCGGCTCCTCGTTCCACTACCACTACGCCCGTCTCATAGACACTCTGCACAGCATCGAGAAGATCGAGGAGATTCTGCGCGGGCCGGACATTCTCTCCAAGCACGTCCGCTCGCGCGCCGAGGTCAACCGGCTCGAGGGCATCGGCGTCTCGGAGGCGCCCCGCGGCACGCTCATGCACCACTACAAGGTGGATGAGAACGGCATCGTGCAGTGGGCCAACCTGGTCATCGCCACCGGCCACAACAACATGGCCATGAACCGGGCGGTCCTCCAGGTGGCGCGCCATCACATCAAGGGCGACAGGCTGGAGGAGCCGATGCTCAACCGGGTAGAAGCGGTCATCCGCTGCTACGACCCGTGCCTGAGCTGCTCCACGCACGCCCTCGGCGAGATGGCGCTGCGGATCCAGCTCCTCGGCCCCGACGGGACCGTGCTGAGCGACCTTGCCCGGTGACGATCCGCTCATAGGCGCGGCGGCCGGCGGCGACGCCGGCTCGCCCGAGGCCGCGCGGCCCGGGCCGGCAGAGGCCGCGTCCGGCGCCCTGGTCGTTTGTTATGGCAACCCGCTCCGCGGCGACGACGCCCTGGGTTGGCACGTTTCCGAGTTGCTCGCCGCCGATCCGCGACTCGGTGGCGCCACGGTGATCTGGCGCCACCAGCTGACGCCAGACCTCGCCGCGGACATCAAGGACGCGTCGCTGGTAATCCTGGTCGACGTCAACGTCGTAGATGAGCCGGGCGTGGTCTCGCTCCGTCGAGTCGACGCGGGCGGCTCCGAGGCAGGCGGCTCCGAGGCCGCGACCGACTCCGCCGGCTCGGCCGGTCCATCGTCGCACCATGTCGCCCCGGCCGAGTTGATGGCGCTGGCACGCGAACTGTGGGGCGCCTCGCCGGCCGTTTACGTGGTCAGCGCCGGGGCGGAGACGCTGGAAATCGGCGACAGGCTGTCGCCCGCCGTGGAAGCTGCGTTGCCGGCCGTAGTCGACGCGGTGGCGTCGATAGTTACGCGGCGCGGCGGCCCCGACCCGTTCGGCCTCCGGCAAGGCCGTCTCCGACCCTAGCTGGACTGGCGCTGCGCCTGCCTGCACTTGTCGCAGAGCGCGCGGCCATCCGTGCCCGCCCTGATGTCCTTGTCCGGCATCACCGACCCGTCTTCGCAATCCGGGCGGTTGTGGTACCTCGGAAATGGCTCGGCGGCCGCGGTGTGGTACGAGTTCCAGTCTTTGCGCGCCTCTACCCCGTGTCGGATCAGATCGTCCATGCCATTGACTCCTTGTACGGATTCCCGCCGGACCCTCGGGCCGGTTCCCGCGCCGCCTCAGGCAAAGCGCCCAGCGCGGCCCTATCGATCGGCCTGGCTGCCTCGACCCGGCACACCGCCCCAATCCTGCGTCAGCTGAGTCTCTTCGTCGCCTGATTCGATCAGGGCCAGGATGGCTTCGGCGACCTTCTCCGCGGAGTGCGGCGGCGGGCCCGACCATCCGCCACCGACGCGCGCCCCCGCGGCCAGCGACTGGTGGAACTCGGTCGCGGTGACGGACGGGTACACGGTGGAGACAGCGATGCCGTCGCCGGCCAGCTCGCGGCGGGCCACAGCGGAGAGCATGTTCAGCCCGGACTTGGTGGCGGAGTAGCCGCCCACGCCGGGCAGAACCATCCGCGATGTCATCGAGCTGACGTTGACGATCGCACCGCCGCCCTGCTTGCGCATGACCGGGATCACAGCTTGCATCGCCAGCAGCGGGGCGTAGAAGTTGAGCTCAGTCACCGCCCGCAGGTCTTCCAGCCGCACATGCTCGAGCGGAACGTGGAGGCCCTGGCCGGCGTTGTTGACCAGGACGTCGACGTGACCGAATCGCACCACGGCCGAATCGACGAGCCTTCGGATCTGGTCGGGGTCTCGAAGGTCCGTCTGAACGGGGAAGGCGTTTGGCAGCTGGCCGGCCAGCTCGGCGATCCTGTCCAGCCGGCGCGCGGCCAGGACGACCTTCGCGCCGCGAGCGGAGGCAAGGCGCGCGGTCGCCGCACCGATCCCGGAGGACGCCCCGGTCACGATGACGACGGCGCCGTCGAGCTTCATCAGGCACACCTCCAGGTGATAGGGACCCTTCCGGCGACCGAAGATCCGGATACGGACGCGATCAGCGTAGTGGAAGTGCAGCCAACCGGGGCCGGCGGGGCCGGTCCGGGCCGGGCCGCGCCTCAGGCCACGCGGAGTCGGCGGCCACCGGTCCGTGCGAGCGCATGTACCGCGCCTTTTAGGTCGATTCACCTATCAGTCCGCGCTCGTACGGCAGGTTCCGTCATCCGGCCCCGACGAACCGCGGCCTGGCTCATGACCATCCTCCCATTGCGGGCTCGGGGCCCCGAGCGACACTGGACCTGCCTTCAGATACCCAGAGGTAGGTACATGCCAGGCAGGCCCAACGACCGGATGCGGCTTCCCTCCCGCCCGGTCGAGCCATCTCCGGACAGTTCGCAGGATCAGCTGGAGGGCTCGCTAATCGTCGAGTCTGCCGAGATCCGTCCGAACGCGACCGTCTCCGCCCGACGGCCCGGCAGGCAGCCGACCGGGCTCGGTGGCTTGTCCGGTGGCGCGGCCTCGCGTCGCGTCGCCGCCGCAGCTGCAGCGGCCGGAGCCGCAGTGTCGGGTTCGAGCCCGGCAACTGCCGGCCTGGTAGTTCCTGGAGTGAATACAGCGCCCATTGCCCCTGGGCTTCAGACCGGACCAACCGATTCGGCCGAACTCTCCGCCGCCGATCCCGTCGCAGCCGCCCAGCAGCAGGCCGAACCCGGTCCGATCGAGATGCAGGCCGCCGATCTGGCCGAGCCAATCGCGGCGGCAACGACCGCCGACGCGGATGCGACCCCGAGCAACGACTACACCCAGACACGGGCAGCGGCCCTCGCCGCCGCCTCGGCATTCAGCGCGGCCATCGCCGCCACGGCCGCCGCCCGCGGCCACGGACTCGACCCTGATGCCAGGACTGGCGCCGAGCGTGCGGCGGTCGGCGATCCGTCGTATGCGGCGCGGGTCACGATGAAGGCGCATCCGGTCACGGTCGAGAACTATCGCCGCGCGCCCGCCAGGTACTCGCCGCACATCATTCGAGCCGAACATGTCGAATCCGATACCGGCCCGGCCGAGCCGATCGCGGCGGCGGCGGAGCCGACCGATGGCGCAGCCCTGTCGGCACCGGCCATCGATGCCGCAGCGCAGACCGGGGCGCCGGCAGCGCTTGCGGCGAGCCCATTCCCGGCATCGGCCCCACCGACGAGTCCCTACCGCAAGTACACGAGGTACGGCGACTCCGACACCGAAGTGCCGGACGTACCCGGCATCACTCGAGCCGATCACGACCCCGCCGCCGATGTGCCGCCACCACCGCTCTTCTCCAACGAGGGAATCGTGCGCGAGGCCGAGGCACGGCGAAAGCGCCGCAAGTTCGGAGCCATCGGCGGTCTCATCGCTGCCGTGGTTCCGTCCGGAGAAGCGCTGGGCCACACGGCAACTACGGCGAACTCTGCGGCCTACATCGTCCTGCCCGGCCCAGACACCGCGGTCGCGGCCGACCCCGTGCCGACTGCGCTCGCCGGACACGGCTCACAGCGACGTCGAACCGTCGCGATGCTGGCAGGCCTCACGCTGATCCTTGCCGCCTCGGGGATGGCAGGCGCCGCGGCTTTCCTGCCGGCGACCCCGAAACTGGCCGCGACGGCCAGCCCCGATGGGTCGGCGCCGCTCGCAGCGATCGACCCGAGCCGCTCGTCCGACGGCAGTGCCACGGCCGCGCCGACGGCCGCGCCGACGGACGACCCGACCGCCGCCCCGTCCGGGATGGTCATAGGCGACGACCCGCTGCCGCCCGGCGCTACTCGCCGGCCCACGGCGAAGCCCGGAACACCGACCCCCGCTCCGACGATGACCGCGGCCCCGAGCCCAACGCCAATCAGGACGCCGGCCCCCACGAGCATGCCGACTCCAACGGCTCGCCCGACGGCAACGGCAACGGCAACGGCAACGCCTACGCCCACCCCGGTTCGAACGCCGACGCCCACGCCTACTGCCATCCCGCCGCCGACTCCTGTCCCGACGCCGCCACCTGTCCCGCCACCGACTCCGACGCCGGCGATGTTCG
>PMJT01000234.1 GCA_003158495.1 Chloroflexota bacterium | reverse complement strand
AAATCCGCACGGGCACGGATTCATTGCCGCGATAAGCTGGAACCGCGACGGGAAGACCGCGGCGCGGCCGACGCGTGAGATCGCGACCTGCCCGTCCTCCAGCGGCTGGCGCAACGCCTCCAGAGTCGCCCGATCGAACTCCGGCAATTCGTCCAGGAACAGGACCCCGTTGTNNCTCGAAACGGCCGCGTCCGCACGAGCTCGACGAGTGGTCCGGCCGCGGATACCGAGGCGATGATCGTCGCCACTCGCGCTTCGTCGTCGTCAAGCGGAGGCAACATCCCCGGGACTGTTCGCGCCAGGAGGGTCTTGCCCGAGCCGGGTGGGCCGATCATGACGATGCAGTGTCCACCGGCGAGCGCCAGTTCCATTGCTCGGCGAGCCTCCAGTTGGCCGCGGACCTCGGCCAGGTCCGGGCACGATTCCGTGGCGGGAGCGTTGATCGCCTGGTCCGAGGCCGTTGAAACTCCGGCGAAGCCGGCACTATCAGAGGCAAGCTCCACGCGCGGCGGCATTCCTCGCGCGCGACCCCGCCGGCTCTCTCGCAGGACTGTTGCCGCCTCCGCGAGAGTGGCCGCGCCCACCACCTCGATCCCACCGGAGAGGATCCGTCGGGCCAGCCTCGCTTCCGCCAGACCATCGAGCGGCACGACGACCCGCCCAACTCGGCGCCGTGCCAGTGCCGAGACCATCGGCAGCAGCCCCGGCACCGCCCGCAGTTCGCCACCCAGCGAGAGTTCGCCGAGAACGGCCCACCGGCCGTTGGCCGCAACCTGCTCCGACCCGACGAGAACCCCGAGGGCAATCGCGAGGTCCAGCGACGCGCCGCTCTTGCGCAATTCCGCCGGCGCGAGATTGACAGTGATGCGCCGGGGCGGGTACTCATATCCGCTGTTGCGGATCGCGCCGCGGACGCGTTCCCGCGCCTCCTGAAGGGCGGTGTCTGCGAGGCCCACGAGCGTGAAACCCGGCAGTCCCGGCGCCACGTCTACCTCGACGCGGATGGGCCAGCCGTCCAGGCCGTGGAGGGTCGCCGAGAGAAGCGAAGCAAGCACGCGCCGAAACTACTCGTCGCCGCTCAACTCCGGCTTATCGCTGGCGATCTGGCGGCCAGGGGCCGCGCACCATCCAGTGGCGCTACTTCGCGGTGCCACTCCCGCACCTACCGGCCGCGAGCCTCGGTTTCCGCTTCCTTGTCCACGGACTTCACGAAGTCCATGAGGCACTTTCCGAGCGGCGAGTCCGACTTGCCGACCATGAACGGTGCACCGCTGTTCAGCGCGCTGATGGCAGATCGGTACTCGTTGATGATCTGGTAGTCGATCCGGCGCTTGAGGGCGCTCTCGGCGTTCTTGACGTTGATGCCCGTGAAGGCATTCGAGCGGTTGAGGATGAGCTTGACTTTCTCATCCGTGTAGCCGAGATGGCCGATCGTCTCCAGGACGAGNNTTGTCTATGTCGACGACGATGTAGTCGAAATCGTTGGCCATCTGGGCGATGATGTTCGGGAGATGGTCGTGCATGACCAGTTCGGCCGTCTCGGGCGAGGGAGGGGCAAGCAACAAGTCGATGCCGGTCGCGTGCCGAACGAGGATCTGCTTGATCAGGTCGATGTCTATCGAGGGATTCGACGCCAGATCCACGATGCTCATGCGGTCGAGGCCCATGTCCAGGAAAACGCGATGGTCGCCGAACTGCAGGTTCGCGTCCACCAGGCAGACCCGCCGGTCGAGCTCTTTGTGGAGCGCGATCGCGGTGTTGATCGCGAGGGTGGTCGTGCCGACTCCCCCTTTGGCCCCGTAGAAGAGAAGGACCCGGGCCGGTTCCTTCTTCCTGGGAGCCACCGGGGCGGCCGGGATCACGCGGGTCGACGACGACGGACGGGTGGGCGTGGGCGGATTGAACGGCTCGTCCGGCTTGTAGCGCGCCAGCAGGCTGCGCATACGGGCCATCAATTCAGCCGGGTGGAACGGCTTGATCAGATAGTCGTCCGCACCGCTTCGGAGGGCCTTGCCGCGGGCGTCGGCCTCGTTCTCGGCCAGCAGGATGATGACCGGCGTGTGGGTCGACGGGCCATCCTCGATGCGCAGCCGCGACACCACCGTGAAGCCGTCGACACCCGGAAGGTTCGCCGCTACCAGCACAAGCGCGGGCTTGTCCGAGCGGGCGATCTTCAACGCCTCGGGACCGTCGCTGGAGGAAAGCACCTCATAGCCGCCCTGGGACAGCGCGTGACCTAGAGCACGCTGGACTGTCGGGTCGGCATCGATGACGAGGATCCTGACTGCCATCGCTCCACCCTGATTGTGCGGATTCCGCCGCTTCCGAATTACAGGCGGCGCGCGGGCGCCCCCCATTGACGCGAACTAACTGGAGACCGACCCCCTGATTATGGCAGCCCTTTACCGAGATGGCATCGGCCGTGCGCGCCACTGGCTCCAGAGTGGAGGTCGAGGCCGCACGTACTCGATGTTAACCGGGGATCTCCGCGTTGGGACGTTGGATCTAGGCCTTCTCGTCGGGACCCTTCATGCCGCTCTTGACCATTGCGCCGATAGGGCCGATCAGTTGGGTGAACTCCATCGGGATCACGAACTTGGTGGCTGGCCCAGCGCCGAGCGCCTTCAGCGCATCGAGATACTGCAGGGCCATGGTCTTCTGGTCGATGCCCTGGGCTGCCTCGAAGATGGTCTTGAGGGCGTTGCTGAAGCCCTGCGCGCGCAGGATGGCAGCCTGCCGATCGCCCTCGGCGCGAAGGATCGCTGACTGCTTGTCGCCTTCGGCGACGTTGATCGTCGCCTGGCGCGTGCCTTCAGACTCGGTGATGACCGCGCGACGGGTCCTCTCGGCCGAAAGCTGGCGGTTCATCGCCTCCTGGACCGCGGGCGGCGGCAGGATCTCGCGGATCTCGACGGTGGTCACCTTGCCGCCCCAGCGCTCAGTGACTTCGTCGAGCTTAAGACGCAGGGTCTCGTTGATCTTCTCTCGCTGCGACAGGACGTCATCGAGTGGAATATCGCCGATGACTGACCGGAGAGAGGTGGCGGCAATGCCCTGGAGGGCGCCCGCGAAGTTGGCGACGTTGATCTGGCTCATCAGCGGATCGACGATCTTCCAGTAGATCAGGAAGTCGACGGCGAGCGGGGCGTTGTCCTTGGTGATTGCCGTCTGCCGCGGGACCTCTATGAACTGCTCGCGCAGGTCTACCTGGTAGCCCTTGTCGGCGAACGGGATCAGGAACCGGAGCCCCGGGTTCTTGACGAGCTGGGGGCCGGTCTGGCCCCAGCGGTAGACCACGAGCTTGGCCCACTGCGGGACGATGCGTACCGCCAGCACGATCATGCCTACCAGCAGCAACGCGACGACGATAATGGCTATGAGCGCCACCGAGCCAGAGTCCATGCCTGTTCCTCCAGTATGTACCGCCGCCCGCGGTATCCCTAGATGACCAACTATGACGCGACCGGATGGTCGCTATTCCACCTTCTCCACGATCAGCGTCAGGCCCTCTTGCCCGACAACTCGAACCCTGGTGTCGCGACCGACAATGCCGCCATCGCGAGTTCTGGCAGTCCAGGATTCCCGGCCGACGTACACCGTTCCGAGCGGCGACAGGTCGCTGCGTACCTCCCCGACCTGGCCGACGATCTGGGTGTAGCCGACCAGCCCGGAACTGACCGGTAGCGGCTGGCGCCGCAGGCGCAGCATCGCCCCGACAAGGATGAACCCGTACGCTGCAGCGGCCACCGCCGTGAGGCCGACGATCGGCCATGCCACGGCCACCATCGGCAAGTAAGGCCCCGGCGACCCGTAGAACGCCACGGCCCCAACGACGAACACGGCGATGCCGCCGATCGTGAGGATTCCGTGGCTGGGCACGTTTGGCTCCAGGACGACCATCCCCAGTCCGAGCACCACCAGGACTACGCCGAGGACGTTAAGTGGCAGGCTGCCGGACCCGTAAAATGAAAGAGCCAGCGCCATCGCCCCTGCCAGACCCATGAGCAGCGTGGGGTGGAAGAACTCGACGCCGATCAGGAGGACGCCGAGCACCAGCAGGATAAAGGCGATGTTCGGGTCGTCCAGCGTGTGCAGGAACGACTGGACCACGTCTTCGTTGATGGTGACGATCAGCGCGCCCTTCACGTGGACTACGACCGTTCCAGTCGAGGTGGTGACCGTCTGGCCCTCGGCCTGATTGAGGACGTCATCGAGGCTGGAGGCGGTGCCGTTGATGCCGTGCGCGCTCAGCGCCTGTTGGGCGCTGTACGACTGCGCGGATTGGACGGTCGTAATCGCCCAGGCCACCGCGTCTGGGTGGCGATTCTCGGCGATGCTCCGGATCGCCGCGATGGCATCCTGCATGACCTTGTCGGCTTCGGTCTGGCCGTACGTGGCGGCAATGTCGGCACCGCCGGCGGCGACCGGCGAGGCCGCACCGATGTTGGTACTCGGGGCCATGTAGGCGAGGTTGGCCGAGAGCGTGATGAAGGTGCCCGCGCTCGCGGCTTTGGCGCCTGCAGGTCCGACCCAGACGATCGTCGGGATCTTCGCGTTGAGCGACTTGACGATGTCCTGCATCGACGCCTCGCTGCCGCCGAGGGTATCCAGCTCGATGACCACCGCCGCCGCCCCGTCCGACTCGGCGCGCGACACCGCCCCGGCCACGAAACCAGCCATCACATCGTCCACGACGCCGCTGGTTGGGACGACGACGACCTCCGGCACAGGAGCGGCCGTCGCGCCAGAGGGCCGGGGCGTGCCCGGCGGCTCGACGATTGCGGCGGCGCTCCCGCTAGTGCGGATGTTACCGACGAGCAGGAGGAACGAACCCGCCACGGCCAGCGTTAGGCCCAGCCTGGCGACCGACGTCGCCGCGCGGCGGAATCCGCCGAAGCTCCGCATGAAACTGAGTGGACTGGTCCGCTGTTGGGCGAGTTGAACAGTCCATGGCAGGTCCGCGACCGCATCCGGCAAGGCCGGCTCTCGCGTGTTGCGGGCCAGCGCCTTTAGCCGCCGATCCATTTCGATATCCAATTCGTCGTCCAGATCGAAGTCGCTCACGTAGTGCCCCCTTCCACCGGCTGGATCCGGCGGCGCAGCACTTGGAGGGCTGCGTGGTGTCTGGACTTGACCGTGCCGATCGGGATGCGGAGGCGGTCCGCGATCTCCGCCAGCGACAACTCCCCCCAGTAACGGAGCACGACGACCATGCGCAGCTCGTTGCTGAGCGAAGAGAGCGCGCGGCCCACGGCATCGCGGGCAAGAGCGGCCCGGAACGGATCCGGGCTCTCCAGAGCGACATCTTCCACGTCGAGCGTCCGCCGCTTGCTCCGCTGGCTGAGCCGCGTGCGGCACACGTTGACGAGGATCTGGCTGAACCACGAGTGGAACTTCTCGCGTTCGCGCAGGTCCTTCCAGCCTCGCCACGCTCGAACGGAAGCCTCCTGGACCGCATCCTGGGCTTCGGCCGAGTCCGCGAGCAAGTAGCCGGCGAGACGGTATGCCATCGAAAGCTCGCCTTCGAGGGCGGCCACGAAGGC
>PMJT01000136.1 GCA_003158495.1 Chloroflexota bacterium | reverse complement strand
TTCGCCCTGGCTTTGATGGAGACTCTCCAGGATTCCCAGTGCGAACCACTCTGACCACCCGCATCCGCCGCGCCAAGCCTGGCCGCGATCCGCGGTTTTGGTTTGCCTACTGCGGCTGATCGAGGCAAGCAGGCGGGCAGTCTGGACTCTGGAATCTCGGCGCCGCCGATCGCGCCCCTATTTCGTCCCCAGGGTCCGCCGCCTCGAACTTAGCGACTTCCTGGTTCTCTATGAACCAAGCCGGTGCCAGTTCCCGCTATGCCCGGGCTCAGTACAAGCAAGACCCGTCCCAGAGAACCGGAACGTACTCCGCGCAGTCATGCTCCAAGCCAGTCCCGTTCCAAAGGACCGGGCGCGGCCGTCCTCGCCAGCGCGACTCCTGCCGCTGCTCGCCGAGACCCGGATCCCCTTGTCTTCGCTCCAGCGTGGATTCTCTGCTATCCATTTCGCGTTCCTTCCTGAGGCCCGGCAGCTTCACGCCGCCAATCTGACGATTCAGTCTCTGTCGCGCCACGGATACCATAGTTACCCACTAAGGTTTTGCCACCCGGCGCCGGGCCGAGGATCGGGCTGCGCAACCAGTAGGGCCCGCCGGGAACCGGCATGTCGACGTGCCCGTCTCTACGAGCCCGTACTGCCTGAGGACCGGCTACCACCTGCGTCTCGACGGTCTCGAAACAGACCGCATCAGCCTGTGCGACACCATCCTCTTCCGTAACCCGTACATCGGACTGCGCCTCAACGACGAGGAGATCGCGATCAGCACGATGCTCACGGCGATGGCGGCCCGGTGTCGGGACGAGGGCCCGGCGCCGTACCCGCCGGCGGATGGTTGCCAGGACCACCTTGTGGCGCTGGCGATCGAAGAGTCCGTTTCGAGCGGAGCGCCGGTGATCACGGCCGCTGAGGCCTGGGCCGACTCCACGCCCTAGCGGATCGCGGCAGCTCGGGGGTCGCCACCGGATCAGGATGGCGGCACGATCACGCTGAGCGCGGCGGGCAGGATTGACACGTCGACCGGCGTCCGGCCGACAACGTTGCCGTCGATCTCCACCAGGCGCGGTTGAGCGGTGGCGATCCGGACCTCCCGTGCCTGGGCCCGGAAGGCACGGCCGCCCGAAGAGTCGCCGAGATCGGCCTGGCGGAGCGCCTCCCATGCCGCCGGCAGGGCTGGAATCGGCCCCGACGCTCGCACCACTATCACCTCGAGCAGGCCGTCGTCGGGCAGCACCGGCCGACGCGGCGACAAACCGGCCATCATCCGGCCGAAGTTCGCGACGATGACCTGCGCGGCCTGGGTCTCCGTCGTGACCCCATCGAGGGTGATCTCGTGGGTCATGTTCCCGATGCGACCGCTCGCCGCGATGGCGCTGACGAAGTAGGCGAGCTTGCCCCAGCGTCGCTTCGAGCGCCTTCCCGTCGAGCGCATGACGTCGGCGTCGAAGCCGATTCCGCAGGCCACAGTGAAGTTGTGGGACTTCCCTCCGACGGTCGCCTGCCCCACATCGATGCGTCGACCCGTCCCGGAGAGAACCGTCTCCATCGCCCGATCCAGACGCCGTGGTATCCCGAGGTTGCCCGCAAGCAGGTTGCCGGTCCCGGTCGGAATGATGCCGAGGGCAACCGGCGTCCCGGTGAGCGCAGTGGCGACCTGGTTGACGGCGCCGTCGCCGCCGACCACCACCACGACGTGGCAGTCGCGTTTGACCGCCCGGCGTGCGTAGCGGCGCAGATCGGACTTTTGATCGACGACGGCACTGTCGACCTTCCAGCCGGCCCTTTCCAGCGTGGCGCGGACCTCTCGGACAACGCCGCCGACGTGGCCGCCCTTGCGCCGCCGACCGACGACGAAGGCTGTCGTCACGGTCCTGACTCCTGGTCACGCCAGCGGCTCAGCCAGAGCCCGCCATCCAGTGCAGCGGCGACGATGATCAACCACGCGGCACCGGCGAGGAGCCCGCCGACAACGTCCGTGAAGTAGTGGTAGCCGAGGTAGATCCGGCTGGTCCCGATCAAGAGCGCCAGCACGATGGCCAGGACGGTCGCGATCAGACCCGCCCGACGGCCCCATAGAACCCACACGATCAGGGCAACCGCGACGTAGAAGACGATCGAGTTCATTGCGTGCCCGCTGGGAAAGCTGTATTCCGGCTGGACCTGTGCCCAGGCGAGCTGGGGCCTCGGCCTTTGGAAGATGAGCTTGAGGGACTGATTGAGCACGAGGCTGCCGGCCATAGAGACGGCCAGGAAGAGCGCCTCGCGCCGGTGCCGCCGCCAAATGAGCAGCACGAGCGCGGCGACGAACAGCGGAACGACAACGATCGTCGAGCCGAGAGTCGTAAGCGTTCCCATGACAGCATCGAGGATCGGGTTCGATAGGCCGTGGAGCAGAGGAGTCGCAAGCGCGTCGAGCGCATTTGCCTCCTGGTTGTGGACGTCCTCGGCGACCGCCCCAAGGATCAGGAGACAGGCGAGGAGCGCGACGAATCCGCCCCCTATGAGCATGAGTCGCCGACGAGGCGAACGCGAGAAGCGCCCTGACACGCGCGGCTCCAACGAACTCGCCTCGGACGTGGGCCTCGTCACAGGAGCGCCGGGATGGCCGGACGACGGTTGGTTTCGAACAATGCTTGGACCTCGGGAAGCGTGAGCGTTCGGGTAGCATACGGCCGCCGGACCGCAGGGCTTAGGTCGGGTCGGCACGCTTCCTACCGTCTCGCGCGACCTGCTATAACTACGCCTACTCGCCGAGCGGGAGTAACTCAGCTGGCAGAGTGTCTGCTTCCCAAGCTGACCGTCTGCTCCCGCGCCGGCCACCCCAATAGCTTCGCGATGGCCTTTGCGCTTGCCCCCTACCGGGCAGTTCTGCGAGTTTTGAGAGCCAGATGAGGCAATGAGTCAGCGCGGAACCCCCTGGGGCATCATCCGACTGAGGGCCCGAGGCGAGTCCTGACGTCAGAGTTCCTTGAGAGACGTCTGAGGCGTGCGCCGGCTCGACGCGGGATCGAGAACTACGCCCGCGACCATGGTGGCCCGCTCGGGCTCGTCGAGGTCCTAATTTGTCCGGCTATCGGACTTGAGGCAAGCGGACGCGCTCCGAAGGCTGGCTGTGAACGGCGCAAAAGCCCGCTCTTTTGATCGTAAAGACGCACATTCGCAAGCCGCACTGTCTCTTGACAACGGATGGTAGCCTTTTGTCCAAGTTCTGGACTATTGAAGGGTCAAGATGATCCGGCGACCGCCTAAGGCGACCGTTCGTGACGCGCGGACGCACAACGAGCGCCTCGTTCTCTCGACAATCTACGAGATCGGTCCCGCGAGTCGAGCTCACGTCGCTCGCCTCACCGGGCTGACTCGAACGACAGTATCCGACGTTGTCGGTGATCTCCTGAAGAGGGGACTGACTCGCGAGGTAGGACCTGGTCCATCCCGAAGGGGCAAGACGCCGATCCTGCTTGAGGTCCCTCCGGGCGCCCGTCATGTGATCGGGATCGACCTTGGCGAGCGCGTCTTTCGAGGAGCGGTCGTCAATCTCAACGGCGAAATGATCAAGGTCGCCGAGGTCCCTTCCGGCGACAGCAACGCGGAGCGCGCGCTCGAGCGAGTCAATCAGCTGCTCGACCGTTTGCTCGGCTCGTCTGCTTGGCCCGTCCTTGGGATCGGGATCGGGGCGCCCGGGCTGATCAACACCGAAGACGGGACTGTCGTGCAGGCAGTGAACATCGACTGGCGCGGTGTCCCCCTCGGCGCCATTGTCGGCGCGCGCTGGGGGCTGCCCGTCTACGTCATCAACGACAGCCAGGTGGCCGCTCTTGCCGAGCACTCCTTCGGTTCGGTGCGTCGGTCGAACCTCGTCGCCGTGAAGGTCAGCGGCGGCATCGGCGCGGGTCTCGTCCTCAACGGCTCGCTCTACCAGGGCGATGGCCAGGGGGCAGGTGAGATCGGCCACACGATCGTCGCTCCCGGCGGGCCTCTCTGCCAGTGTGGAAGGCGGGGTTGCTTGCAGACGGTCGCCAGCACGCGCGCTGTGCTCGCCCGCATCGGCATGAACCGGGGGGCCCCACCGCCGTCGCTGGAGGAAGCCGTCGCTTCCTTCGAGGCGGACGATGAGCTCGTCGTGAAGATCGTGCTCGAGGCGGGCAGGTATCTCGGTGCGGCCGTCGCCGGCATCATCGGAACGCTCAACGTCCACCACATCGTCCTCACCGGGACGATGCCGTCGTTCGGGGAACGCTGGCTCACCGCGGTTCGTGATGAGATGTCGGAGGTGGCTTTGCCAGCGCTCACGAGTGACACGAGTGTCGAACTCGGGCATGCCGACGACATCGTCATCATCGGGTCGGCCGCGCTGCTTGTTCAGCGCGAGCTCGGCCTGAACCTGCGCCTGCGGGGCCCTTCCGGAAAGCCGCCCCGCCTGATCGGAGCTTCTGGTCCGAAGTCGCCTGATGTCGTCTCGCCAATGTCGCCCGCACCCGAGGAGACATCGCAGCCGTGATGAAGAGCGATGGCTCAAGACTTCATGTTCGACCCCACCTTGATGACGAGCTCGATGGAAGGAGATTCGCCTCTGGCCGATTCCAGGAACTACCGGTGAGGCACGGGGTTGATCGTACGCAACGCCTCGTGGGCCTTCCGATCTTGATGCTGCGCACCATGGGCATCGCCCAGGCTGCGTGCTCAATGGAACGACGAATGGTCGCCATTCCAGCAATCCTGCGACCCGCTGCGGGAGCCGAGCGTGCCTGAAGACTCCTCGCCGTTGATCGAAGTCCGTGGCGTCACCAAGAGCTACGGGGCGGTGTTCGCGCTTCGGAACGTCAGTCTCGAGGTTAGCCCCGGAGAAGTCGTCGTGGTCATCGGCCCATCCGGCTCCGGGAAGTCGACGCTCTGTCGATGTCTGAACAGGCTTGAGACCATCGATTCCGGCCAGATCCTATTCGAGGGGAGCCCGATCCCCGAGGAGGGACGCGAACTCGCCGCCCTGCGGGCCGAGGTCGGGATGGTCTTCCAGTCCTTCAACTTGTTCCCCCACAAGACGGTGCTCCAGAACATCACGCTGGCACCAATGAAAGTACGCGGGCTGCCGCGCATTGAAGCCGAGACACTCGCACGGCAACTCCTCGATCGGGTCGGGATCGCCGACCAGGCCGAGAAGTATCCGGCGCAGCTTTCAGGTGGTCAGCAGCAACGCGCCGCAATCGCACGGGCGCTGGCGATGCGCCCGAAGGTCATGCTCTTCGATGAGCCGACATCTGCCCTCGACCCCGAGATGGTCAATGAAGTCCTCGACGTGATGGCCACGCTGGCAAGCGAGGGCATGACCATGGTCATCGTTTCCCACGAAATGGGCTTCGCCCGTCGAGTCGCCGATCGCGTCGTCTTCATGGATCGCGGCGAGATCGTCGAGACGGGCCGGCCCGCGGAGTTCTTCCAAAGTCCGAATAGCGAGCGAGCCAGGAGTTTCCTGGCGAAGGTGCTTCGTAACTAGTCTCGCCGGACGAACAGACAGTAGGAGACACAGATGAGAATCACCATGCGCGGCCGCATCCTCGGCAGGGGGGCTCTGAACCCCCGAGCTATCGCACTCGTCGCCGTGCTTGCGACATCCCTCTCAGCTTGCTCGGCATCTGCGACCCCGTCGCCGGCGAGCACGCCGGCACCGACTTCGCCCACTGGGCAAGCGACAGCGGCGCCGACAGCGGCCAATCCCGGTGGGATCTACGCAAACGCACCGGTCGCTGCTGCGAGTGACATCCCGGCCGGATCGACGATGGACAAGATCAAGCAGCGCGGCAACTTGATTATCGGTGGATCGATGGATGCGCCGCTCTGGTCGCAGATCGATCCGACTACCGGTCAGTTCACCGGATTCGATGCCGAGATGGGTAAGCTGCTGGCCTATTACATCACCGGCAAGCCCGACACGTCCCAGGTCGTGAGCTCCGCGACCCAGACCCGCGAGGCTCTGCTCGGGGCCGGAACGGTGGACGTTGTCTTCCAGACCTACACCATCACCACCCAGCGCGCGACCCAGGTCGACTTCGCCGGCCCCTACTTCACCTCGGGTCTCGTCATCGCCACGGCTGCGGGCCAGCCGAAGTTCACTACGCTGGCCTCGCTCGACGGAAAGACCGTTATCGCGGGCGCCAACACGCCGGCAATCGCTGCCATCAAGGCCGCCGCGCCGACCGCAAACGTCGTCACCTTCGACACCGATCCCAAGTGCGTCCAGGCTCTCGAGCAGGGCCGCGGGGTCGCGTACGTCCAGGACCAGGGAATCCTACTGGGCGACGCCATCACCGACACGAAGCTCTCGATTGACACGAACCCCATTACCACGGAGCCGTACGGCATCGGCCTCAAGTTCGGCGACGCCGCGATGAAGTCGTTCGTCAACGGATGGCTCCAGAAGATCTACGCCGACGGCGTCTGGGCCCAGGTGTGGAAGGAAACGATCGGCACGGTCGTCACCGGCAACGCGCCGACGCCCCCGACGATCGGTTCGGCCGCGGGATCCTGATCCCCTTTTGACTACGCTGGCGAGAGCCGTGACCTTCCGGTTCATCCCGGAGCGGCGCGGCTCTCGCCCGTAACTTCCCCAAGCGATCACGGGACCGCGATGCTATGAACGTCCTCGTGCAGTACATGCCGCAGTTCGAAAGCGGCATGCTGACAACGATCGCCCTGACGCTGCTCGCCTTCGTGGGAGCGCTGTCAGCGGGGATTGTTGTCGCGATCCTGAGAGTGTGTCCCGTCCCTATACTGCGGGGCGTCGGCACGGTGTATGTCGAGACCCTCCAGAACATCCCGCTGCTTGCCCTGCTCGTCATCTCCATATTCGCCCTGCCCGAAGTGGGATTACAGGCGGACCTTTTCACCACCGCGGCACTGACGATCGCAATCTACGAGGCGGCATTCATCGCCGAGGCGATCCGCGCGGGAATAAACACAGTCGCCCTCGGCCAGAGTGAAGCGGCCCGAGCGCTCGGGCTCACGTTTGGCCAATCGCTCCGATTCGTGATCATGCCGCAGGCTCTCCGCGCGGTGATCCAGCCGATCGGAACGCTCTTCATCGCCCTGACCATGAATACAGCCCTCGCCGCCGGAGTCGGGATCGTGGAACTCACCGCCGCGGCCAACCAGGTAGACCTCATCGAGGCGCAGCCGATCCCCATCTACGTCGGCGCAGCCCTGGGCTACATGGCCATCGCCGCCGTAGGCGCATTCGTGACAGGCGCACTCGAGCGCCGGATGGCAATCGTCCGATGAGCACGGATCGCCTACTGTTCGACACCCCAGGGCCCCGCGGGCGCCGCCGAATCAAGATCGCGACGGTCATCTCGACCGTGATCGTCATCACTGTCGTCGCGGCCGGCATCCGCCAGTTCGCCTCCAACGGCCAACTCGACTGGAACCGCTGGGAGCCCTTCACCAATGTCGCGTTGTTGAGGTACCTCTTTCAGGGCCTCATCGGCACGGTCCAGGCGGCCGTCGTATCCATCGTCTTCGCGATGGCCGGCGGCATTGTCCTGGCGCTCGGCCGGATGTCATCGCGGCGCCTGCTGCGGTGGCCCGCCTATGCCTACGTCGAGATCATGCGGACGATCCCGGCACTGCTGCTCATCTACGTGATGCTGTTTGCACTCCCAAGGTACGGCTTCGATCTGCCGGTCTTCTGGAAGCTCGTCATCCCACTTTCCGTCTCCAGTGCGGCCTCGTTCGCGGTCATCTTCCGCGCCGGGATCCTCTCGCTCGAGAAGGGGCAGGGAGAGGCCGGCCTCGCGATCGGGCTCACGTACGGGCAGACGATGCGCTACATCGTGCTGCCACAGGCCGTGCGGCGCCTGCTGCCGGCCCTTATCAGCCAGTCGGTGGGGTTGCTGAAGGACACGTCGCTCGGCTACATCGTGAGCTACAACGAATTGCTCTTCAGCGGCCAGGTAGTCACGAGCTTCACGCATCGCCTGATCCAGACCTACATCATCGTCGCGGTCATTTACTTGATCGTGAACGGCTCGCTCTCGAAAGTGGCACGAACCCTCGAAGCCCGACAGCAGAAGACGCCGTCGGGCCGGCCGGCTCGAGTCGATCCAGACGCCGCGTAGCAGAAGGACGCCAAATGGAGAGATATGCCCTGCTGGCTGAAGTGACTCGATCCGGTTTCACGGAGAGCCGCCACTTCGGCAGTCTCGTTGGGTTGAACACTCGCGGCGAGGTTTCCTTCGCGCTCGGCGACGCCGGCGCCGCGGTCCTTCCTCGTTCGACGTCGAAGCCGCTGCAGGCCGCGGGCTCCCTTGGGGCAGGGGCGCTGGTCGCGGAAGAGCGACTTGCGATTGCGGCCGGCAGTCATACAGGCGAGGAGCGGCACGTCTCGGCGGTGCTTCGCGTCCTCGCCGACGCCGGCCTGACCGCCGACGCGCTCCAGTGCCCGCCGAGCTGGCCCGAGGACGAGCCGACGATGGCGGCGCTCATTCGGGCCGGTGCGAGCCCGGCCAGAATTCGCCACAACTGCTCGGGCAAGCACGCAGCCATGCTTTCGGCCTGTGTAGCGAGTGGCTGGTCGACCAGCGACTACCTCGCTCCCGAGCATCCTGTGCAGCGCCGCATCCGGGTGACGATGGAGCGGCTCGCCGGGGAGCGTGTCGCCCATGTCGCGGTTGACGGCTGCGGGGCGCCGACTCTCGGTCTCACGCTCACAGGGCTGGCGCGGGCAATGCGGGCGATCGCGATAGCCGATGACGGCTCGCCGGAATCGGCCGTTGCCGCGGCGATGCGGGCCCATCCCGAGTTCGTCGGCGGGACCGGCCACCCGAACACCGCCTTGATGCTGGCGCTCCCGGGGGTCATCGCCAAGGGCGGCGCCGAGGGCGTGTTCGCGGTCGCGACGGCGGACGGCTACGCGGTCGCAATGAAGATCATCGATGGCTCGGCACGAGCCTGCACCCAGATCGCATTGAGCGCACTAGCGGCGCTCGGAGTCGACACGACGCTCGCGGATGCACTCGCAACGCTGCCGGTGCTCGGAGGAGGCCAGCCGGTCGGCGTGGTCCGCGCGAGCCTGGCCATATAGGGCGGCGGAGACCCAACACCCCTCGAACACCCCATCGAACACCCCATCGAACACCCCATCGAACACCTGAGGCGATCATGAACCTGACGTTTGAGATTTGCATCGATAGCACCGCTGCTGCGATCGACGCGGCTTCGAGTGGCGCGAGCCGTGTCGAGCTCTGCACCGCGCTTTTCGAAGGGGGCATTACACCAAGCCTCGGACTCATTGAAACTACGCTCGCGGCCGTGACGGCGCTCCGAGTCCACGTCCTGATCCGTCCTCGCGGGGGCGACTTCATCTACGACGCGCACGAGGTCGCTGCGATGGTTCGCGACATCGAGGCAGCCCGGGGCGCCGGGGCCCACGGTGTGGTCATTGGGGCTCTCTCGGCGGGGGGTGAGGTGGATCTTGCGACGACCGAAAAGCTCATAGCGGCCGCCGGTTCTATGCAGATCACCTTCCATCGCGCCTTCGACATGGTGGCCGACCCGCGCGAAACCCTTGAAACCCTGATTCGGCTCGGCTGCCACCGCGTCCTGACGTCAGGCCAGGAAGACAGCGCTTTGGAGGGCGCACCGCTTATCGCCGACCTGGTCCGCCAGGGCGGCGAGCGCATCATCGTGATGGCCGGCGGCGGAATAACCCCCCGGAACGCCGCACGGATCGCCGAAGCAACGGGTGTCCGTGAAATGCATTTTGCCGCGATGGTGCCACTCGAGAGCGCGGCCATCTTCCGCAATCAGCGAACGTTCATGGGCGGTTCGCTCCGCCAGGACGAATACATCCGGGCGGTCACCTCAAGAGAAACCATCGAGGCGACGATCGCTGCGGCCTGCGGGACCAAGGGACAATCCGTCGCCGGCCGCGCGGTCCCCGGGCGCTGATAGCGGGCCGGTTGCGAGATGACCATCACGCGTCCCGGAGCACCTGACCGACCGAGCGGCACCGGTCTGCGAGTCGGCCTGGTCGGCGCAGGATTCATCGGCGGGACGCACCTGGCGGCATGGAGATCGGAAGGGATCGACGTCGTCGTCTTCGACGTCGATCCGGCCCGATCGTCCTTGCTTGCCGATGCCTTCGGCGTGTCGGTTGCGCCGACTCTCGAGGCGCTTCTCGTCGCGACAGACGTCGTGGACATCTGCACCCCGACTCATCTCCACGCTTCGGTTGCAATCGCCGCGACTCGCGCCGGACGGCACGTCATCTGCGAGAAGCCGCTGGCCCGAACGCTTGCCGATGGCGAGGCGATGCTCGCCGCGGCCAGGCAGGCCGGTGTCCGGCTGCTGGTCGGCCAGGTGGTGCGCTTCTACCCCGAGTTCGCTGCCGCCCGTCAGGCAGTCGTGGCCGGCGCGATCGGAGACCCCGCGGTTCTTCGGCTGACGAGAGCGAACAGTCGGCCCCAACAAGCGGCTGATCACTGGTTCTTCAACCACGCCCGGTCCGGTGGCATCATCCTGGACCTGATGATCCACGACCTCGACTTCGCGCGGTGGGTGGCTGGAGAAGTCGTCTCCGTGGCATGCCGATCCGCGGCCTTCGAACACCCGGGCGCAGGCGTGGATCATGCGGTGGCGATCCTGACGCACGCCTCGGGCGCAATCAGCCACGTCTCGGCATCCTGGGCGTACGCGCCGCAGACGTCTCGGACCGCCTTCGAGATTGCCGGCTCGCGCGGCCTGATCGAGCAGGATTCGGACCGCACGGCTGGGGTCGAGCGATCCCTGCAGGACGTTGGCGCGAGCGGTCGCGCTACTTCGCTGGCCGATGGGGCGCTCGGCGGCGACCCGTTCCGGCTTGAACTCGCCGAATTCGCGCGGGCGATTGAGGCCAACGTTGAGCCCAGGACCGACGGCGCGGATGCCCTCGAGACATTGCGTCTCGCCCTTGCGGCTGATCAGTCGGCCCGGAGCGCCGGCCAGACGATCCGGCTCGAAGCCGGAGCCGGATCGTGACGGCGACTCAAGCGCGGCGGCGCGTTCGGATCGGGGTGTTGTCTACCGAGCACATGCACGCCGCCTCGTACATTCGGCTGCTCGCAAAGATGCCCGGGGTCGAGCTGATCGGGGTCTGGGACGCCGATCCGGAGCATGCCGGGGCCGCCGCGAAGCTCGCGGGCACGCGAGCGTTGCCAACGCCCGAGGACCTGCTAAGCATGGTGGATGGCGTGGTAATCACCTCGACCAACGTGGACCACCGCGAGCTCACCGAGCGAGCCGCGGCCGCCGGCGCCGACGTTCTATGCGACAAGCCTCTGGCCATCACAGTCGCCGATGCGAAGGCGATTGTCGAGGCCTGCGATCGGGCAGGGGTCCGCCTGATGACCGCCTTCCCGATGAGATTCAGTCCGGTCATCCGCTCCCTCGAATCGTCGGTGCGGTCCGGCTCGCTCGGCTCGGTCGTGTGTCTTGAGGGCGTCAACTCGAGTCGGATGCCCAACAACCTCGCGCCATGGTTCGTCGATCCCGCTCGATCTGGCGGCGGGGCGCTCATGGACCACGTCGTACACCTCGCTGACCTCTATCGATGGATCCTTCGGGACGAAGTCGTAGAGGTCTACGCGGTCGCCAACCGAATTCTCCATGAGCGATTTGATCGGGTCGAGACGGGCGGGCTGGTTATGCTCCGCTTCGCCGGCGGAGTCTTTGCCACGATCGACTGTAGCTGGAGCAAGCCGCGTTCGTATCCGACCTGGGGTGGACTCTCGATCGACGCGATCGGTACGGCCGGCGTCATTCGAGCGGATGCCTTTCGACAACGGCTCGCTGTCTACGGTGGACCCGGGGCCGGCGTCGCCTGGCCGTCGTGGGGCCCAGACGAGGACCAGGGCACGCTCGATGAGTTCGTGGCGGCCGTGTCGCAACGGCGGCCGCCGGCGGTCTCCGGAGTTGATGGGCTGCGGGCGGTGGAAATCGTGGCGGCGGCCTACAGATCCATCGAGACCGGGGCGCCCGTCAAGCTCGCGACATGAACATGAACGAACTGCCGGCGCTCTCTCCCCATCCGTTCGACATAAGCGGCCAGGTCATCATCGTGACCGGGGCCTCGAGCGGGATCGGCCAGGGCGTCGCTCGCGAACTGGCCGTCCTGGGGGCACGGGTCGTCGCGACGGCTCCGACCCGGGAGGAAATGGAGATCATCGCCGAAGACGCCCGACGACACGCGCTCGAAGGAAAGATCCTGCCGCGGCTCCTGGACGTGCTCGCGGTCCCGAGCATCGAGCCATTTGTCCAAGACCTGGTCGCGGATCTGGGGCGTATCGACGTCCTCTTCAACAACGCCGGCCTGGGGTTCGCGCGAGCGCCCTTCGATGTGACCGAGGCTGACTGGGATCTGATGATGGGCGTAAACCTTCGCGGCCTGTTCTTCATGTGCCAGGCGGTCGGTCGCGTCATGGTCAATCAGGGCGAGGGCCGGATCGTGAACATGGCCTCTCAGGGTGGCGTTGTCGGGCTGCCGGACGCGGTCGTCTACTGCGCCAGCAAGGGCGGCGT
>PMJT01000013.1:579-26625 GCA_003158495.1 Chloroflexota bacterium | reverse complement strand
GTGACGTCGGCCTGGACGATCTTCTTGGGCTTGAAGATGTCGGCGAGAGTGACCAGTCGATCGTCGGGAACCTTGACGGTGCCGACATGGACTTCCATCCCGCCGTAGCCGCCGGTCTGGGCGTGGCCCCGGGTCAGAGTGTTGAAGACGGTCGTCTTCCCAGAGCCCGCGAGCCCGACGATGGCGATCTGCATGTGCTGGCTATCTCCTCCGCATGACGCAGTTGCGCCACGCACATGCTAACGGAGTGCGTCAGCCAGGGAGCGCATCCGCGACCTATCTCTACCTCACCGGGCGAACTAATACCCCGCCGTCGGGTCAACCACGTGCTTGAGTGGCTCGCCGGCGCGATAGCGGCGAAGGTTCTCGCAGAAGACGTCGAAGGTCCGGCCCAGGACGGCCCCGCTGGACCAGCTCGTGTGCGGCGTGACAATGCAGTTGGAGAGTCGGTAGTATGGCGAAGTCTCCGGGAGCGGTTCCTGGCGGAAGGTGTCCAGCACCGCCCCGCCGAGCGGCCCGGACCGGAGCGCCCGCAAGAGGGCGCCTTCGTCGATCAGTCCGCCGCGGGCGACGTTGATGACCCAGGCCCTCGGTTTGATGGCCGAGAGAGCTATGTCGTCGAGGAGCGCGTCCGTCTCGATAGTGAGGGGGACGGCCAGGACTACGAAATCGGACACGGCAAGCAGCTTTGGCAGCGCGTCCATCCCGCCGAGCAACTCCACGCCGTCGACGGGCCCCGCCTCGGGCCGACGCCGGATGGCCACGATCCGCGAACCGAACGGCCGCGCCAGCTTGGCCACCTCGCAGCCGATGCCGCCCAGCCCGACCAGCCCGATCGTCACCTGGGACATCTCCTGGGCCTCGATCGGTTGCCAGGTACGCTCGCGCTGGAGTTCCAGGAGCTGCGGAAGACCCCGGCAGATGCTCAGGATCATCGTCATGACGTATTCCGCGATCGGCTGGTCGAAGACGCCGCGGCCGTTGGTAACGGTCAGGCCGCGCACGAGGGTGCAGGGTGTCAGCACGGACTCGACTCCGACCGAGACCGAGTGGATCCAACGCAGCTTGGGCGCGCGTCCCACGAGACGGTCCAGCGGCTCGCCTCCGAGCGACCAGCCGCGGAGCAAGACCTCGACCTCGTCGAGCGGTTCATCCGCAACGCCATCCGCGCTCACCGGGATCACTCGGGTACCTGGAGCGGCCTCGAGGATCTGCTCGCGCATGGAGCCGAAGGCATCACGCCCGGTCAATATCGGGCTGATGGCGATCGCGAGCGGCGATCCGCCGGGCCCATGTCCAGGCCCGACCAGTTCGAGGCTTCCGGTGGTCATGTGGCGTCCCTGTGCTTGATGGCTCGATCAGGGCTTGGGCAGCACCCTTGCCAGCCAACTTGACGGTTGATCTATCTCCTCGGGTGACGGCAGATTCTCGGGCCCGAGCCAGAGCGCACGCAGCGCCTCCGCTCCCCGGGCCTTCGCGACTTCGGCTACGAACGCCTCGCCCTTGCGATACTGCTCCATCTTGAGATCCATGCCGGTGACACGCATCATGGCTCGCTCGAAGCCGGTTCGTTCCCCCCTGCGCGCATGGAACTTCGCGCTGATAGCTTCGACGTCGGGCACGAGGTCACGCCCGACTTCGTCCATGATGTAGTCGCCGAACCCTTCCAGCAGGCTCATCACCGCCTGGATTTCGCGGAACTCTCGGCGCTGATCCGGGGTCATCAACCCCTCCATCCAGTTCTCGCCGCCGGCCGCGCCCTTGAGCATCTTGCCAAGATGCCCGACGGCATCGCGACTCATCGTCTCGGCGCCAGTCGACAGTGACCGCAGCTGGCTTTCCAGGCGCTCTGCCATGAACGGCCGAAGCCACGGATGGGCCTCGAACTCGAAGGCATGAGTCGTCTCGTGAAGGGCGATCCACGTCCGGAACGGGTTCAGTGGCACGTCGAGCACGGAGGCCGTTCGGCGGATGTTCTCGTCGACGAACATGAGCCGACCCGGTTCGGACTCGGCCGTCAGCAATGCCATGTCGTACTGGCCCAGTACGCGCTGGCCGAGGAAGCCGAGCAGGTACGCGAACTGACGCGTCGTGACCATCCGGTTCGCGATCGCCATCGACGATTTGATCAGGCCTGCGCCCGGCGGGAGGATCTGCTCGAGAAGATCCCCTTCGATCTTGCCCATCAACGTGGCAAATGTGGCCACGTTGGCGTGGATCCATGTCGAGCGGTCGACCACCCCACTCCGTTCGACCACGCCCGGCAACTCGGTCTCGAGGGCGCGGCTCAGCGCCGGCACGATCTCGGCCATCGCCGAGGCGTAGACAGGCGCGGCGCGTTGGAGTTCGAACGGGTCGAGTGACCCGGGGGCGCTGCGGACGCGATTGGCAGCCAGGCGCTCGACGGTCTTCCAATCAATCAAGCCGCGTCGCGCCGAGCGCTCCGCTCGACGACCCATGACAGTCGCCACGGCCCCTACGACTGCACCGGCGACGAACCCCGCCTGCATGAAGGTGTCGCGGCCGAAGCCGCCCTTCGGACGCTTCGAAGGAGGCCGGCCGCCGCCCCGCTCGTCGGCCCGGGGGTCGCCGCTCACGCTACGCCGGCCTCGAGGTCCACGACGCCGATATCCGGGAACTCCTCGCCGAACATTCTCTCCGCGACCGCGCGGAACGCGGCGACGTCACCAGTAGTCAGCTGGCGGTGAGTGGGAGCCTCGGCGACCTCGTCCGGCGGCTCGTGGCCGGCCATGCCGGCATCCGCGGCCGTGCCTCGAGTGGTGCCGGGGGCCTCGAGCGCGTTCACCGACAGCAACTCGGCCAGCGAGGAAGCCGTCGCAGTGGCCGAATCCACGATCGCCACGCCGTCGCCGACACAGTCGCGCAGCAGTGAGGCAAGAAGCGGGTAATGGGTGCAGCCGAGCAGCAACGTATCGATCTTCGCCGAGGGCGGGAGCGGGAAGATGAAGTCGCCGTCCTCGTTGCGTGCGCCGAGCAGCGGCGCAACGGCCGCCTTGACAGCAGCCTCGACCTGGGATCCGCTAAACCGGCCCGCCTCGACGAGCGGAACCAGGCTCGGCGTGGCGTGTTCGTAGACCTCGATGGCCGGGTTCTCATCCTTGATAGCGTTGAAGTACGCCCGCGACCGGACCGTGGCGGGCGTGGCAATCACCCCGACGCGCCGGTTGCGCGTGGCGAGGGCCGCGGCCGCGGCGCCCGGCCGAACAACGCCCAGGACGGGCAAATCGTAGCGGCGCCGGAAGTCGGCAAGGGCCACGGATGTGGACGTGTTGCAGGCGACCACCAGGGCCTTCACGTCGCAGCGGACAAGGGCGTCCAGCGCCTGCACGCTGAACCGGCGAACCTCGTCGTCCGAACGAGTCCCGTACGGAGCGCGGGCGTTGTCGCCGAGGTAGACGGTCGATTCGAATGGCAGTCGGCGCAGGATCTCCCGCAAGACGGTCAGGCCGCCGACTCCGGAGTCAAATACGCCTATGGGTCTTGGGTCGGACACGGCCTCAGTGTCTCACGGAGGCGCCGGCCGTGCGGCCCAGGAGGGCCTCTGCCACGCGGCGCACGTCGCGGCTGATCGCAGCATCGGGCGCGGAGACAACGAACGGCATCCCTTCATTGTTGGCGCTGACGACGAGTCGCCCGTCCGAGACGACTTCGAAATCGAGACGTCGACCAAGCGCTCGCATCAGCTCGTCCTTGCCGATGCCTCCGCTCGAATCAGAGCGATTGATCAGGTAGCGGATCTTATCCGGCGGATAGCCGATCGAAGAGAAGACTTCGGCCAGCGCGATGGTGTTGTGGATAGTCGTGGAGTCGTAGGTCACGACAGACAGGACGGTATCCGAGCCGTCGAGCAACGCCAGTGTCGTTTCTGACAGCGCGGCCGGCGTGTCGATGATGATGGCCTCGTACAACCGGCGCAGCAGTGAGATCGTCTTTTCGATATCGCGCGGCGTGATCATCTCCGCCATCTCGACCCGCGGCGGCGCCAGCAGGATGTCTATCCCGGCCGGGTCTCGCCACAACACGTCTCGCAGGTCCGACTCTTGCACCTTGTCCGTCGGCAGGTCCAGGATCGAGGGCACGTCGCTCGGCACCTTGAGCAGGGACCTGAGGTCCCCGTATTGGAGGCTGCCATCGATCAGGGCCGTCGATACGCCCATCTGGGCAAGCGAGACGGCCAGATTGAATGCGATGGTGGTCTTGCCGACTCCGCCCTTGGGCGAGAAGACCGAGATCACGCGGCACGCACCCGACGTTCGGGCCTGCCGATCCAGCAGGACGTGGGTCAGCGTGTTGACGAGCTCGAAGCCACTGAACGGAAGTGTCAGGACCGCTTCTATGCCGCGGTTGGGGTCGCGGGCCAGTGGATGCTGGGGCACGGTCAGGACCACGACCGGAATGTCCAGCCCGGAATCCCTTATCCGCTCGATCAGCTGCGGGCCCTTGACCTTGCCCTGCAGGAGCAGATCCACCATGACCACGTCCGGCCGGAGCTGGTTCACCGCCTCAAGGACCTTCGAACCGTCGCTGAGCACTTCGAGCAGCTGCACATGCGACTGCACGCTCAGCAGGTTGCGCACGTGCTGACTTACCTGGGGCACGTCTTCGGCGACGAGTAGACGAATCGAGACGGGGTTGGCCACGGTCCGACTATATCAATCTGGTGAGGCGGGTCTGCCCCGCCTACGCGCTACCAGGATGGCCCGATCGTCATGGGGTCCGATCGGGTTGAGGTCGTAGTCGCCCGCCACGACCTCGACTTCCAGGCCGGCCGATTCCGCCATGGCACGCAAATCGTCGGCGTTGAGAAGCCTCAGTGTGTCCTCTCGGATCCAGCGGCGGGTGGCCCCACCCTGCTCGCTCTCCTCATAGATGGCGGTCAGGATGACGCGCCCGGTGGCCGGCTCATGCTGCGCTGCCGTCGTCTTGGTCACGACCAGGCCCGTGGCCGGGTCGACGCGCACGTACTCGAGGCCGATCCGGCCGTCGTAGCGGGCCAGCTCGTCGGCACTGGGAAGCCATACGTCGACGACTGCGAGCCCGCCCAAGGCCAAATGGCGGGCCAGCGTCTCGATCGCGGCGACCTGTGCCTCCCGAGTGGCGAGCAGCAGAATGGAATTGAGGGCGAGGATTGCCAGCCGAAAACGGGCGCGGCCGGGCAACGTCAAACCGATGAGATCCGCCGGGACGACCTCTATTCGCTCGAAGGCCGACGGGCCCGAATCGGCAGCGGCCTTCGACAAACGGGCCAGCATCGCCGCATCGATGTCTACTGCAGTGACCTCGAACCCCGCTTCGGCGAGCGGGATCGCTACCCGCCCCGAGCCGGCAGCGATCTCCAGCACTGGGCCGCCGGTTCGTGACGCCATGGCGAGATAAAGGTCCAGGTCGCCGGGATCCTCGACGAAGTCGAGATCGTAAAGCCGGGCCAGCGCTGCATCGGTCGCGGGGTCGCGGTTGGGCTCGGCCATCTCGTACAGCCTAGCGCCTTCGACGCGGCTCTACAGAGGCCAGGGAGCGCCTCATTGCCGCGTGTCGCCCGAGGATGGGTCCGCGGGCCGCCGGCTCTCCCGCGACGGTCCCCAAGGCAGCGCTCTCACCGTTCCATCGACAGCGTGATTTCCGCCATCAGGACGAGGACCACCACGAATATCGCGATCGGCAGGCTGAGCACGGACTGGATGCGCAACGCGACGAACAGGGCGACGACTGCGGCGACCCATGCCCCCCGCCGGATGGCCCGACTCCAGTCGCCCAGGAGGGCGATTCGGCGGTGGCGGGCAAACGGCACCAGCCAGAAGAGCGGCACGGCGGTCAGACCGCAGGCGAGGCCGATCATCCCGGCGCCCTCGAGGCCGGACGTGGCGCTGGCGCGCGGATAGGTGGTGGTCAAGATCTGGGCGACGACGATCCAGGCTGCGACCGCCGCGCCGATGAAGAACCAGTTGCCGAGCCGATCCTTCGCTCCCACCCCCTCAGTCTACCGGGCCGGTCCGGGCGGCGGCGGTATGAGCGCGTTCTCCAGTTCCAGCACCGAATCGATCGTCAGGTCCGGCGCAGCGTTCGACGCCGGCGCCGCCACCGGCAGCGGCGAATCCTCGGGCTTGATCCGGACCCAGGCCGCGCGCCACCCGACGCCGTGGGCCCCGACGATGTCCGCGCCGAGGTCGTCGCCGACGTGGAGAATCCCCGGCCCGGACGACATCCCGAGTTCGGCAGCCGCCGCCTCGAAGATCGCCGGCCAGGGCTTGATAGCCCCGACCCGCTGGGAAACAACGACAGCGGCCAGGTGGCGCCGCCAGCCGGCCGCCTCCAGGAAGCGATCCACGGCCAGGGCCAGCGGCCAGTTCGACAGGACCGCGAGCGGCCGTTCGCGCGAGAGCCGTTCCAGCATGGCACCGACACCCGGTGGCACGAATGTAATGCCGACGAACGCCCCGGCGTACTTTTCCAGAATCCACTCGACTTCGTGCGGCTCGCAATAGGAGCCGGCCGCAGCGTCGTCCCAGCGCTCCCCCGGCGGCGGGGCCTTCCGGCCGCGGAGCCTCGCCAGGACGCGGGCCACGCGGACGTCCATGTCCGCCTCGCGGCCCTCCGGGACATCTTCCGCGAACTGCCGGAGGCGTTCCTCACTCCAGACGGAGACGAACTCGGCTGAAGTGCAGCCGACGAGTCCGGCCGCGGCCTCAGCCGTCAGGGCCACCACTGAGGCCATCGGCGCGGCCGGAAACGGGACCAGCGTGTTGCCGAAATCGAAGGTGATGGCATGGATTCCGTCCATCATTTGGCCGCACTCGCGGGGCAGATGTCGCGGAAGGCGCAGTATCCACAGGCCAGGTAGTCCGGCGTAGCGTCGAACCGCCGGGCGCGAATGCCTGCGGCGGCGCGCCTGATCGATTCGCGCGCCTTGCCGAGCCGCTTCTCGTCCACCTCGACCCGCCCGACAAGCCCCGACTCCAGGAACCAGAGCTGTAGAGCATCCGGAAGCCGGCCGGTCTCGGCCTGGTAGGCCATGGCATAGATCTGGAGCTGCAGCGACTCCCGGGCCCGCTCCCGGGCGCGGACCGGGTCCCGGACGTCGCTCGACTTGTAGTCCGTGATCGTCACGCGTTCCGGGTGGAAGCCCGGCAAAGCTGTCGCGACCGCATCAGCGTGCTTGTGCTCGCTTGCCGGGTCTTGCGCCGGTGCCGAATCCGCCGGCAGTCGTTCGATGTCAACCCGGTCCATGCGGCCCCGAATCCGGTCGCCGTCCAGGCTGAAGCTGAAGTCGCGCTCGACGTAGGCCGGCACGACCGTGCCAGGCTGGAGCTGCTCCTCGCGGAACCTGCGCAGCGCGGCCCGGCCGGCGGCCAGGCGGGCCTCCTCGTGCTCGCGCGTCAGAAAGCCCTCGTTGGACCAGGCTCGGTCGAAGGCCGCGAGCAGCTCGTCTTCTGTCATGAGGTAGCCCCGGGCCTGGCGGCGGTGGAACTCCTGCACGGCCTGGTGGAGCGCCGACCCGTACACGATCGAATGATGCGGGGCTATGGGCACGCGCAGGACGTGGACGTACTTGTACTTAAGAGGACAGGTCAAGTAGTCGTCCACCTGGTAGAAGCTCAGTGAGAGCGGCCCTTCCAGGGGCTCTTGGCCGGGCTCCACGGGCTCCGCAACCGGTACGAACGCCGCAAGGCGCTCGAGCGGCGCGTGGGCCGTGGCATCGGCCGCGGCCCCGGTCGCGGCCGATGCCGGCAGGTCCAGGGCCTCCAGGACGAACTGCGACACGCGCCTCGCCCGCCGCCCGCCGTAGTCGCCAGCGTGGCTAAGGATGAGTTCGTCCCTGGCCCGCGTCATGCCCACGTAGAAGAGGCGGCGCTCCTCTTGGACGTGCGGATCGCCCTCCGGCAGCGTTTCATGGACGAGGTCAGTTGGCAGGGCCAGCGGATCGCGGCGCGTCCGGGCCGGGAAGCGGCCGTCTACCAGCCCCGTCATGAAGACCACTGGAAACTCCAGGCCCTTGGCCTTGTGGACCGTCAGGACGGCGACAGCGTCCGCGTCCGGATCCACCTCTGCCGTGGCCGGATCGTCGCCCGCATCTATCAGCGTCTGCAAGTGCCGGGCGACGAAGACGACTCGGTCGTCCGGCAGCAAATCCGACTGGGCCCGGATGATGTCGAAGAAGCGGGCGATGTTCTGGAGAGACTCCTCCGCCGCGACCGAATCCGCGGCAGCCAGCCGGGAGAGCATGCCGCTCTCGCGCAGGAACTGGTAGAGCACTTCACCGGCCGGCCGTTCGTGGGCCAGCTCCGTGAAATGCAGAAGCCCTGCCACCAGGCGATCCAGCGTTGCCCGCGTCTCGGGTGCCAGACGGAGCAGCCCGGGCTGGCGCGTCAGCTCCTCGATTACCTCCCAGAGAGAACGATTCTTCCGGCGAGCGCTGTTGACGATGGCCGTGAGGTCCGGGCCGCCCATGCCGTACACGTCCGATGCGGCCAGGGCGTAGACATCCACGCTGGCCGACAGGTCCGCGATTGCCCGCAGAAATGCGAGCAATAGCCGGATCTCGGGCCGCGCATACAGCCCGGACGTGCCCGAGAACCGCCACGGCACGGCCACGAGGTTCAGGCTGCGCAGGACCGGGTCCGCGTCCGAGTTGGCTCGAACCAGCACGGCGAAGTCCTTTGCCCGAGCTCCCGCGGAGATCCGGGCCGCGATCTCGCGCGCGATCTGGTCCGCCTCCTCCGACCCGGTCGCGAATACCAGGTGGCGAACCGGCAGCTCCGCGACCGCTCGTTCCGCGACCAGGCGCTTGTCAATGCCGTTGCGGAATTCGAGTCGGTCCGGGTCGTTGAACCGGATGAGGCGATAGCTCGCGTCTAGGATGGGAGCACGGGACCGATAGTTGCGGCGCAGGACGATCTGGCGGACACGGGCGTGGCGCCGCTTGAACTCCAGGATGTTGCTGATCGCGGCGCCTCGGAATTTGTAGATCGACTGATCGTCGTCGCCGACCACGGTGACGTTGCCGTGCGGCATGGCCAGCAGTTCCACCAGCTCCGACTGGGCCTTGTTCGTATCCTGGAACTCGTCCACCAGGATGTACTTGTAGCGGCGTTGGAGCTCTACTCTGGCCGCGGCCGAATCGCGCAGCAGCTTGAGACCCAGGCTGACCTGGTCCCCAAAGTCGATGTGACCGGCTTCACGAAGCAGCGCCTGGTAGCGCTCGTATGCCCGGGCCAGTTCCGTCTGGCGGCGTGCCTCTTCCTCAAGAGCAGCAGCTGCGTCGGCTGACGTCTCGTCCCCAAGCGGAACGCCCGCCCGGGCGGCGGCGGCCCTGGCGGTGAGATCCGCCGCGAATCCAAGGTAGGCAGCCGGACTGACGTCCTCGTCTTTGCAGCGGCTGAAGAGCGACGCCAGGGCACCCAGGAAGCGAGTTGGGTCCCCGAGCGGGCGGTACTGGTCCAGCTCGAAAGCGAAGAGTCGCTCACGCAGGAAGATCACGGTCTCCGGCCGCGACAGTACCCGCGTATCCGTGGGCAGCCCGAGCTCCAGCGCGAACTCGCGGACCAGCCGATCCCCGAACGCATGGAACGTGGATACGGCCGCGTCCGTGTAGCCGTACGGCACGAGCTGGTCTACCCGCGTCTGCATCTCGTCGGCGGCCTTGTCCGTGAAGGTCAGGGCCAGGATCTCCGACGGGCGGGCCCTCCGAGTGGCAATCAGCCAGGCGATGCGGCGGGTTATGACCTGGGTCTTGCCCGTCCCAGCGCCGGCAACGACCAGCAGCGGGCCGTCGCCGTGACACACAGCTTTGCGCTGTTCCGGGTTCAGCCCGGCAAGCAACGACTCGACGCCATCCGTAGCACCGTCCGGAATCTCGTCTGCATCAGGCGGCGACCACCAGACAGGGATCTGCTCCAGCTGGCGTGGCTCTCGTGTGGATGCCTTGCGGGCCCGGCTCGTCATCGGAAGAGACTGACCGGTGGCAATGACATCTCACGTGTCACAAGACCGCGTGGTCTCGCGCTACCGCTGCCCCGATCCCGTGACCGGCCGGCCGGGCTTGCGCTCGACGCGCTCGTCGTCGACCGGGGCCTCAGGGGCAACCTTGACCTGCTCGCTGTCTTTGACCTTATCGGCGGCCGGGCGGCTGGCAGTGTCGGTCGTGGCAGCCGGTGCTGCAGCGGCAGCGAGAGCGGGAGCCGGGGCGGACTGAGCGGGCGCCGGGGCCGGCCTGGGCGCCTGAGCGGCGGGCACGGCCGGAGCCGGTGCCTCGGCCGCAACGGCGGACATCGGCGCGGCCGGAACGGGCTTCGGTGCCGCGGGCACGACTCTGACCGTGGCGGGGGCGACAGCGGGGGCGGGCGCATCCACGACTGTGCCACGGCCGGCGGCCGCGGATCGGGCAGGGGTGGCGGCACGGGCAGCTCGCCTGGACTTCGCTTCGTCGATCGCTTCCTGCTCTTCGGTGGAAAGGCTCGTGTCTGCCTTGCCGGCATTGACGGCCTTGGCATAGATACGAGTGCCGGTCCGCGAGTGAAGGCTGGAGACAATGACGCCGTCGTCCGACTCGTCGAGGAGAACCAGTGCGAAGCTCTGGTTGCCTCCGGTGTCAGGGAAGGGGTTGAAGCGGACGAGGCCTTGCCTCGTAAAGTGATGACGCGCGGCGCTCTCCACGATGGACAGGCGTGCCGTGAGTTCGTCGAGGTCACGCGAGACCCCGTGAACCGTTTCCAGGTGGTGACTCAGGATCTCTTCCAGGTCCCCGCTCTCGACCCCGCCGGTGATCTGGTTGATCCGCTGATTCAGCCTGCTCACGGCGAATGTCTGCATCATCACGATGCCGAGCAAGCACAAGCCTGCCACCACCAACACGATGGCGGCCACATTGGTCTCAAGAAAGTCGATCACAAGTACCTCCGCTCAATCGCCCGGAGTCTAGCAGCCCCGGACACAAGGCGGCTGCCGGACCGATGCTCTGGCAGCTCCGCGGGGGCGCCGGACGCCCGAGAGGACCGGGCGGGATGTTATCCTCGACGCAAGCGCAAGCTTCACACGCATACCTAGCGGCGGCGCCTGCGCCGCGCCCGACCACGACTCAATCCACGGAGGCTCCTCACCCAACATGGCCAAGCGCACTCGCGGATCGAACCGTCCGGGCCAGCGACATGCCGGTTCGGCCAGACCTCAGACCCGTCCTGCCTCTCGACCGTCCGGCGCGCTTTCGGCGACCGAGGAGGCTCGAGCCGCGGAACTGGAGTCCCAGATCATCGCCCAGGAGAGGGACGCCGAGCAGAACCGCAGCCGCGCCCGCGACCGCAGTCGCGTCGGCGAGGCCGCGCGCCCCGGACGACCGGCCGGCCAGGGCCTTCTCGCCACTCGCGCGGCCGAGGAGTACGGCTACGTCGTCCGCGACGTGCGGCGCATTCTCCAGGTCGGCGGGGCCGTTGCCGCTGCCCTCGCCGTCCTGTACGTGATGATCGACATCCTCCGCGTCGTCACGATCAGCTGATCGGGGCCGCGACCGGCTCGAATTCCACGACCGCTGCACGAGACGCAAACGGCCGGTACCCGTCGGCCCTGCTACCGAGGGCGCTCCAGCGCCACTCTCACGGCTTCACACAACTCGCTCGGCTTGAACGGCTTCGATAGGAACGCGCCCTGGGCCGCCGCTCCCGTAAGCTCCTGTTCGCGGTTGCGCGGGTAGCCGGACATGAACAGGACTCGGAGATCATGGCGCCGCGATCGCAGGGCTGCAGCTATCGTCGGGCCGTCGAAATCGGGCATCACCACGTCCGTCAAGAGGATGTCGAGGTCGCCGCCGATCGTCTCCGCCAGCTCAAGTGCCTCGCGGGGACCCGCCACATGCACTTGGTAACCTTCAGCCTCGAGCGCCCGCTTGCAGAGTTCGCGCACGTTCAGGTCGTCCTCGACGAGCAGGATCGTCCCGCTGGCGCGACCGGCCGGTCCGCGCTGGTCGACCTTCTCGTCTGGCGCCGGCGGACGCACGCCGCAGAGTGGCAGTTCGACTATGAAGCGGGAACCTACTCCTACCTCCGATTCGGCCCAAACATGTCCACCCATCTCGTGGACGATCCGGAAGACGGTCGCCAGGCCCAGGCCCGTTCCCTTGCCCTCGCCTTTGGTGGTGAAGAACGGCTCGAAGATGCGCTCGAGAATCTCCGGCTCCATGCCGTGACCGGTGTCGGCGATCTCCAGTCGAGCCCAGCCTTCGTCGGTTCCGCCTCGAGTCGAAGTGTCTCCAACCAGCGCGTGCGTCGACAGGACCAGCGAGCCGCCCCCGGGCATGGCATCGCGTCCGTTGACGACGAGGTTCATGACGACCTGGTCGAGCTGACTCGGATCCGCCTCGACGCTGCCGACGGAGGCATCGAGCCTGGTCGTGAGATCCATGTCTTCGCCGAGGAGTCGCCTCAGCATCGGCACCATATCGGCAATTCGCCCGTTCAGATCGACCGGTTGGGGCGTGCCTTTCGTGCGTCGGCCAAAGGCACTCAACTGGCTCGTGAGGTCGGCCGCCCGCAAGCCCGCCTCTTTGATCGCAATCGCGTCGGCCGCACGTTCGTCACCCTGGAGTGAGTCGGCCAGGAGTTCGGCCATCCCGTTCACGACGGTGAGGACATTGTTGAAGTCGTGGGCGATGCCGCCGGCCAACCGGCCCAGCGCCTCCATCTTTGAACTCTCGCGGAGCTGGCCTTCGAGGATCTTGCGCTCTGTGATGTCTTCGACCGTCCCCACAGCGAACCGCGGCGGACCCGAACCGTCCCGAACCGGCGAGACGTGGACGCGGGCCCATATCTCGCGCCCATCCTGGGCGACGTAGCGCTTCTCAGTGACGAAGCCGTCGTTGCGGTCCGCGAACAGATCTTCCAGTAGCTTCTTGCTCAGAGCCACGTCCGCGGGGTGCGTATAGTCCGAGACCGAAACGCGGCTGAGTTCGTCGACGCCGTAACCGAGCAGCCTCCGGAACGCGGCGTTGCTCTCCATGGAGCGCCCGGCGCTATCCACCACAAGCATGCCCAGTGATGACTGATTGAAGACGGCTCGAACTCGAGCCTCGCTCGCCCGGAGGGCCGCCTCGGTCCCTTTTCGATCGGTGATCTCGCGCGCAACGACCGTGATGGCCGGCCGCCCGCCGAAGTTCACCGGGGCGGCCACGACTTCGACGTCGAAAGCCGTGCCGTCGAGCCGAAGGTGACGCTCTTCGACCATCGGCACTATTTCGCCGGCGCCGAGCATCCTGGCCATCCGTCCCATGACGAAACCGCGGTGTTCGGGCGCTACGAACTCGATGACGGGGAGACCGAACAACTCCTCCTGGCTCCTGGCGCCGTACATCTCGACGGCCGCCCGGTTGGCGAACACGAGCCGGCCGTTCTGGTGGACGATGACAGGGTCCGGGAGCACCTCGAGCAGCGTCTCGAACCGCGATTCGGTCTCGGCAATGTCGCGCGCAATTTGCCGGCCGCGCGTGGTCTCCGTACCCGTGGCGACGACGAACCTGGTTCCGTCACCCCAGGCAACGAGCCTCGCCGTCCACGCCACCCTGGCTCTGCGGCCATCCTTCCGGAGCCATTGAGAGTGGAATTCGACGCTGTGCTCGTCGCCGGCCATGAGCCGATCGAAGGTTTCCTGGGCCCACGCTCGAACACCGGGCCGGAGCCTCATCACCGTCAACAGCGGCTTGCCGGCGGCCTCGGCAAGCGGCACGCCAGAGCTTCCTTCGCAGCGGCGGTTCCAGAGCCACAGGCTGCAGTCGTCGGCGATGACCACCACGAGCGCGTCCACGGCGTCTATGACCGGCTGCAGCATCGCCTCGTAAACGGCCTTCTGGTCGGCCGAGGGCGCCTCTTCCGGGCTCGGCCGCGGGGCACCACGGAGCATTCGGGGTCGGAACGACGTCGGCATGACGGCGAATAGTACAGGTCCGTCGGCCCCGACATCCACCGTCAAAGTGCTGATCTTTCCGGTAACCGAGCGGGCTGTCTGGCGAGTCCGATCGCGGGCCCCTGGATGCAATCCTGGGCGGCGGCGAGCCCGTGAAGCCCGCTCGCACTGTGCAGATTCACTCGGCCGCCCGGTATCCTCCTGCGGTGTAGTCGTGGGGTCAGACGAGATTTGCCTCGTGCCCCCTTGTCGGTCTCCATGTAGCATCGGGCCATGGCAACACGCCGAACCAGGGCCTCGCAGGCGGACGAGTCGAACGGGCAGCAGCCGGCCTTCGTGCCGCCGCCCGGCCGGCAGCCGCTGGCCGCACGGATGCGGCCGCGAACGCTAGACGAGGTCGTCGGTCACGAGCGCCTGATCGGCGAGCGCGGGACGCTCCGCCGCGCCCTGGAGGGCGGCCACCTCGGGTCCCTCCTCTTCTGGGGTCCGCCGGGAAGCGGCAAGACGAGCCTCGCGCGGGTCCTGGCGGACGCATCCGGGGCACGCCTCGTGACCATATCCGCCGTCATGAGCGGCGTCGCCGAGGTCCGGGCGCTGGTGGCTGAGTCTCGCGACAGGCTCGCCCTCACCGGACAGCCGACCATCCTGTTCATCGACGAGATCCACCGATTCAACAAGGCCCAGCAGGACGCCTTGCTTCCGCATGTTGAGGACGGCACCGTCACCCTTGCCGGAGCCACAACCGAGAACCCGTATTTCGAGGTCAATTCCGCGCTCCTGTCGCGGTTGCGCGTCTACCGCCTCGAAGCCCTCACGGACGACGAGGTTGCGGAGGTCGTCCGGAGAGCCCTCGCCGACCCGGATCGCGGCCTGGCCGGCACCCTGGGTCCGGTCGGCGGGGTGGCCCTGTCGGGTGAGCCGTTTGAGCATCTCGTCGGGCTTTCGGCCGGGGATGCCCGGCAGGCGCTCAATGTGCTGGAAGGTGCCGTTTCGATCGCCGACTCGGAAGGCATCCGCGACACGAACGGCCGAGTCTCACCGAGACTGGAGGATGTCGAGGCCGCCGCTCAGCAACGTGTCCTGGCCTACGACCGGGCCGGCGACGGCCACTACGACACGGTCAGTGCCTTCATCAAGAGCGTCCGCGGCAACGACCCGGACGCTGCCGTGTACTGGCTGGCCGCGATGATCGCCGCCGGAGAGGACCCGCGGTTCATCGCCAGGCGCCTGATCATCCTGGCATCGGAGGATATCGGCCTGGCCGATCCGCGCGCCCTCGAAGTCGCCGTCGCGGCGGCCCAGGCGCTCGATTGGGTCGGCCTGCCGGAGGCGCAGTACGCCCTCGCAGAGGCGACGGTGATGCTGGCCGTAACGACGAAGAGCAACGCCGTCGGCCAGGCCTACTTCGCCGCAATGGCCGACGTGCTGGCGAAGGGTTCGCTGGCGGTGCCGGCCCACCTGCGCTCCAGCGGCGCGGGCAGGCGCACATACATCTATCCCCATGACTTCGAAGGCGACGACGTCGATCAGCAATACCTCCCCGACGCACTCGTCGGGCGCCGCTACTACTTCCCGGGCAGCCAGGGCGCCGAGATCAAGATCGGCGAGCGCATGGAGCGCCTGGCCGGCAACCGCCACGAGCCGCGCCGCCGCAAGACCCCGGCCGCCGGCCAGCCCCGGACCGACCCGATGGCGGCGGGCTCGGAAGGGATGCGCCGCCGCCGCGAGAGCCTGCGAGAGCTAGCCGACGAACAGCGCAACGACGCCGCCGAGTAGGGTCGGGGCGGGCCTATCCGGCCGGCTAGGGTCCGTCTACGGAGTTTGTCGAGAATGGCGCCTACCCGAGCGGGGTATTGATTGGGGCCATCTCGCGGCGCAGCCTGATCGCGTCACTACGACACCCAGCTCTCGACTCGTATCGGTATCCGGACATCGCAGTTGAGCCAGCCGCCGCCGATGAGCGGCCCGCTGATGGCCTTCCAGGATGTGGCGAAACTGACATGGGCTGAGTGGCGCGATGGCTACGGATACACCCTGGACAGCCGAATACTCAACTGCGTCTCCAAGCGTTGCACATGGGATATGCCATGTCACGAGCGCATGCTGTCGCGCCGACGGAAGGCGCGGAGGCTTCGTACCGGGGATCCGATCGACGTGTGGGGCCGCCGGCCCCAAGGGCCGTACGCCGCGCCCTTACCACCTCGGAGTCGCTCTACCTCGAGAGAGCCCTGCTCCTGTGGCCTCGCCTTGATCGCGCCAGGATTCGCAGGGTGGCCGACGATCCGGCCCGCATCGCCGAAATCGTTGAACGGCGCACATCGCAGCCGTACGCGGTGATTCTCGCGATGCTGACCAGGCAATCGGCAGTGCCGGTTCCAGCTCCGGTCGAGCCACGCGACTTCGATCAGGGCCGGTTTGAAGGCGGCCGGGTCGGCCTTCGGATCGTTCGGAGCGAGGACGGACGCACGATCCAGGTACACGACCTGGTGCCTGCCTGACCAACCGGGAGCCCTCGGGCGGCGCACTCCGTTGTACGAGCTGCCATCCTCCCTCACGGACGTTCTCGTCCGCTCGGGCCAAAGCCAGGCTTGCCTAGCTCATCCTCAGAGCCGCCTGGGATTGGAAGCCAGGCCTGCCTGGCTCATCGCCGGGGTGCTGTCGGGTTCGTTTGCCGCCTAGGGTTCGAGCTCCAAAGCCCGGACGTGCTTTGGCCTGAAGATAGCTATAGGCCGCCTGTCGAATGCAGCGACACGCGTCACGCCCAGCCGCTCTGCGGTGGCCACGAGGACCGCGTCCGTCAGCCTCGGCCGGTACTCCGTCGTCTCGCGCATCAATTCCCCCGCCCGAACCAGGTCTGCCGTCGTGGGCGCGATCACTTTCACTGCGCCGCTGCCTATCGACTTCAGGAGCGCGAGGGTTGCCCGAAGGCCGAGTTCCCGCTGCAGGAGCAGGTCCAGCTCGCCCAGGGTCAATGCGCCGATCATCAGCGGTTCGCTGACGCGCCCGAACCAGGCCAGCGCGGCCCGATGGTTCAGGTCCGATTGATCGGCGGCGGCAAGAACGGCGCTTGAGTCCAGCAGGACGGCCATGGCTCAGACCTCGTCCGGGCCCGGTCGCATGCCGGCCTCGCGGGAGGCGATCGACCGTCCATCGAGCGACAGCCGTCCGTGATCGCTCTTGCCCACGGCCAGAAACGACAGGTCCGGCGCTGTGTCATGCGCCTCGAGGTACGACTCGACGGCCGACGTCAGCACCGAGGTCTTGGTCACGCCGGTGCGCGCGGCAAAGCGGTCGAGCCTCTCCAGCAGGTCCGAGTCGAGCAATATCGTCGTGCGCTTCTGCATATGCGGTCATATATACCACACTATCCGCCGGGTCGGTGGGCCGGTAGTATGCCGCGACATCTCGTTCCCGCAGAAAGGTGGCACCCGTGAACCGCTTCGAGCCCAACCTTCGAATCCCCGGCCCCACGTCGCTACCGGATGTCGTCCGCGAAGCCGGCGCCCGCCAGATGGTCAACCACCGCGGCCCAGAGTTCGCGGCCCTCCAGAACGGGATCATCGACCGCCTCAAGAAGTTCTACAAGACGACCAACGACGTCCTGATCGTGACCGCGGCCGGCACCGGCGGCCTTGAGTCGGCGATCGTGAGCTTCCTCTCCCCCGGCGACAAGGTCCTGGCCATAACCATCGGCGCGTTCGGTGATCGTTTCGCCAAGATCGCCACGGTCTACGGAGCGGACGTGACGAAGGTTGCGTTCGAATGGGGAAAGGCCGCCGACGTGGCCCGGGTCCGCGAAGCGCTCGTGGCAGGCGGCCCGTGGAAGGCCGTCCTGATGACCCAGAACGAAACCTCCACCGCCGTCACGAACCCGATTGGGCAGCTGGCCGCGACCGTCAAGGAAGCCGCTCCCAACGCGCTGATCATCGTCGACGCCATCAGCGGCCTCGGCGCAGTCCCGTTCGAGACCGACGCCTGGGGCCTGGACGTGGTCGTCAGCGGTTCCCAGAAAGCCTGGATGGTCGCGCCCGGCCTCTCCTTCGTGTCGGTCTCGCCGCGTGCCTGGGAGGCAGCAGCGGTCGCGAAGATGCCCAAGTTCTACTTCGACCTCGCCGCCCACAAGACCAGCGCCGAGGCCGGCCAGACGCCGTGGACCCCAGCGGTCGCGGTTATGTTCCAGCTCGACGCCGCCCTGACCCTCATGGAGCAGGAAGGCCTCGACGACATCTGGAAGCGCCATGCCGCCGTCGGCGCCGCCGTTCGGGCCGGCCTGACGACGCTCGGCTTCAGGCTCCTGGGCGATCCGGCGTACGCCTCGGACACGGTCACCGGCGCGTGGATCCCCGACGACCTCGACTGGAAGGCTTTCAACGGCAAGCTCCGCAAGCTCGGCCTGATCGTGGCCGGCGGGCAGGGCGCACTGAAGGGCAAGATCTTCCGGATCGGGCACCTGGGCCATGTGACCGTGCCGGCGGTCCTCAATGCGATGGCCGTGCTCGAACAGACTCTCATCGAACTCGGGCGGCCGGTGAAGCCGGGCGCCGCGGTCGCGGCCGCCCAGGTCGCCGCCCTCGAGACCCTCGGTGTCGCCGTCCCCGAAGGAACCGCACGATGAAGATCCTCGTTGCCGAGCCCCTCGCTAAGCAGGGCCTCGAGATCCTCCGCGCTCACCACGACGTCGACGAGAAGATCGGGCTCAAGCCCGATGAGCTCGCCGCAATCATCGGCGACTACGACGCGCTCCTCGTCCGGAGCCAGGTCAAGGTCACCGCAGACATCCTGGCCCACGCCACTCGTTTGATCGTCATCGGCCGGGCCGGCGTCGGCGTGGACAACGTGGACCTCGAGGCCGCGACCAAGGCCGGCATCGTCGTCGTCAACGCCCCCACCGGAAACACCGTATCCGCGGCCGAGCAGACGATCACCCTGATGCTAGCCCTCGCCCACAGGACCGGCGCGGCCGACGCGTCGATGCGCCGAGGCGAGTGGAAACGCAGCTCGTTCACCGGCGTTGAGCTCCGCGGCCGAACGCTCGGCATCATCGGCCTGGGCAAGATCGGCCAGGCAGTGGCCGATCGCGCCCGCGGCCTGGAGATGAACGTCATCGGCAGCGACCCGTTCGTGACCGCCGAGCAGGCCGCGCTTCACGGCGTGACCCTGGTGGACGTCGACACGATCATCGAGACGGCGGATGTGATCACCGTCCACGTGCCGCTGACAAAAGGGACGCGCGGGATCATCAACGCCGACAACATCGGCAAGCTCAAGCCGGGCGTGATGCTCATCAACGTGGCTCGGGGCGGCGTTTACGACGAAGCCGCGGTTGCTCGGGCACTTGTCGATGGCAAGATCGCCGGCGCCGCGTTCGACGTATACGAAACGGAGCCGCCAGCTGCCGACAACCCGCTGCTGACTGCCCCAAACACCGTCCTGACGCCGCATCTCGGCGCCCTCACGGCCGAGGCGCAGCTCCGAGTCGCGGAAGAGGCCTGCGAGCAGGTCATCGACGTCCTCGCCGGGCGCTCGGCCCGGTACGCTGTCAACGCCCCCCTGCTCACTCCGGAGACCTCGAGGGCGATCGCCCCGTATCTGCCCCTTACCGTAATCCTGGGTCGCATCGCGGCGCAGTATCTGCGGGGCGGAGTCAAGACCCTGACCATCGACGTAGCCGGCGACCTGGCCGGGCACGACGCCTCCCAGCTCACCGCGGCCGCTCTCCGGGGCATCCTGGAGAACGCCACGAGCGAACGCGTCAACCTGATCAACGCCGCTTTCCTGGCCCGCAACCGGGGTATCACCGTCAACGAGCGCAAGACCAACGACGCGGGCACATTCGCTTCGCTTGTAACCCTCACGGTCGAAGGCGACTCGGGCAGGGCCATCGTGGCCGGCACGGTCGCCAACGGCGAGCCGCGCCTCATTCGCATCGACGACAGCTGGCTCGACATGGCGCCGGCGCCGTTTATGCTCATGACCCGTCACCAGGACAAACCGGGAACCATGGGCCGCATCGGCCTCATGCTCGGCGAGGCCAACGTCAACATCAGTTCCATGACTCTCGCCCGGACCGCACCTCACCTGGACGCCCTGATGCTGCTGGCAGTGGACGACGACGTGCCGGACGCGGTCATTACCGAAATTCGGAAGAACCAGGCGGTGCTCGACGTGTGGTCGATCCGGGCCGCAACAGACCGTTGAATTCCACTCCGCGGGGAGAGGATCGGCCCAGGGACGAGGGTACCCAGGTTACTGGGGAAGCCCCCGCCTCTGGGGCGGTTCCGCTAATCCCGGCCGGACTGGACGCGGTCCTCGTCCTGCTCCGCCACGGCCAGACCCAGTTCATCGTCGAGAACCGCTTCCAGGGGGTTATGGAGGCGCCTCTCACCGCGCTCGGCGAACGGCAGGCGACCCTTGCCGGCCGGCGACTGGCCGCCCCTGCCGCCGACCCGCCGATCCCGGTACCGGATGCCACGCCGTTCTCGATCGTCCACTCCCAACTCGGCCGGGCCCGCCGCAGCGCGGAGCTCGCATCCGCTCAGATCGAACTGGCCGGCCGGGCCATTCCCCCACTCCGCTCCGACACGGGCTTCTCCGAGATCGCCCAGGGTGACTGGGAGGGGCTGACGGACAAGCAGATCACAGCTCGCTTCGGCGACTCGCTGGCGGGCTGGCGGCGCTGGCCAACGCGATACCACGCCCCCGGCGGTGAGTCGCTGGACGAGGTCATGGCGCGGGTCCAGGCGTCGCTGACGGTGCTGCTGGCCGATCTCAAAGAGGGCGCGGCGGCAGGCACGCACGATCGCAACCAGGTGCTCGGATACGGAGACAAGGCCCCCGATCGGCGGCGCTGGTCGCTCATCGTCGGCCACGGCGGTGTCTTCCGGGTGGTGGCCTGTGCCCTGCTCGGCCTGCCACTCGAGCACTTCTGGAACTTCGACTTCGGGCTGGGCGCGATATCGGTGGTCGAGATCAGGGCAGGGCGCGCAGTATTGCGAGCCCTGAACTTGGACTCTCACCTGGGCACCGAGGCGGAGCCGCCGGTCGACGAGACGACGAAGCGATCGGAAAGCGGCGCGCTCTAGCGACCGGGCCAGGGCCGCCACTCGCTCTTCAATACGGCCGTTCTACCGCATCAGCGCCCCTTCGGACGGCCTGACTTGCGTCCCCGACGCAACTTTGGAATCCGGATCGCGAGCCGAAGCAAAGCCCCGCGAACCATTCGCTGAGCCACCGCCAACGTCAGCAGGCGCTCCGAACCGAGCTTGCGCCTGCCGTACGAGACTTCGACGGTAGCCATCGCCACGACTCCCAGCGAGTCGCGCGCCCGTGGCAGGACATCGGCGAGCATGCCCGTGTACTCGTAGACCGTTTGCGTCGGCCGCGGCTTGTAACCGAGCCGGCTGGCGAGCCTGACCACGTTTCGATAGACGGTGTCCGGTTCATCGAGCCTGATGGGTCGCCGCCGCCAGAAGATGAAGGCGGCCAGGACGAGGAAGCCACCGATGCCGGTTGGGATCAGGTACCCGGCAGGCCCGGAGTCATTTGAGCCGGTCGTTGTTGCACCCGCGGACGAGCTAGGGCTGGGGCGAGGATTGGTCGTGCCGCCCGGGTTGACGCTGGTGGACGGTGTCGGTGACGGCAACAGAGCGACACCCGGGACCAGGATGGTCGGCTGGCCCACGCCACCACCCGTCGGGTCGAACGGGACCCAGCCATAAGTCGGGAAGTAGACCTCGACCCATGAGTGCTTCTGCAGTGTGGTCACCTGCTGGATCAGGGTGTTCTGGGCGAGCGCTCCGGGCAGATAGCCCTGCACATAGCGGGCCGGGTATCCCTCCATCCGCATGAGCATCGTCATGGTGGTCGCGTACTGCTCGCAGAAGCCCTCTCGGATGAAGGCGAAGCAGTCCACCGTGGAGAGCCCGGTGCAGCGCGAGATCAGGCCCGAGATATCGGCGTTGTAGCGGAAACGGCTGCTCTGAAGGTAGTTCTGGATGGCTTTGGCCACCAAGTACTCGTTGTCGAAAGTGTTGCCGTTGGCCTTGGCCCAGCTTGCGATCTCCGCCAGCAATGCCTTGCCATCGGCCCCGACCAGGTCCGTGCCCTGCGTGTAGCGGGCCTTCAAACCGGGCGGATACGTAGTGCCGGCATGGCTCAACCGCCACTCGGTCAGGCCCGCTCCGTTCGGATCGACATTTGGTGCCAGCGCGGAAACGGTGTAGTCCGTGGCATCGGCCGTCAGCCAGGCCACGTTCTCGTTCGACGCGCCGCCGACCAACGTGCGTTTGACAGCCACGTTGACCGTGTCCGGTTCATTGGCCACGACGAGGTGCTTGAGCGATGGGTCCTGGATGTGCACCACGATGGAGACCGCGGTTCGTCCCGGCGTGGTTGCATTGACGAGGTCCTGTGTTCCGGCATCGAGAGTGCCGCCTGCGATCACCTGGTCCTCGGACGTCGCGCCGACCGTCCAGGACACCTTCTGGAACGTGTCGTAGGAGGCAACCCGCCAGTGGATGGCCACGGTCCCTGTTGAGACTCGGACCGTGAAGACGTCTCGCTTGGCCTCGTGGAATGAGGAGGTAATCGGGGCAGTCGTTCCGAAGTCCGCGCTCGGCTGGTAGCGGCTCGTGCCGCCGTTGGGCAGATAGCCGTTGAGCCCGCTCAGGGCCTCCTGGATGTTCGTTCCGAAGCCCTGGACCGTGCTCGCCAGGGGAGCAGAGCTTGCCACCGTAGTCAGGATCAGCGACCCGGCCACGGCCAGCGATGCGAATGCCAGGCCGCCCTGCAGGTGCGGAGCCTGGAAGTCGTGGCCGCGCCAGATGCGGTGCCGCAACCAGCTCGACCGCTCGTCGGCGGCATGAGCCAACAGCAGAAGCATGAGTCCGGCGGCGCTGTAGATGACGAGGCCGCCGAGTTGATCCTGGGCGGTGAGGGCCATGTTGGCGATCAGGACGACCGACAGGAGCAAAACCCCGTTGACCGAGCGGTGGTAGCCGAAGATGTCGTAGGAGGCGGCCTGGGCGGTGCCCCAGACGACGATGCCGAGGAACATGCAGAAGTGGCCCACCTGGAGCGTGGCCGCCTGGTGCCGCCACGTCAGGTCCAGGTAGGCCTCCGTGACAGAGTTCGCAGTAGCGTAGAACCAGCCGGCGAGGCCGGGCGTCGCGTCCGGCAGCGAGGTTCCGACCGCCTCGATGATCACGAACGCGCCGATCATGCAACCGAGGGCGTGGGCGAGCCAGGGGGATACGCCGAGACGGGCGCTCACGTACCCCCAGAGGGTCGCCGCCAGCGAAATCGGGACGAGGAAGGCGGTCAGCTCGTTGCGGCCTAGGATCCACCGCGAGTCGGCTATGGACCAAGCCATGATGCCCGCCAAGACCAGGACGAGCGGCAGGCTGANNGGCACCTCCATTGAGCTGCGGCTGTCGGCCGGGTGCTCATGCCAGCACCGCGCCGAGGTTGTCGCCGGCGTGGACCTCGTATGTCTTCACGTCGTATTCGGCGAGGGCGAAGCGGAGCGCTCGCTGCTCCTGGGCGGCACCGTCTGCCTCTGTGTCACCGTGCCGGGGACCACGCTCCAGGCTCTCATAGCTGGCACCGTCCAGCGCGACGACGGCTGCGGCAACACCCCGCGCCCGAAGCGAGGTCAGGGTCCGCACCCAGTGGCGGTCGCGCGAGGCGGTGACGATGACTGCCGTCATCCCGCGGCGGAGCTTCGGCAGCCCCGTCAGCAATACCTCGGCCAGCGGCGTCCGGCCGTCGCCTTCGACGGCAGCGAGGAGCGCCATGATCTTCTGCCGCTGCCGCGGGCCGCGGTCTGCTGGGATTGAGACGAGCCGGTGACCGCTTGTCGTGAGCCCGACCGCGCGGTTCTCGAGGATCGCGTCGTGGGCGATCGAAGCCGCGGCCCGCATCGCTTCCTCAACGGTCGAGATGTCGCCGTCTCCGGTCTGGACCCGGGATTCGAGGTCCACGAAGATCCACACGTCGGCCGTCTGCTCGAGGTCGAATTCCTTGACCTGGATCTCGCCCAGCCGGGCCGTGCTGCGCCAGTGGATCCGGTTGAAGCTGTCGCCAGGGGCGTACGGCCGAACGGTCGTTGCCAGCGGTGTGGTCTGGAGCGTCCGCTCCGGAGCCGAGTGGGTGCCCTCGAGAAAGGCGTTTGGCAGCTTCCAGCGCGGCAGCGGCAGGACGCGCGGGAACACGGTGACGACGGTCGGACGGCCGACGCTGGCCGCGGCCTCGAAGAAGCCGAACGGATCGCCGGTCCGGACTACCATCGGTTCGATGCGAAAAGTCCCGCGGCGCGTCAGCGGCACGATTGCGATCCACGAGCGCTGAGCCCAGGAGCGCAGGCTAAGTGCCCGCCCGGGCAGGGGCACAGGCAGATCGGTCGGGTTGTAGACCTCGAGCCACGGCTTCGGCAGCCCGCTCGCGTTGGAGATGCTGTAGGTCGTGCGCATGTCGTCACCGACGTGGCCCTGGCGATGGTCGACCCGATACCCGGCCTCGAGATCGGCCAGCCCGAACCTGGTCAGTACGTAGCTGCCGCCTATCGCAAGCAGCCCGAGATAGACCACGTAGAAGAGGAACCCGAGCCCGGTCGAGAAAGCCGCGACCAGCAGTACAACCGCGACTATCAGGAACTGGAGGCGCCGGATCACGCGTCGCTCTCGACGCTATCGAGCCGGACTGCCGGCGGCCCGCTTGGCCGCCTCCGCTCCCGCCCGGATCGACGAGACGCCACTCCGAACGCCGCCGCCATGGGCAGCGGCCTCCACCGGCACGCTGTTCAGCAGCTCGGTGATCACCTGGCGAGGGTCTATGTCGTGCATCGAGGAGCTGGTCTTGATGATCAGCCTGTGGGCCAGGGCAGCTTCGGCCAGGGCCTTGATGTCGTCCGGGATCACGTAGTCACGCCCGGCCAGCGCGGCGAGGGCCTGGCCCGTGCGATATAGGGCCAGTGAACCACGCGGCGAGGCGCCGAGGTAGACATCGGGATGGGTTCGCGTTGCGTTCACGAGCCTGACGATGTATTCCGCCACGCTCGGGTCGACGTAGATCTCGCGGACAGAGGCCTGCAGCTGGAGCAACTCGGCTACGCCCAGGACTTCCTTCAGATCCTCGAGCGGATGCGAGAGCTTCTGCTCCTCGAGGATTGTCTGCTCATCGGCGAGGCTCGGGTAGCCGAGGCGGATCCGCAGCATGAAACGGTCCAGCTGAGCCTCGGGCAAGGCGAAAGTACCTTCGTACTCGATGGGGTTCTGGGTGGCGATGACCAGGAACGGCTCCGGCATCTGGTATGTGGTGCCGTCGATCGTGGCCTGGTGCTCTTCCATGCTCTCGAGTAGAGCCGACTGGGTCTTGGGTGTGGCCCGGTTGATCTCGTCGGCCAGCACGACCTGGGCCATGATCGGCCCCGGGCGGAATTCGAACTCCTGGGTCTTCTGGTTGTAGATCGACAGGCCGGTCACGTCGGACGGCAGAAGGTCCGGGGTGAACTGAATGCGACGGAACGAGCAGCCGAGGCTTCGCGCGACCGCTTTAGCCAGCATCGTCTTGCCGGTTCCAGGGACATCTTCGATGAGGAGATGGCCGCGACAGAGCAGCGCTACCAGGGTGAGGCGGACTTCCTGGCTCTTGCCAATGATGACCCGCTCGACGTTCGCAGCTACCTTCTCGCCGGTTTCATGGATCGTTGTCATCGACTCTCTCTTCAGGACGCGAAGGCGGTTGGCGGCCCGCGAACCAGTCGCAGAGCCCTGGGTCCGTGAAGCCCTCATTGCCGCTCGGGCGGAAGGCCAAAACATACTACGCCGAGACGACTCGACAGGTTCTCCTTTCGCCGGGTTCGTTTCGTTGCGACATACACCTCCGGTTGCCTCGGGACGATTCCCCGGGGCTTCTGATAGCTCAGACGCACGAAGGCGCCTGCTTGTTCGATGATGCTGACCAGTAGGTCGAGCGCGCCTCGTGGACCATTGGGTGGCGGGACCATCGGGCCGGTCCACGAGTACGAGGGGGCCGGATCTCCACGGAGGCAAAGAGGCGTAGGCTCAATGGAGCGCTTTGCAGGCAGCGTTCGGATCCAGCCTGCAGGACTACGGAGCTCCAGATGCCCGACCTTACCGACTCGTT
>PMJT01000013.1:0-552 GCA_003158495.1 Chloroflexota bacterium | reverse complement strand
ACTTTCAACTTCTGCATGCATTGCCGCCAGTACGCGTGCGAGAGTTGCTGGAACGCCGAAGCCGGTGCATGTCTGTCCTGCGCGCCGATGCCCGGAAACGAACTCCCGTCGACGCCGGCGCTTCCGCAGGACGCGGCCGAGTGGTCTCTTTTCACCGACGCTCCCGGGCCCGAAACGGATCCGTCTCCGTTCCAGGCTACTCGAACGGCGCCCGGGGCACAGGGCCTGCCAGCGCCTCACGACTTCGGATCTTCCGAGTGGGGACCAGAACCAACGCCCGAACCCGGCGCGCCCATCGCCTGGCCTGCAATCGATCTGGCAGAGATCGCTTCAGCGGCCGCCGCAGGTTCGAACGGGGAGAACGTCCATAGCCCGGCACACCGGCACGTCGACCCGGAAGCGGCCAGCCTGTGGCCCATTGCCGATACGATCGCACCCGAGATGGCGCTCACGCCTGGGGAACTCGCGATCATCCAGGCACAACTGAATCAGCCGATGCCCGTCGCGATCGAGTCACTCGGCGCCGAGGCCGAAGCCACGCCACCTGCCGAA
>PMJT01000006.1 GCA_003158495.1 Chloroflexota bacterium | reverse complement strand
GCGGCGGGAGTGGTGGCGGCGGCGATGCTGTCATCCATGACGGGGATCGCAGAAGTGGGGCGCTCGGAGGGGTCGCTTCCGGAGGGGGCGTTCGCTGAGGGGGCGCGCTCGGCGGCTCGGTGCATCTCCTGGACCTCTAGTCGTGGTTGTGATCGATCGTTCGTTCATCTGTTGCTCTGGGGCGGGGGAGTGGCTTCGGCGACCGTTCGCCGGCCGTTCATCGCGTGCCGGGGACGTTGGCGGCGGGGCGTTCTCGGCGTTGGCGTTCTCGGCGTGGCGGCCGCGTTCGTGGTGGTCGCGTTCGTGGCTGTGGCGGCCGTTGTCGCCAGCGGCGGTCCCGCGACCCTCGATGGCCGTTCTCCGGCGGCCGGTGCTTCGTGGCCGTGCTTCGTGGCCGTGCTCCGGCGGCCGGTGCTTCGGGCGACTCGTCGGCGACGAATGCCGGCTTCTGGCACCCAGACGATAGCTGCGAGTGCTCGGCCGATCTTCCTCCAGTCGGGCCGTTCGGATCGCCGTTTCTGACCTTCCTTGATCGGCCCGTGCGGCGCGTTCGGGCGCCGTTTGCGGACCCGGCCAACTAGCGGAATCTACGCCTGTCGTTCCGGCTTAGTCAATAGGCAAACCACAACATCTTGTGGTACGTAACCCTTGGCGACCACCACATCTAGACATTCGGCGAGTTCGGTGGAAATCCGCCTCCTGGGCGTGGACGGCCTGAGGATTGGCTGTGGACACGCTGTGGATGACCTGCCCCGGGTTCGGGTTCCCGGCCTTCATGTCCGCCGCTTCCGCGCGGCCCCTAACACCGGAACATGCGCCGATTGCGAACGTGCGTTCCATTATAGCTGTTAGACTGTCGAGGGGGAAGAGCGACGACGCTCGCCGGCCGGCCACGTGGGGGCGTCGCTGTTCTGCGCCTGGGTTCCGTTTGGCCGTCGTCGCCCCCCGTCTGGGTTCCGTTCGGCCGTCGTCGCCCCCGTCCCCGGGTTCCGTATGGCCGTCGTCGACCTCGTGCCGAGGCTCGCGTAAGCCGGAGTAGAGCCGCCCATTCGATCATGGCGGCGATGGATCGGGTCCGCGTCGGCAACACGTTCCGGGCGATCCGCGTCGAGCTCCGGCTTCGCCAGGCCGACGTGGGCGGCCGCGCCGGGGTTTCGCAGCAGACGGTCTCCAAGATCGAACGCGGGCGGTTCGGTGGGCTATCGATCGACGCCTACTGCCGGATCGCCGACGTTCTCGATGCCGACGTTCAGCTGGCGCCGCGCTGGCGAGGCCCGAAGCTAGACCGACTCCTCGATCGCCGGCACGCCTTCCTGCAGAACCGAGTCGCGGAGACGCTGGTCCGGCTTGGCTGGGAGGTTTGCACCGAGCAATCGTTCAACCATTTCGGGGACCGGGGCTCGGTGGACGTCTTGGGCTGGCGACCCGACCTCGGAGCGCTGCTGATCCTGGAGATCAAGTCCGAGATCACCAGTCTTGAGGAGACGCTGCGCCGGATCGACGTGAAGGCGCGCGTCTACCCAAAGACCGCTCGGGCGGAGCGTGGCTGGGTGCCTCGGATGGTCGGTGTCGCCGTCGTCCTGCCCGACGCTACCGCGCATCGCGACCTCCTGAGGCGTCACTCGGCGCTGGTCTCCGCATCTCTGCCGGCCGGGACGGTGGCCGTGCGCCGTTGGGTCGGCCAACCTGCCGGCGATCTGCGCGGTGTGTGGTTTCTGCGCAATACCAGTGGAGGGAGTGCTATGCGTGGAGCGGAGCCGAGCCATCGCGTCCGAGCAGCTCCCGAGAGGCGCCGAACGGAAGTTGCGGGCCCGAATCATCCCGGCGCGAGCGTGGAACGGTAGATTCTGGCCGGCGGGCCGCCGGTTGGAGGCGGCCCAGGTGCCGTGCTGAGCGGGCGCGGGGAGGCTGGAGCGACTTAGTACTCCGTCCACTGGTGTTGCGCAGTTTTGGCGTGGCGACGGGGGAGCGGGGTCGACGGCCGGTCCTGCAGTTACCGGCCCGAAGCGGGCTTGCGGCGGCCGTTGCCGCGCTTGCGGGTGGCGCCGCGACCGGGAGACCAGCGGGGGCGGTCGTCCGCGGTGGCGTCGTCGGGAGCGGGGCCGGGTCCAGCGCCGTGTCCAGCGCCCGGTCCGGTGCCGCGTCCGATGCCCGGTCCAGCGCCGTGTCCAGCGCCAGGTCCGGTGCCAGGGCCGGCGCCACGTCCGATGCCAGGGCCGGCGCCCGGTGCGGCGCTGCGTCCCGCGCCGCGTCCAGCGCCCTGTCCCGCGCCCTTGCGGGGTGGATTGGGCCGGCCGATGCTGGGTGGCGACCCGCTTGGCGGCTGACTCGGTCCGCTCGGTTGCTGCGTGCCGGGCCAGCTCGACTCGCGCGGTGGCTCGTTCGGTTTGTTCGGTCGCTGCGCCCTCGGTCGCCCGATCGAAGGAGCCGAAAGGCGCTGCCGATCCAACCGGTCGATGAGCCAGCCGTTGCGAGTCGTTCGGCCACCGGATCGCCGGACGATGCCCGTCAGTTCGATGTCATCGGTTATCACCAGGATCCCAGGCGAGCTGGCGGCGAACTCGTATTCGACCAGGCGAGCGATCACCTCGTCCGCGGTGAACCGCCCCGCGTATCGAATTTCCACGCCGGAAGCCACGTGGCGCGAGGCGAGGCCGTGCTCGGGTGAGCCGTCCAGGACGACGATGACCGAAACGCCCGGCGGAACGATGGCTCGGAGGCGCCCGATCAGGGCCGCTGCCGGCAATGGCGTCGTGGACCGGCGGAGCGCGTGGAGGACGTTCGTGCCGTCGACCACCAGGCGCTCGACGCCTTCCAGAACGCGGCGATCGTCAGGCACGGGGCCTCCGTTCCGGCGAGCCGGATGTGGATGGGCCGAATCGGGGCGGCGCGGGGCCGCCCGGCGCGGGCCGCCCGAACTCCGGCCCGGGGCCGCGCCACT
>PMJT01000265.1:23519-23718 GCA_003158495.1 Chloroflexota bacterium | reverse complement strand
CGGCAAGACCACGATGCTGCGCGAAGCGGCGCGCGTCCTGGCGGACGACCAGGGCAAGCGCGTCGTCGTGGTGGACACGTCAAACGAGATTGCCGGTGACGGCGATATCCCGCATCCGGCCATCGGCCGCGCCCGCCGCATGCAGGTGCGGACGCCGTCGCTCCAGCACGAAGTGATGATCGAGGCGGTCGAGAACCAC
>PMJT01000265.1:0-23472 GCA_003158495.1 Chloroflexota bacterium | reverse complement strand
GTCCTGGAGCGCAAGGCACCGCCCACGTTCGACGTCATCGTCGAAATCCTCGACCGCGAGAAAGTCACCGTCCACGCCGACGTGGCCGAGACGATCGACGCGCTTCTCCGCGGCGACCCGATCTCGGCCGAGTTGCGCTGGCGCGATGAAGGCGGAGTCCACCGCTCGCAATCCCGACCCAAGCCTTCCCCTCGCGAAGCTCTCAGCGGCGGTGACCGCTTCGGCAGCGACCGATTCGCCGGTCTCGTCGGCGCGGGACCGGGCTGGCGCACCGAACCGGGCTGGCGTGGCACGGGCTCATACCGCGCCCCGTCGGACTTGCGAGAGGCCGATCGCGGCGGCGCCCGACCCGGGTTCCGCCCCGGGGCCGGCGGCGGCTGGCGAGCACCTTCGCGCGGCGCGCGCGAGGTACGCGACGGTGCCGCGCGACAAGGCGGCGGCGGGAGTGGCGCCGGCGGCCGCAGCAGCGCAGGCGGGAGTGGCGGGCCGGCCGGAGCAGGAGGGTCTGGCGGGGCTCCCTGGCAGGGACCGTCGTCGCGGACGATCCCCGGTGAGCATTTCGCGTTGCCGCCCGGATCCGGCCTGAACGCCGCGGGTGAGCCGTTCCGGCCGGGCGACATCGCCGATCGCGGTCCGATCGAGCGCGGCCCGGCGCCGTTCCCGGAGCCGCGTGCCCGCGAGCTCCGTGAGCTGGAGCGCCAGCGGGCGTGGGCCCGGCAGGCCACGCGAGCCCTCAACGACTATCGCGCCGACGCAGTCGAGGACGATGAGGAGCCGGCCGGCCGGCCAGGCGCGGTCCAGCCCCTCCGCGCACTTCCCGAGCACCACTCTGAGACCGATGAAGTCGAGCGAGAGGACCTCGACGACGAGCTCGACGAGGACGAAGAAGCGGCCGGGGACGCCCCCGGGCCCGAGGATGATGCGTTATCTGAAGATGACGAGGCTCTTGCCGATGTCGTTCGCATGCGTGCCGGAACCGAGACCGAAGGGGATTCGGGTTCGGTCCTGCGCGTCCGCGGAGGCGAGTCGATCCTGCCGACGCTGCGCGTCCTGCCCCACGGCATCAGCCGCAAGCGCCTCGAGCTCGCGATCAAGGAACTGCAGCTGCCGGTAATCATCGCCCGCGACCCGGACGAAGCCGACGTGGCCATGACCCTCAAGAGCGAGTACCGCCAGAAGACGACGACGCTGCGCGAGGCCGAGGAGCGCGGTTTGCCGATCTACGTCCTCAAGAGCNNCAGCCTGACCTCGATCTTCTCGCTGGAAGTGGACCCGCGTGAAGCGGCGCTGCACGAGGCCGAGGAAGCCATCGGCATGGTGATTCGCCGGTCGGAGCCGGTCGAACTCTCGCCCCAGAACGCATACATCCGCCGTCTCCAGCACCAGATGGCCGAACGGGCGAATCTCGTCTCACGATCGCGCGGCCGGGAACCCTACCGCCGGGTGAGGTTGTATCCCTAGCGGACACCTGAGCTCGCCGCTGGGCGGCCGATGTCTTCGTTGCGTCCTGCGTGCGGTCGGGCGCCGCACCGGGCCGGGCGGCAACACCTGGTAGCGCGAAGGGCACGGGTCAGATCGGAGCAGTGATCGTGACGCCGGTGGTGGACGTGATCGTCCAGTTCTGATCGATCGTCACGGTGACCGGGTTCTCCTCCATGGTGTCGTGGTACGTGCCGGAGACCTCGATGGCCGCAAGAGTCCCGTCGTCGGCGGTCCAGAACACCAGGCTCAACTGGTAGCCGAAACTCGTCCCGGACGCCAGCGCGTTCGCCAGCGCGACCGTGTCCTGCGACTCGAGGCGATGCCGCTGGACGCCGTTCTTGAGCTCCAGCCCCTTGTCGGTCATCGGCTGCGTTGCCGAGAACATCTGCTCGCTGCCGCCGGTGTCGGCGGCGAGGCGGGTGCGCTTGGTCCATTTGCCGCCGTTCTCGCGGATGTAGGTGATGCTGCCGAGGATGACCTGGTCCTCGGTACTGGAGACGCCCAGGATCGTGGTCGTGATCGACGAAGTTGCGTCCCCGGACCGATAAGTAAGCGTGCCGCTTGCCGTCTCCTGGATCGCGATGCCGGTCCCGGATACGTTGGCCGTCTGCTGGATCTTCGCCTTGAACTGGAACGTGGGTTTGGCGAAGAAGGTTTGCAGCCGAAGCACCGGCTTGGTAGAGGCGGCGGCGACCGGCTGCGGCGTGCTGGCTGAGGGCAGCAGGTTTATCGCCGGGAGGTCCACCGACCAGTGCATCCCGACCGCGCCCGCGATCAGGGCCGCGCCGGCAACCCACAGCGCCATTTCGGCGGTGAATGCGGTCGCGCTGCCGAGTCTGCTCATCACAATCTCCGGGGCCCTGTCACTTCTGCGAGCCGGTTCCCTAAAACCGAGGACAGGATAGCCGCTCGCCCGGTCCGGGAAACGACCCGAGGGGTACCGCGCGGGCCGCCATCGGTACCCCGGACATGCTCCCAGAAGCGCGCGACGGCTGACCTGGCCGATGCTGCCGCAACCGACCGGCCGCAGAAAGCGCCATGGAACGGGGCGGCTCGGCTAGACTCCTCGAATGCACCTTGATCGCAACCGCGAGCGCGGTTCCGGGCGGGTTTCAGAGGGGGCCGTGGCTGCCGGACGCCCGGCCTTTGCCGGCGGGCCATCAACGTCCCGGGGCCTCTCTCCGGCGGGTTCCCGCTTTGGGTGCATCGGCTCGGACGCGATGAACCGCGGCACGGAAATAGGCGTCCGGAATCCTGCATCAAGTGAACCGGAATGCGTTTCGCTGCGAATGAACCAATGAGAGATACGGTGGCAAGCCCTATGCCGCCGGTCGCTCCCGACGCTGCGTCGGAGGGAGACTCGGAGGCCGAGTTAATGCGGCAGGTTGCCGCCGGCGAAATCGGCGGACTCGAAACGCTATACGACCGCTATCACACGATGGCGTATGCCCTTGCCCTGCGAATCACTACCGAGACAGGGCTGGCCGAGGATGTCGTCCAGGACTCGTTCCTGGGCGTGTGGCGCAACGCCGCCCGCTATGCCGAGGCCAAGGGCAGCGTTCGAGGCTGGCTGCTGGCCATCGTTCGCCACCGCGCCATAGACGCTGTGCGCCGCCAGCGCGCCGGCGTAGCCCTCGGCGACGACGTAGACGATGCGATGCCGGCCGCTCTCACTCTGCCGGATATCTGGCCGGAAGTAGCCGGTCGCCTGGACGCCGAGCAGGTGCGCCGGGCCCTCACCGCACTGCCGCCGGCCCAGCGCGAAGTCATCGAGATGGCCTACTTCGACGGGCTCACTCAGCGCGAGATCGCGGACAAGACCCGAGCTCCGCTGGGCACGGTCAAGAGCCGGATGCGGCTGGGCCTGGTTTCCATGCGTCAGCACCTCGTCGGCGAAGACGAGGTACCCCGAAGCGCGGTTTCCGCTTCATCCAACGGCAAGAAAGGTCTGGCCTAACGTGGGCATGACCTGCGATCGCGTCCGCGAGCTCGCATCGGGCTTCGTCCTCGGAGCGCTGGATACCAACGAGATGATCGCCGTCGCCGATCACCTCGATAGCTGCGCCCACGACCATCCTGAGATAGACGAATTCGGCGGCATCCTGCCGTACCTCGCCGAGTCGGTCGAGCCGGTCGAGCCGCCGGCCTGGCTGCGCGAGTCCGTGATCGCCGCCGCGAAGGCGGATCTGGCCGCCACTCGCCGCATCGGCCTGCCCTCGGAGCGCATGGTTTACGAGCCTGTGGCTGTGGTCGTGCCGATGACCGCCCCGGACGAGGCCGCGGCTCCGACCGCGATCACCTCGATCGCGAAGGCCCGCGTCTCGCGCCGCCGCCGGGCGCTCACCTGGAGCATGAGGGTCGCCGCCGCGGTGGCGATCGTCGTCCTGACCGGAACGGGCGTCGTCGTCCAGGGCAACCTGGACAAGGCTGCCAAGTCTCAGCACGAAGACACGACACTCGTAAACGCGCTGACCCAAACGGACACGCGCTCTGCGGCGATGTCGCCCGCGGGCGACTCCAAGGCTGCCGGAATTGCCGCTGTCATGCCCACGGGCCACATCATCCTCAAGCTTTACGCCCTTGCGCCCACCAGGAACGACGAGGTCTACGTCGTCTGGCTAAGTACGGACCAGCGCGGTCCTACGAAGGTCGGTTCGTTCACGCCGGAAGACACCGGGGTCGGCTGGCTCGAGGTCTACAACGTCCCGACGTCGGCCAGCCTGTGGATCTACGTCTCGAAGGAACCGAACGACAAGGGAACAGTGCGAACCGGCCCGATCATCGCCAGCGGCATGATCTCGCTCTGATCCCGGGCGCCGCCTCCCAGTTCGCGGCCGCCCGGCCCGAAGCCCGCCGGACCTGTTCCTGACCCCGCGGATCTAGTCTGCGGCTGCCTGCGCAGCGACGCGGTCGCCGCCCGCGGCCCGAGCCTGTTCCAGTGCCTTCTGGGCGACCGCCAGGAGCTCTTCCGGGGTTCGTCCTTCGAGCGGGAAACCGGCAATGCCCGCGGAGACCGACACCTTCTTGCCGTCGATGGCGGGGAGGCCCGCTACGCCGCGAACCAGCCGCTCGGCGACGATGCGCCCGTCCGGACCGGGCGCGACGAGGATGAACTGGTCGTTGCCGAAGCGGGCCACGGTGTCCATGAGCCGGACCGACTCGGCCATCACCTGGGCCACGCGGCGCAGGGCGTTGTCCGCGGCGGCGTTGCCACCGACCTTCTGGACCTCGGCAAAACCGTCGACCTCGACGATGGCGATGCTGAGCGGGAAGCCCTGGCGGCCGGCGCGGGCCACTTCCAGCTCCAGCATTCGATCCAGCGTGCGGCGATTGGCCAGGCCGGTCAGTGGGTCTGTATGCGCGATCCGGTCGAACCACTCGGCCCGCTCCGAGCCGAGCGACAGCGCAAGGGCCCGCTCGATTGCAACGGCCGCCAGGTCCGAGATGGGCTCCGCGCCGATCAGAATTTCGTGGCTCGGCAGAGGGCCGCCGAAGCCAAGCGCCATGAGGCCGAGCGAAATCTCGATGCCCTCACGCCGCACGACGAGCGGCAGGAGCAGGGCCGTGGCGGAGCCGCGGAGGATTTCGACGTGAGCGGCGTCGTCCACTTCCAGCGGGTGGCGGGATCGATTGACGTCGGCCAGTGGATCGTGGCTCTCGGAGAGCTGCGCGATCGAAGCCGCGGCCGCGGACGCCTCGTCCGAGACGCCCAGTGTCATCGCCAGTTCCAGCTCGTCGTGGTCAGGGTCCACGATGTAGGCTGCGCCGGCAGCGGCGCCGAGATGTTCGGCAGCCAGGCCGAGCAGGTCCGCCAGCGTGTCGTCGAGGTCGTCGCCACGGGCGACGGCCGCTGCCGCAGCCGCGAATAGCTGGCCATCGGTTCGTTTGTGAAGCCGTTTTTCGCCGGACACTGAAACCTCCCCGTGCGCGGGACGGGAGTCCCTTTTGCGATTGTAGGGCCCAGCCCCTTCGAGGGCGACTGGTGGTTATGCACAATCTTTCGTGTTGGCGCCCGCCCGGTCCTATTGGCCGCATATACTCCGGCGGTGAAGCTCGTCATCGCCGTAGTTCACAACGAAGATGCCCGCGTCATGATCGACGCCCTGCTGGCCCACGAATACCGGGCCACGTGGCTGCACAGCTCGGGCGGCTTCCTCAAGCAGTCGAACGCGACCATCCTGGTGGGGGTCGAGGATTCGAAGGTCGATGACGTCGTCGCGCTTGTCCGCGACAACTGCCGCGCTCGGACCCAGACGGTCAGCCCTATCCCGCCGATCATGGAACCGGGCGAGTTCTTCATGCCCTACCCACTCGAAGTCGAGGTCGGCGGCGCGGTCGTCTTCGTCCTGCCGATCGAGCGTCTCGAGCGCATCTAGGCGATGGCGCGACTCCGGTGACGTCGTGAGTCCGTTCCGGCCCGACCTGGTCGACTGCTGGATCTTCCGATTTCGGCGCGCTCCCAGTGGCGGCGGAGGCGGCCCCGGAGCGGCTGCCGGGCCGACGGCCGGAGCGGCCAGCCCACCGAAGCTCGACCTCGAAATCCTGCTGATGCGGCGTTCGCCGGGGCGCATCCTGCCCGGGCTCTGGCAGTGCGTTTCCGGGTCGCTGGAGACGGGCGAAACCGTGACCGACGGCGCACTACGAGAGCTGGTCGAGGAAACAGGCTTCGGTCCGGAGCAGATCCGCGGCTTTTACGACCTCGACCAGGTGAATCAGTTCCACGAGCCGTCGGTTCGGGGCATCGTGACTGCAGCCGTTTTCGCCGTGCGCGTCGGCCCGACATTCGAACCGGAGCTTTCGCACGAGCACGATGCCGTGCGCTGGGTCTCGCCCGAAGAGGCGCTCGAGCTGGCCGTCTGGCCGGCTTACCGGGAGTCGATCCGCCGGATCGTGGAGAACCTCATCGACCCCGAGCGGTCGATCTGGTTCGAACTAACGCTCGCCGGCGACCGCGCTCGGGTCTGAGCCCGGGCCGTTACGCACCGGTGGCGCGTGGCTCCGCCTCAACTCCACCGGGGCTGTCGCCACGACAACGAGGGGATGGCCCGAGTCTCATCAGCGGCGCAGTGGCGCCCGCTAAACTCGAAACGGCCACATACCCATTTGGCGTTGCTCGTGCCTCCTAATGACATGAAAGCCATCACGGCGACGCTCGATCGGGACGAACCGGTCGAGCCGGTCCTGCAGCGGGATCGTGCCGCGGCGCAGACCCAGGAATGGATCGCGACGCTTCACACGCACGGCCCGATGCTCCTGGCCGCGGCCCGGGCAATCACCCGGGACGAAGCCGAGGCGCAGGACCTGGTCCAGACGACTTTCGAACGGGCGTTGCGCGCGGCGCCTACCATCAGGAACTCTTTGGCCATCCGGGCCTGGCTCCTGACCGTCCAGACGCGCGAAGCGCTCCGCGTCGTGCGGCGGCTGCGTCGCACGCTCCGCTTCGACCCGACGGTCCACGAGCTGCCGGTGGGCGGCCCCGATACGTCGGTCTCGCTCGAGCTCGACGAGGCGCTCGGCCGGCTGTCCCGGCCGATCCGAGCGGCCGTGGTCCTGCACCACATGGTCGGGCTATCAGTGCGCGAAACGGCGTCCGCCCTCGGTGTGTCGGAAAACACTGCCAAGGCGCGGCTCAAGACCGGGCTCGCGCGACTCCGGGAGTGGCTCGATGAAGACTGAATCGAACGGCGGAACCGCCGAGACTCAGGTCACGCAGAAGCTGGCGCGGCTGTACGAAGTCGAGCTGGACCGGGCCGAGCGCGACTTCCCGACGATGCGGCTGGCGGCCCTGGAAGCTGGCGAGCGGGCTCCGCGCCCGCGCATGAAGCTGCGGCTGGTCAGTGAAGCCGTCGCCATCGTGGCCGTCGGCGCGATCGTCGTGGCCGGCGGCTGGCTGGCCGCCAATCCGCAGACTCCCGCCGGTCCAGCGCCCGCAGCCAGCCTCCAGTTCGGCCCCGACGGCATCCCCAACCAGATCAACGGCGAGCGCGTCTACCGGATCGCGGACAAGCCCGAATGGGAGAAGCTGAGCAGCAGCTTCTTGCTCGGAACGTCGCCGTATCTGGTCGCGCCATCGTGCTTTGCCACCCAGGTGAACGCACCGTCCGGCTCTTCCGATCAGCACCTGATCCAGTCGTCGTGCGGCACGATGATCGTCGGGATTACGGTCGCGCCCGCCGTCATGTTGGCGCCCAAGAGTTCGTCGTTGCTGCAGACCTGGCTGGGCAGCCCGGTCGTGATGCGCGCCCACACGCACGACGCCGAAGCTGCGAGCTGCGCCGCGGCCAACAGGGCCAGCTGCGACGCCTCGGTCGTGGTCGAGGAAGTGGTCTGGCCGGTGATCCCGACCCAGATCGCAGGCGAGAATGTCTACCGCGCCTCGGACCAGGCCACGTACTCAACCCTTACGCGCAGCTTCCTGCTGGGCGGCGTCTTCGTCAAGCCCGACCTCGTCCCGCCGTGCCCGATGCAGATCAATGAGACCGCAGCCGAACAGCAACTGCTCCCGTACTGCTACGTGCTGACGATCGGAGGCGAGCAGCTCTCGCCCAAGAGCAGCATCGACGAACCCAGGGGCGAACTCGTCGTCGTTCGAGCCCACGTAAACGACCCGCTCGCGGCCGACTGTCCGGCCGCGACCCGGACCGCTTGCCAGGACGCAATAGTCGTCGACTCCGTGGTCTGGCATTCGGACGCTGTGCTCCAGGTCTCGCCCTCCTTCGGTGTGGTCGGTCCCAGCTCGACGCCTCCGTCGAACGGGACGTCGATCAACGCGCCGGGCCCATCGGTCGGAGCGGGTGGAGCTTCGGCCGGAGCCTCCTCCGGGACGGGCTCCTCCGTGGTCGCGCCACCGCCACCCATTGACTCGCCTCTTCCCAACGCTTCGTAACTCATCGGGAGAATCGAAAGCGCCCGGAGCCTTGCGGCCCCGGGCGCTTCGCTGTGGCGAGAGACCCGGCGGCTACGGGTTCAGCTGGAAGTCCGTGAAGAACGCGTCGATCGGGGTGAAGTCCGTGATCTTGGACGTGTAAGCCACGTAGACGACGAACAGGTTGTCGCCGACGATCACGATCTCCCCCTTGACACTGGCCGTGGTGCCGGTCAGTTCGAAGATCTGCCCGGGTTGCCCGCCGATGCTCGTATCGGTCTGTGACGCGATTGTCAGGTTGGCCGACCCGCCCGTCATACCGTTGACGGCGCCGTTGTAGATCAAGGTCGGAGCGACACCGGTCATCGAACCCGCCGGATAGTTGGCGGTGAGGAAGAAGTAGGCCAGGTCGTTGCTCTGCTCGTACGACCAGAGCGAAGCGGGCGCCGCGCCGACCTCGGTCTGGTACGTCTGGGTGGTGAGCTTGGGCGTGGCCGGGATCTTGCCCGTGAAACCGGCACCAGCGGGCGCGAAGGTGATCCACCCGGCATCCGGGGGCCCCGCGACGACAGACGGACCTGCCGTCGGAGCGGCCGTCGGGGCGGCGGTCGGAGCGGACGTGGGGGCGCTGCTGGCGGCCGGGCTGGACGCGCTGCAAGCGGACATGAGGATCGCGCTGCCGAGCACGACCAGGAACAGGCGACGCATTACTTACCTCAGTAGGATCCGGTTCCCCAGGCGAGCCGGTAGTGGCTGCCAAACCGAAGGGAGCGGCCAGTTTGAGTGGTTTCGGATGCGGGTGCAGGAAACTCAACTCCACGAGCAAATCGCCGGTGAACTCGGGCCGCCCACTATCGACGGATGCCCGATGATTGAGCAGGCCCGCCGTTCGAAGAACCCGGCCCCCGGCGGCTCGGATCGACCGGCGGCCACACGCGCGGGCGGCTCCCGGGAGGCGGCATGTACGTAACGATCGTCCATATCCAGGTGAGGCCGGACCACGTGGTCGACTTCCTCGGCGCCATCCGCACGAACCACGAGCTGTCGATCCTCGAGCCCGGCAACGTGCGTTTTGACATCCTGGAATCCGTGGACGACCCCGCCCGCTTCATCACCTACATGGCGTACCGCGACGAACTGACGGCGAAGGCGCACACGTCGACGCCGCACTTGCTGGCCTTCCGCGAACAGGTCGCCGACTGGATGGTCGTGCCGCGCGAGAACGTTCGCTTCAACGGGCTCTATCCGGCCGATGGGCACTTGCCCGTTGGGCCCGGGCCGCGCCGAGTCAAGGGAGAACCAATGTACGTGACAATGGTCTACGTTCACGTGAAGCCGGAGCACGTCCGCGACTTCATCGATGGGATCCGGGTGAACCACGAGGGTTCGGTCCGCGAGCCGGGCAACCTCCGCTTCGACATTCTCCAGTCCGCCGACGACCCGACCCGCTTCGTCGCCTACGAGGCGTACGTCGACGAGGCCGCGGCGAAGGCTCACAAGGAAACTCCGCACTACCTGGCCTGGCGCGACGCGGCCGCCGACTGGATGGCGGAGCCACGCCAGGGAGTTCGCTACGACGGGCTCTTCCCCGAAACCGAGACCTCGGCCGATGACGCGTCGGCCGGCGACTCGGCCGACTGAGAAGGCGACGACGAATGGATCCGAAAGAACCGGTCGGAAGCGAGCGCCCGGGCGCCCCGGTAGGCAAGGCTGAGCCGGCTCCCTGGCCGGGTTTTGCCGTCGCCCGCCTGCCGAGGATCCTGTTTGGCAGCGGGACCACCGGGCAACTGGGTTCGGTGGTCCGGGAGTTCGGGCGTCGCGCGCTCGTCGTCGTCCGTGGCCCCGGCTTCACCGACTCGATGGACTGGACCCGGCTCCTCGTCGCGATGGAGACGGCGGGCGTGCAGGTCGAACTGGAATCCGTCTCGGGCGAGCCGTCGCCGGAACTCGTGGATGGGATCGTGGCGCGCCACCGGGGGAGTGGCGCGAGTAGCGCGAGTGGCGCGAGTAGCGCGGTCGGCGCCCTGGGCTCGGTCCCGGGCAGTGGCGCCGCGGCCGGCCACGCCCAGATCGACGTCGTCGTCGGCATCGGCGGTGGCAGCGTGCTGGACACGGCCAAGGCCGTTGCCGGCCTGCTTGTCCCGGGCAACTCCGTGATGGATCACCTCGAAGGCGTCGGGACACAGCTGCCGTATCGTGGGCCGGCTGTGCCGTTCGTAGCCGTGCCGACCACCGCCGGAACGGGCAGCGAGGCCACCAAGAACGCGGTCCTGAGTCGCCGTGGCCCGGACGGCTTCAAGAAGTCGTTCCGCGACGAGATGATCGTGGCGCGAGTCGCGATCCTTGACCCGGATCTGCTGGCCGCCTGCCCGCCCGAGCTGATCGCCGGCAACGGCATGGACGCGCTGACGCAGCTGCTCGAGTCATACGTGTCGACCAAAGCGAACCCGTTCACCGATGCGCTCGCCCTCTCCGGCCTCGGCTGCGTCCGCGATGGGCTCCAGCCGTGGTTCGAGGAAGCGGCCGCCGGCAGGGGAGCGGCAGCTCCACGTTCCGCGGCGGCTGCTGCCCGCGAACGAATGGCTTATGCCGCGCTGTGTTCGGGGATCTGCCTGGCCCAGGCCGGGCTGGGCGCCGTCCACGGCCTCGCCTCGCCACTGGGCGCCCAGTACACGATTCCCCACGGTGTGGCCTGCGGGGCCACGCTCGTCGCCGCCACGCGGATGAACATCGCCGCCCTGGAGGAGCGTGACCCGGAGAACCGTGCGCTCAGCCGGTACGCCGTGGCAGGCTGGATGTTCAGCGGCCGTGCCAGTGGCGACGATCGGGAAGCGCGCTCGGCCCTCGTCCCCGCGCTGGAGCAGCTGACCGCCCGCCTCGGCGTCCCGCGCCTGTCGGCCTTCGGCATCACCGAATCGTCGATCGCCGCCCTCGTCGCCGACTCGCGTGGCAGCAGCATGAAGACCAACCCCGTAGTCCTCACCGACGACGAAATCGCCGCGATCCTGCGGGAATCGCTCTAGCCGGAAATCCCCGACGCGCTCGGGCCATTCACTTCCTCGGCGGCCGCGGCCCGAGTGGGTGGCCACGCCATGTGGCGTCGGCGAGCCCTCAGCCTCTCCGGCGTTCTGAACAACCGAATCCGCGGCTGTGGGCACGGCTGCGGCTGCGGGCACGGCCGCGGGCATCGACGGCGGATCGCCCGCTCTACCGGAACGCGGGGAGCACCTCGGAGCCCAGGTACTCGAGGATGTCCGTGGTGGCGATGCCCGGCAGGTCCGAGACCACGATGTAGTTCATCCCTGCGTCGATGAGGCGGCCGTACGTGTCTATGACTTCTTGGGGGCCGCCGACGACCGCGTGGGTCCGGTACTGGGCCAGCGTCTGGTCGCGCCGGTACCGTTTCGTCAGCTCCTCCGGATCGTCGCCCGCCCGCAAGAGGGTGGTCTCCACGTCCGTTGATCGGATCATCTCGTCCGCGTTCCGCCCGAACTCCTCGCAGTGCGCCCGGATCACGTCCAGCTTCTGCGTGTACCACGACATGTCGTCGAGGTGCCCGCCGAAGTTCGTGGCGTCGCCGTACTGGGCGGCGAGGCGGAGCGTGACCTTCTCTCCACTACCACCGACCCAGATCGGCGGGTGGGGCTTCTGGACGCCCTTGGGCTCGTTGATGGCACCGGAAACCTTGTAGAACTCGCCGTCGAACGAGGCGTAGGGCTCGGTCCACATGGCGCGGATCACCTGGAGCGCCTCGCGCAGCATCTTCAGCCGCTCGCCGGGGGTCGGCGGGTACTCGTAGCCGTAGGCCGTGTACTCGTGCTCATACCAGCCGGCGCCGATCCCGAAATCGAGCCGGCCGTGGCTCAGCACGTCGACTGTGGAAGCCATCTTGGCCAGCAGCGCCGGGTTGCGGTAGCCGTTGCACGTGACCATCTGGCCCAGACGGATGCGGGTGGTGTCGCGGGCCAGCGCCGCCGTAGCGGTCCAGCATTCGAAGGTTGTCTCGAGGACCGGCTTGAAGTAGGTGTGGAAGTGGTCGAAGAGCCACAGCGAGTCAAAGCCCAGGCGTTCTGCCGTCTGGGCGACGCGCGTCATTGCCTCGTATTTCTCGACCGGGTCCTTGATGTCGACCAGGTCCATGATCCAGCCCTGCGGCACGAAGATGCCGAACCGAACGGGCGCCACGGCGTACTCCTCTTGCTTGTGCCACCGACGATAGCGCGGGCCGGCCGGGCTGTCGCCGGGAGACGAGGTGTCCCGGCGAAACGGTTGGCGCCGTTGGCCGTCGCGCTGTAATCTCCAATGGCTTCGCCGGCCTTGGAGGCCGATCGAGGCGCAACTCAACAAGCCGCACGTATCAGGGAAGCCGGTGAGACACCGGCGCTGTCGCGCAACTGTAAGCGGGAAGTAACTGGCCTGGTCATTGGCGCGAGCCAAAGACACGCAGCCACGGGGCGAAAGCCCGGGAAGGCGGCCAGGCATCAACCGGCGGGAGCCGCTTGATGGAGCGATGATCCGCGAGCCAGGAGACCTGACCGAACGGCGAAAGCCATTGGCTAGCCGATGGCTCCGTCACCCACCTGCGCGGATCGGTTGGGAGACCTCCGGCGGTGAGGTCCCCTCCGGCAGGCGGGCAATGCCGCCGGAGGAACAATGCGAAGACTCGTCGTCGCCAGCGCGATACTGGCGACCCTGCTCGTGACGCCGTTCGGCCTGGCCGCGGCGACACCCACTCCCTCAACGTCATCGACCGATTCCGAACGGGCAACGGCGGCGCTGCAGTACTTGCTTGCCGCTCAGGGCGCCGATGGCTCGATCGACGGGTCGATCGGCGAGACGGCCGATTTCGTAATCGGCGCGTCCGCAGTCGGCTTCGACCCGGCAACCCTGCACGGATGCAACGCGGGCACCGGTGCGCTCGACTACCTCGCCACGGCCTCCGACAAAGCCACGACCGACGCCAACAAGACCGGCAAGGCGATCCTCGCCATCGTAGCCGCGGGCGATAACCCGGCCAGCTTCGTGGGCCGCGACCTGACCGCCCGGCTCAACGCTCTTTACCACTCGGGTACCGGCGCCTACGGTGACGGCTCGACGTTCAGCCAGTCGTTCGCGGTCCTGGCGGTGGTCGCTTCGGGCGGCACCGTGCCCGCGGCGGCGATGACAGACCTGGCCTCGCTCCAGGGCCCAGACGGGGCATGGAGCTACGGGTCCGCAGCACCGGCCAGCGGCGCGGGCGACAGCAACTCGACGGCGATCGCGCTGATGGCGCTGGACCAGGCCGGCGTGCACTCGACCGACACGGCGGCCCTGGCCTACCTGAAGACGCAGCAGGTAGCGGACGGCGGCTTCGTGTACTCGACTGCCTGGGGATCAACGAGCGATCCCGATTCCGACTCGATCGTCCTGCAGGCGCTTCTGGCGGCCGGCCAGGATCCGACGGCGGCGGCATGGTCGAAGACGGGCGGGGACGTGCTGACGGCGCTTCGAGCCGGCCAGGGCTCCGACGGCGGGTTCATCTATCCCGGCTCGGGCGAGAGCGCCTTCACGACGAGCCAGGTCCCGGCTGCCCTGATGCGCGTCCCGTACGCAGCAGCAATTCACTTCACCTCCGGGCACAGCCTCGAAACGAGCGTCTGTCAGACCCCGACGCCCACCGCAACCGCGACACCGACCGCGACACCGACCGCGACACGGACCGCGACTCCTACGCCGAAGCCGACGGCTCGACCAACCGTCCGTCCGACGCCGACGCCGAAGCCGAAGCCGACCGTCCGGCGTACGGCTGCTCCGACTACCGAGCCGACGCAATCGCCGGCCGACACGGCCACCCCCGAGCCGACGGCGTCGCCGACATGGGCCCCGACGCCGACCGAGGCCGCGTCGCCGAGTCCGAGCGCCATCAGTGCTGTAGCCGCCGAAACCTCCAACTCGAGTATCGGGCCGGGCGCCGGCTCATCCGCTCCATCCGACCCAACCGGTGGCATTCCGGCGCCGCTCGTCTACGCCCTGGTGGGTCTCGGTGGCGCGTTCATCGTTCTGTGCGGCGGCTGGCTCGTGCTGGCTCGTCCGGCGAAGTCATGACCGGCCTGCCCGGGCGGCTCGGGGCCGTTCTCGCCTTAACGGCCGCGGCCCTGTCCGTGGCCGCGCTCGCTTCGCTCGCGCCAGGCTCGCCGCTCATCTCGAAGTGTGCCGGGGCGGGGTTGGGCCACGCGGCCGTGATGGTGGAGCATGCCGACGGCAGCGTCATTACTCGCTGCGTTTCGTTCGGAACCGCCACGGTCACCGGCCAGGCCCTGATCGAGTCGTCCGGAGTGGCATGGTCCGGGCAGACGTTCGGCGCCTATGGAGTGGCCGTCTGCGCCATGGATTCCGAGCCCCTTCACTACACCACGTGTCCGGGGCAGGACAGCTACTGGGCGATCTTCGTGTCGCGCGGCGGCGGGGCGTGGCAGCTCTCCAGCATCGGCATCTCGACGCTGACTCTCACTGACGGAGATGCCGAAGGGTTCCGGTATGTTCCCGCGGCAGGGACGCCCGCCTCTCCACCTTTGCCGGCCGGGGTCTGCGCGGCGGCGAGCCCAACGGCCGCCACGGCACGCCAAGCCGCGACTCCGACGGCGGCCGCGGTGCTCGCGACGGCTACGACGGCTACGGCGGCGCCCCCGGCCACGACCGCGGCGACGGCTGCGGCCACGACCGCGGCGACGGCTGCGGCCACGACCGAGGCATCGACTGCGCCCACGGTGGTGGCCTCGCTCCTTGCGATCGCAGGCGCAACCACCGGTGTCGCGCCCGCATCGTCCGTCGGGCCCGCCGCGGCGGGGCCATCCCAGAGCCCCAGGTCCGGCGTGGATCCGGGACTGCTTGTGGCGGCCCTTGCCGGCGGTGGGCTCGGCGGTCTGGCCTTACTCCGCCTGGTGGCAGCCCGGCGCCGCGCCCCGTGATCGCCGAACCGCCTACCGAACGGTCGCCCGGCCTCGCCCCGCGGGCCTGGCTCATCTGGTCGCTCGCGGCGGTGACGGTCGCGCTCTCGACGGACAACCCCGTCTACCGCGGGCTCGTGGCGCTTGCCGCGCTCAACGTCCTACTGACGTGGTTGCCGCCCGGCCGCCGCGTCAGGCCGCTCATCGGCGGCCCGCTCACAGTCGAGTCGCTCGCCTACGGCGGCGTCCTGGGGCTCGGGCTGGCCGCGGCGCTGCTGGCCGTGGCCCCGCTCTCGCTGGTCCTGGAGCCGCACGACGTAGTCGACGCCATGCCCGGCCCGCTCGAGCGAACGGGCATCGCCGTCGCCACTTCACTCAACCTCGTCTCGGGCTTCGGCCGTACCTTCACCGAAGTCAGCGACGCTCAGCGGATGCGCGGCTGGCGGCCCCGCGGTCTCCGGTCCTGGAACGAGGTCCTTGTCCCGGTGGTGCTGACCGCGATAGAGGATTCGGTCCGGCTTGCGGAGGCGATGGAGGCGCGAGGTTTCGGTGCCGGCCGCCGGACCAGCTACGCGGCCGTGTCGTGGAGCCGGCGCGACCTCGCCGTCGTCGGAGCCGCACTCGGGGCCGCGGGATTGTTCATCGGCCTGCGCCTCGGCGGCGTGGCGGTCGACTGGTATCCGTACCCGACGCTGTATCTCCCGCCGATCAATCCCGCCCTTGTCATTGGCTGTCTGGCGCTCGCCCTGCCGTCCGTGGCGATGCCCGCCCGAGCCCGGCCGCCGGCTCCCGCCGCTCCGCGGAGCGCAAATGGCTGAGCCGCTCGCCCGGGTCCGGGGCATCACCTATCGCTATCCCGGCGCCGACTCGCTATCGCTGAGCGCCGTCGACCTCGAGATCGAGCCTGGGCTGACCCTCGTCGCCGGCGGATCGGGCGGCGGCAAGTCGACGCTGCTTCGCCTGCTCAACGGGCTCGTGCCACAGTTCCACGGTGGCCGCATTTCCGGGTCGGCCCGGGTAGATGGCCTGGATCCGATTAGGACGCCGATCCCGCAGCTGGCCCAACGCGTCGGGCTCGTCTTCCAGGATGTCGAAACGCAGTCGGTCTACGGCACCGTCGAGCGCGAGATCGCTTTCGGGCTCGAAAACGCCGCGATGGCACGCGTGGAGATGCACGATCGGGTCGACGAAGTCCTGGCCATCCTGTCGATCGCGCATCTGCGCGGCCGGCGCCTGACTACTCTTTCCGGCGGCGAACGCCAGCGCGTTCAGCTGGCCGCCGTCCTGGCCCTGCGGCCCCGGGTCGTGGCTCTCGATGAGCCCACGTCCCAGCTCGACCCGGAGGGCGCCGAAGCGGTGCTGGCTGCCTGCCGCGAGCTGGCCCGCGACGACCGGGCGATCGTCGTGGCCGAGCACCGGCTCGAGACGCTTCTCCCGGCCGCCGACCGGCTGCTCGCTGTCGAAGCGGGACGGGTGAGTTCGACCACTTGGTCGGCGATCATGGGCGCGGCCGGCGCTGCGGCCGGCGCCACGGCCGGCGCTGCGGCCGGCGCCACAGCCGGCGAGCGGCGCTCGGGGCCCGGCCTCGCCGTTGAGATTGCCTGGGAGCTGCGCTACGTCGCCGCGTCTGCCTCCGGTCCCGGGGCCCCGGCTATTCTCGAGGGCGTCTCCCTGGCGGGCGGCGCCGGCGAAGTCGTGGCCCTGGTCGGCCCGAACGGCTCAGGCAAGACGACGCTGCTGCGGACGCTGGCCGGGCTGCTCCCACCGCTGGCGGGCACGGTTCGGCGGCCAGCGGGTCGCACCGCGTACCTGCCCCAGAACCCCGGCGCGCTGCTCCACCTGCCGACGGTCCGGGCCGAAGTGGAATTGACCCTGCGGCGCACCGGGGCGGCGCCGGCCGGCACTGGCGGCCGCGCGCCCGGACGCGGCGCCGCCACTCCCTCCGGCGCCGACGCGATCCTGGCCGCGTTCGGCCTGGCCGGCCTCCACAACAGATACCCGCGCGACCTGAGTTCCGGCGAACGCCAGCGAGCAGCCCTGGCCGCGACCCTTGCCGGCGCTCCGGCCCTGGCCCTGCTCGACGAACCGACACGGGGCATGGACGCGGCCGCTCGCCGCTCTCTTGCGGCCGCGGTCCGCGCGCTCACCGGGCGGGGTTCGTCCGTGGTCATCGCGACCCACGACGCGGAGCTGGTCGCCGCCCTGGCCGACCGAACCGTCGTCCTCGGCGACGGCCGCGCCGTCGAACTGCCCCGGTCCTCCTTCCGGAGTCCGTCGAACGGCCTGGCCCACGCGGCCGAGACTGTCCGATGATCGCCGCCGTTTCGCTGCTCGGGCTCGGTCTCTTCGTGTGGCCCTTCCTCGGGCTAGGGCTCACTCCGGAAGGTCCGGCCCTGGCGGTGACGCTCGCGTCGGTCGCCGCACTCGGGCTCATGGAACTCGGCGCCCGCCGCCTCGACTCGGGTAGGCTGGCCCTGCTCGCCGCGCTCGCCGCGCTGGACGCGGCGCTCCGATTGGCGCTCGTCAACGGCGCGGCCGGCTTCAGCCCGATCTTCTTGCTGGTCCTTGCTGCCGGCTACGAGTTCGGGCCTTCGTACGGCTTCCTCGTCGGCTCGTTNNCGTTCGCAGTCGGCTGGGTCGGACTCTCGGCCGGGCTCGCCGGCTCGCTGGTCAGGCGTGTCAGGCCGGCCCGTCGGTCGTGGCTGCCGGGCCGCACGGACATCGCCGCGTTGGCGGTCGTCGCGATCGTCACCGGCTTCGCATACGGCGCCCTGACCGATATCTACGGCTGGGTCGCATTCGCCGCCGGCATTGAGAACGTCGGCTGGATCCCCGGCCTCTCGCCGGTCGACACGCTGGCCCAGTTCGGTCGCTACTACCTGCTCACGTCGGTCGCCTGGGACTCATTCCGTGCCTTCGGGGACGCCATCGCCGTTCTGGCTTTCGGCGCCCCGGTCTTGATGGGCCTTGGCCGCCTACGTGCCCGGCTCGGCTACGAGATCGTGGCCCCGGCCGAGGTCTGACTCGCCCTCAGCCGTCTCGCGAGCAGCCACCACAGCGCCAGCAGCCCGTACAAGGACGACGACTCGAGCACCGAGACGAGGGGCGCAAGCGCGATTGTCTTCGCCGGCGGGAAGGTCCAGTAGAGCGCGAAGGTCGCCGAGCCGGCCAGCCAGCAGCCGAGCAGGACGAGGTCCGTCCGGCCGAGCCGCGACAGCCGCAGGTCCGGCACGTCCACCGCCAGCAGCAACCCGACCGCGAACAGAGCCGAGGCCTGGTTCCAGAAGCTGTTCTTGGGGGCCCCGATAACGCCGGCAACGAGGGCGAAGCCGAGACCGAGCGCCAGGCCGCGCCGCGAGGCAAGGCGCCCGCGATTCCACCACAGAACGGCGAGCGTTGCCAGGCCGAATGCCACCGTCAGCGCCAGCATCGGCAGCTTCGGGTCGAAGCCGGCTTTCCACAGGGCAACGGTCCGATCCGAGTCCCGGACGATCCGGCTGACGAACCCGTTGAACGACTGGTTCGTGAAGTACGGATCCGTGTCGAACAGCGAGGAGAGTCCACTGCCGCCGCTCGCGCCCTGGGGAACGAGCAGGTCGGCGAGCAGCAGAGTGCCGAGGGCGCCGGCCGCTATCCCGGCTGCGGCATCGATCCGGCGGCCGATGGCGAGCGGCACCGCCAGTACTGCCGGAACGAGCTTCACGATTGCCGCCAGGCCGGCGAGTACTCCGCCGCTCGCCCGTTGCGCGACGCTGGTGCCGTCGAGCGCCAGCGCGATGCCAACCCCGACCAGGGGGAAAAGGACCAGGTTGGCCTGGCCGTTGGCTATCGTGCCGTAAATCGGGGGATAGCAGCCCGCGGCCCCGGCTAGGGCCAGGCGCCGCCATTGGAGCTCGGCCGCCCAGCCGTGCGCCCAGCCGATCCAGCCGGCGACGCTCAGACCGAAAACGGCGAGAGAGACGGAGTTGAACAGCAGGACTGCGTTGCCGAACGACAACGCGGTGAAAGGGATCATTGCCACCGCGAACGGCAGCGGGTACTGGTAGCCGCCGCCGACGAGGAATTGCAGGTGCTCGGTCTTTGCCAGTGCCCGCAGCGCCTCGATGTTGTATGGGCTCTGGCCCAGGGTGATCAGCTTCGCGGCGAGCCAGTAGTCGTGGAAGTCGTTGTAGCTGTTGGCCCCTCGCCAGAGAGTGCCAAGGAACCACCACGCCAGTGGGGCCGCGATCGCCGCGGCTGCGAGCAGAAGGAACTCCAGTGCCCGGGAACGGGGCGGCACGAGGTGTCGCGGCGTCGCCGTCGCCGGCCCGGTGCCCTCAGCCACGGAACGGTCCCCGTCCGACGCCGAATTGGGCGCACGTTGAGCCCTCTCGTTCCTCCTCCGGTCTCCCATCGCGCGGAAGCCTAGCAGCCTGAAGCCCCCACGTGCCGGGTAATTGATGAGGGCGCCTGGACGTGCCCACAGCGGGGCTACGACCGGCGAGTCAACACCACGCTGGTAGCCGCAAACGTGGCCGCGCACCACGCCCCGAGGAGGAGGAATGCGCCTGCGGTGAGCGGGAAGGTGTTGGCGGCAAGCGTGCCTCGCATCAGTTCGCCCATGGCCTGGATTGGCAGGAAGCCGTGGATAGTTGCCAGCCAGCCGGGGAGTCGATCTGCGGGGAAGTTGAGCGGCGAGAACATCAGGATGAAGACGACCAGCACCTGGCTGGCCATGTTCGCGACCATCGGCGGCAGCAGTGACGCGAGTGCATAGCCCACCGAAGTCGCGGTCAGGACGACGAGCAGCACGGCCGGAACGACCAGAGGGCTGATCTCCAGGTCCAGGCCAAAACGGATCGCAGCCACGAGGACCGCGAAGATCACGCCCGGCACGACGACCGCCAGCCACACGGTCATGTCGGCCAGCAGGTACACGACCCGCGGCACCGGCAGGGTCCGCATGTAGTCAAGCGTGCCCTCGGTCCGGGCCTGGCTGACGAGCTGCGGGACCGCAACCAATCCGATAGTGATGAGGCTCACCGCCGGGCCGCCCGTCGCCAGGTAGAGGATCGTGGTCCGGTCGATCGTCGGGAACAGGAGCGGATACCCGGCCACGATGCCGAAGGCGAAGAGCGCCTGCACCACGATCCCGAGTGGCAGGAACATCTTCATCCGGCGGGCCTGCCAGGTGACGAGCAGTCGATAGCTACGCAGCGCGGACATCGGTCTTTTCCTCGACGGTTGCGGCCCCGACGAGGGCCACGTATGCATCTTCCAGGGTTGCCGCCGCGAGCGAGTACTCCTCGATGCGTCCGGCGCGGCGCAGGTTCCCCGCCCACGTCGCGGCCTCGCCGCCAATGTTTGCCGGCACCGTGGCAACGATCCGGCTCGCGGTCGCGACATACGAGGTCGCGAATGACGGCGGTTCGGGGGCGTTGGCGCCGGGCTCGAGTACCAGTTCGAGGTGAAGGCCATCCGCGACCCCGGCCTTGAGATCGGACGGCGTGCCCTCGGTCAGGACGCGGCCGTGGTCGAGGATGGCTAGTCGATCGACCGATCGCTCGGCTTCGATGACGTTGTGGGTGACGAGCAGGACGGCCGATCCCTCGTCGGCCAGTGCCCGCACCTGCGCCCACAGCAGGCGCCGCCGAACGGGATCGACATCGTTAGTCGGCTCGTCGAGCATGACCAGGCGGCCGGGTGTGACCGCTGCCATGCAGAACGAGACCAGTCGCTTCACGCCGCCGGAGAGTCGCGCGCCGTCCATGCCCGCCCACTCGCCGAGCGCCAGGGCCTCCAGCAGGTGGTCGGTTCGAGAGCGCACGGTCGCGGCGGTGCCCCCACGAAGCCGCCCGAGCGTCTGGATCGCCTGGCGCGGCGTCAGGCCGTTTATCGGCACCTGCGCCTGCGGCTGGATCGAGCAAACCCGCCGTGCGAAGCTCGCGTCGGCCACGACGTCACGGCCGGAGATTCGAATGAAACCCGCATCCGGCTTCATCAGACCGACGATCTGGTTAACGAGCGTCGTCTTGCCGGCGCCGTTGTGGCCCAGGAGCCCGTACACCTGCCCGGCGTCGATGGCCAGGTCGACGCCGTCGTTGGCAGGCGCCGCTCCACGCCTGTAGCGTTTGATTACTCCCCTTACCTCGAGCAACACGCTTTCTCCTTCAGGTCCAACCATTGGCATTCCAATGCGTGATACCTGCGAGTATGCAGATACCAGTCAGTATGTCAAGACTGTTGAGTATTCGCATACCCAGTGGTATTCTCCGCTCATGACCGAACGACTCAATCGCCAGGCAAAGAAGAACCAGACGCGAGCGCGCCTGCTGGACGCCGCGGCGGAGGTATTTGCGAAGCGCGGTTTCGAGACGGCCACCCTGGATGAGGTCGCTGCGGCTGCCGGCTACACGAAAGGCGCGGTTTACTCGAACTTCGCCAACAAGACCGAGCTGCTGATCGCCCTGATCGAGCGTCGCGTCGAAGTGCAGTCGGCCGAGTACACCGTGCGCTTCCAGGGCCGGGACATCGATTCTGTGACTCGTGGTCTGCTCGAGCCGGCCGACTCCATCGACGATGGCGAGAAGCAGTTCCTGATGCTCTTCGCCGAGTTCTGGCTTCATGCCATGCGAGACGAACGCACGCGAACCCTGATGTCAGATCAGTACGAGGTCGCCCGGACATTCGTGGCCGGCATGTTGATTGCGTCCGGCTACGGCAAGCCCGGCCAAGAGCAGAAGCTCGGGGCGCGTGACATGGCTATCGTGATCGAGGCGCTGGGAACCGGGATTGCCCTCCAGGCCGCCCTCGATCCGGAGCACGTCAGGCTGGGCCTGGTCGCGGATGTACTGGGCGAGTTGCTCAGGCTGCCGCTAGCGTCGGTGGCGCAGCCCGCAGCCGAGGGCGCCCCCGCGGAATGAGGCCGCAATAGTCGCCGCCTAGGACTCCGGCAGGGACAGGACGATGGGCCCGGGCGTTCCCACGGTGGACTCCCGCACGACGAGCTCGGCCTCGAGGATGGACTGCTGCGGCTCCCACTGCAGGTCGATCATCGACTGCATCAACAGGTTGACCGATTCCGTGCCGAGCGACTCGATCGGCTGGCGCATCGTCGACAGTTGCGGCCTGGTGGTCAGGGCAACGGGAGTGTCGTCGAAGCCGATGACCGCCACGTCNNCGCCCAGCTCCTCGAGCGACGGGTCGGGCTCGATCCCGGCCCTGGCAAGCGCGTCCCGATAGCCGGCCAGCCGATCCTTCGCCGCGGGCATGTCCAGGTCGCCGGAGATCGTGGCGATCTTCGTTCGCCCCAGCGAGATCAGGTGCTCGGTCGCGATCTCGGCCCCGCGCCGGTTGTCCGTGTCGACGTAGCTGATGGGCGTGTCCAGGGGCGGTCTGCCGCAGCANNCTTGGCGAACTCCATCTCGGCGACGTTCCTGGGGATCAGCATCACCAGCAGCATCGAGTGCGCGGTCAGGGCCTCGTACATGCCCTTGAGCAGCGGCGCAAAGAACGGATCCCCGAACACCATCGTCGTGGGCTCGTTGATCAGCACGGCTACCGCGCGCGCCCGTATCGGCGCCTCCGGCGCCGGGCCGCGACGGCGGGGCCGCCGCAGGGCCGTCACTCGCAGCTTGGGATCCTGTTGCCTGATCTGCGTCAAGAAACTCTCCCGAGGCTCCGGCTTTACTCGCATGGGAGGCACGTCATTGTAGTGACCGAGGAGTCGGTCCACGGGGCGACTGCGGCAAGGGATCGTGGCCCTCGGGGACCCATCGCGACCTTCGCCGGGATAGTCGACGCCCTCCCGAGGGAGGTCGGGAGGGCGTCTGGGAGCGGGGAGAGAATTGCCGTTTGGCGGGTCGTGGATCCAAACCGACGGCGACCCGGGTTCAGTCCCCGACGATCGAAGCTCGCATCGAGCCGACGATTGTACTGTCGCGCCGGCGGATGATTGAACCCTGAAGACGAGCCGCGTCGTCGTGCCGTTTCTGGGATGAGCTCACGTTTGCGATCGAGCAAGGCGTCTGACGGCTCGCGCAGGCCCATCCGGCCAGCTTTCGCTATCGTGTGCTGGCAACAGCCGTCAACCTGCATCAAGGAACGTCCCGTGGCCCTGCCTCTTCGATCGCTGACGCCAGCTGCGCCCGACCCGATCCTCGGTTTATCGGAGGCATTCAGGGCGGATACACGCCCTCACAAGGTGAACCTGAGCGTCGG
>PMJT01000174.1 GCA_003158495.1 Chloroflexota bacterium | reverse complement strand
CCGAAGATATCCAGTGTGAATCGAACGTCCTTGGGTCGGACCATCGGTAGCAGGCGGCCGATCAGATAGAGGGAAATCAGCCCCACGGGCACGTTCACGAAGAAGATCCAGTGCCAGGACAGGTTGTCCGTGAGCACTCCGCCCAGGAACGGACCGACCAGGAAGGCGACGCCGAATACGGCACCGAACAGGCCCTGGTACTTGCCTCGCTCGGCCGGGGTGAAGAGATCGCCGATGACCGCCAGCGAGATCGGGAAGAGGGCGCCTGCGCCGAGACCCTGAACGCCGCGGAAGATGATGAGTTCGGCCATCGTCTGGCTGAGGCCGGACAGGACCGACCCGATCAGGAACAGCACGATGCCGATGATGAGCATCGGCTTGCGTCCGAAATAGTCCGACATCTTGCCGTAGATCGGGATCGCGGCCGTGCTGGTGACGAGGTAAGCGGTAACAACCCACGTGTAGAGATCGACGCCGTTCAGCTCCGTCGAGATCCTCGGCAGAACAGGACCGACGATCGTCTGGTCGAGCGCTCCGAGGAAAAGGGCGAGCAGGATCGCGCCGAGGATTTCGAATCGGGCGCGAGGGTTTACCTCGATCGCGGCGTGCTCGGGTGCGCTGCTGGCGGCCTCCGAGACCATTGATCCTCCTTGCGCTGTGCGCTGATGAACCTGTGAGAGCCACGCCTGCTGCGCAGCCAATTCGCTGCAAAGCCTGGGCGTGGCTTGTGTAGGACTGGTGAACAAACGCCGGACATGCCATGAGGATCGGGCGTCCCGTCCGCGACGCACCGCCTCGTCGCTTCCGACGCCGTTTCGTCCGGCAGCCGGACGAAACAGGGACGGTATATATACAGGAATTCAACGTTCGCCGCCAGTATCGGGGCGCGGATTGCGCCGTCCGAGCGCCGGGTCGCGGCCGTGGGGCGGCGCGTGCTAGATACGACGGGCCACGAACTCCACGAGATGGAAATGGTGAGGCTCGCCGAGCGCCGTCGGCCTGTCGTCTTCCTGCGCGAGCCAGTGCTCGATCTCGAAGCCGGCCAGCGCGGCGCGGATCTCGTCCGGGGGCAGGCAGGTCATCGTTGGATCCGGGGCCGATTCGTCGCGGTCGCCGAAGAGCATCGCCGCGAAGCGCGCTCCGGGTCGCAGCGCGGCCACGATCCGCCGCCACGTCGGGTGGAACGCGTCCGGGGCCAGGAACGGCAGGCAGAGGCTGGCGTTGACCAGGTCGCACGGTGGAATCACCACGGTCGCCAAGTCCTCGACACGGATCTGAAGGCGTGGCCTGAACTCCGTCTCGACCGCGGCCTCAAGCGTCTCCCGTGCGGCGGGCTCGCGGTCCACTGCCAGCACGCGCCAGCCGGCCCGCAGGAGTTCGCGAGCGTCGCGGCCTGCGCCGCAGCCAAGGTCCACCGCGAAGCGCGGCGGAGGGGCCCCGGCCGCCGCCTCGCCCTCTTCGCGGAACCTGCGGATGGCCAGCCGGACCGTCTCCCATGGCGGTCGATCGACTGTGACCGCGTAGTAATCGGACCAATACTCGGAGTCGGAGCCCATGGTTTCAGCTTAGCGCCCGACCGTCTTGAGCGCCGCGCCGATCGTCAGACGAAGGCGGCGGCGGCGTAACCGACGGTGCGCCCGGGATCGCCGCCGGCATCGGCGGACGTGGCCGCGCCGAGCAGGATGCCGCGGGTTGCGCCCATCTCGGCGACGGCGTCGAGGGTCACGCGCACAGGGTCGATGCCGCACAGCCCGCAGACCAGCCCGCGCCGGCGCTCGGCCAGGATTGCCGCTTCGCGCGCACGAAGACTCTCCGCGTCCAGTCGCAGGAGTGGGCCGAGCAGTTCCGAGTCAGTCTCCTCGCAGATCCGGGCCGGTGGGTAGTGGGCCATGTCCGAGCTGGCCACGAGAAGGATCTTCTCGCCCGCGGCGCGCCGCTTGCCGAGCAGGTTGCCGAGCATGATCCCGGCCAGCTTGTGGCTCGTGAGCCTGGGGCTGACGGCGAGCGGAGCGATCCTTGCCGCCGGGCATGCTCGCAAGAGAAGCGGCAGCTGGACTTCGAGCGAATGCTCGCCGAGGTGCGCCGCATCGTCGCGATCGAACGGGGGGCCGAGGGCCGTAATCGCCGCCGCGAGCCCGCGGTCGATCTCGACGTCGCCGAGCGGCGTGTGCCAGGCCCCGCCCTCCCAGACTCCGACGCCTTCGGCCATCGCCTGGTGATCCGTGCCGGCAAGGACGATCGTGGCGGGTACGATCTCGCCGGCCAGCTGCCAGCCGAGGGCGGCGATGGCGCCCGAATACACGAGCCCCGCGTGGGGGACGAGGATGCCGGCCACGGCCGCGGGGTCGAGCTCCTCCGGCCGCGTGGCCTCCGCGGCGCCGGCAAGGAGCGCCGCCACGAGAGAGTCCAGCCGCACCGGTTCCGCCGGGTAGAAAGTGCCGGCCACAGCGGTCCGGCGCGGGCCGGAGGTCATAGTGGTTCCTCCCCGGCCAGGCCGCTGGCCGGACCCGCGGCCGGTTCCGACAATCCGATCCCAGCCGGGCGGCGGCCACACGTCGCGCAGAGCCCGCCGGAAAGCGCCGCAGTTCGGGTCGCGTCGAAACCGTGGCGCCTGATCAGGACCGTTCCGCAGCCGGCGCAGCGGGTGTCCTCATCGCCGCCGGCCATNNTTCCCGGAGTACACGTGGCGGAGTCCCGCCTCGCGGCCGATCTCCACGGCGCTTCGGATCGTTGCGGCGGGCGTTGGATCCAGGTCGGTCAGCCGGTATGTCGGGAAGAAGCGGCTGACGTGCCAGGGAGTTTCGGGCCCGAGTTCGGCGACCATCCACCGGGTCAGCGTCGCCAGTCGGCCTGGGTCGTCGTTCAGGCCGGGGATCAACAGCGTCGTGACTTCGACCCAGATGCCGCGGGCACGCATGCCCACCAGCGAATCGAGGATCGGGGCCAGCCTCGCCCCGCAGACGCGGCGATAGAAACGGTCGTCGAACGACTTGAGATCGACGTTGGCGGCGTCGATCAGGCCGCCCAGCAGATCGAGCGCTTCCGGAGTCTGGTAGCCGTTGGTGACCAGGACATTGGCAAGCCCCACGTCGGCTGCCAATCGAGCCGTTTCCAGAACATACTCGATGAAGATCGTCGGCTCTGTGTAGGTGTACGCGATGCTGCGCGAGCCGTAACTCCGCGCCGCGTCGACGACGCGATCCGGGGGCAGCGGGAAGGTCCGGCCGACTTCCTCCATGCCCGTGACCTGCGATATGGCCCAGTTCTGGCAGTGCAGGCAGTGGAAATTGCAGCCCCGCGTGGCTATGGAGAACGCCACGCTGCCGGGGTAGAAGTGGAAGAGCGGCTTCTTCTCGATCGGGTCCGCGTTGGCGGCCACGGCCTGCCCAAAGACGAGCGTCACGAGCGTCCCGTCGCGGTTCTCGCGGACGTGGCAGATGCCGGCGCGTCCCGGTCTGATGAGGCAGCGATGAGCGCATGCGACACAGCGGACCGCGCCATCGGCCTCCGCCACTGCCAGGAGGGCGGGCGTGGCCGGTGGTAATTGGGCTGGGTCGCGAACTGGCGGGGACGGTCGCACGGAGAGGTTTCCTCGCCCGTCATGCTCGTCCGGAGCGGTCCCGCGGCAAAGAGCCGAACGGCCCGAGGTGCTTCCCCGGACGCGGCTTGGCCGGCCGGGTGTCCACGGCGCGGTGCCGGTTACCAGCCCCAGATCGCCAGGTCGGTGATCTCGATCGGCACGGAGTATTGGGCGGCGAAGCCTTCGAACGTGCGGCCCCATGCCTCGTCCGTTTCGACCCAGTCGCGGTAGCGGTCCATGTAGGGCTTGCAATGCAGCACCGGGGGCAGCTCCAGGGCGATGCGGCCGTGGCCGCGGACCACGTGGACCTCTTCGCCGTTGGTCGTGCAATTGAAGTTGAACGCGACGTTCGAGTTGTCCCGCAGGTTCGCGACGCGGCGGGCGTCTGTCTTGGTGTAGACGATGATCCGCTCTTCGAGCTCGCCCCGTTCGTACAGGAACCAGACCGGGGCCGGCTGCGGGGTACCGCGGTCGACCGTCGTCATCCAGATCACGCGGTCCGCAAAGAGCCTCTCCAGGATCCGCGCGCCGAGCCGTGTCGACCCGTCGATCATTGTGCCGTCTCCAAGTCCGTCTGCTGGTCGGCACCATCGTACGGGATCGCCGACGGCGGGGAGAACGCGCCATTTGACTCTGGCGCTGCCGGCCCGGATGCGCCAGCCTCGTCGCGAACCACCCGAGGCGTCACGTGAAGCAGTTAGATCGCTCGGACCAGCGTCAACTCCTCGCCATCGCCAGGCGATCGATCGAGGTGGCCGTCCGCCGCGGCTCGGTCGCAGGTGCCGTACCGGCACGCATTTCGCCTGCCCTGTCCGAACCCGCCGCCGCCTTCGTCACGATCCACGAGCGTGGCAGCTTGCGCGGCTGCATCGGCTTGATGCGATTCGAGACCGAGCTCTGGCAGAACGTCCGCGACGCGGCGGCCGCGGCCGCACTGGACGACCCTCGCTTCCTGCCGGTCGACGAGTCGGAACTGGCGGCCCTGGAACTGGAAATCTCGGTGCTGGATCCGCCGGTTGATCTGCCCAACCCATCGGGTTTCGTTGCCGGGCGTCACGGCATCGTGGTCGAGCGCGGCGGCCACCGGGCCTTGCTGCTGCCACAGGTCGCTACGGAGATGGGCTGGGACGAGACGCAGATGCTCGAAGCGGTCTGTCGCAAGGCCAATCTGCCCTCGGACGCGTGGCGCGAGGCCTCGACCCGGCTGCTCGTCTTCGAGTCCACCTGCTTCGACGAAGCCGCGGTACGCGCCAAGTCGCCAGTCGGCTGACGCGGGGCCGGCGAGCGCGCCAGAGGAAGCTGCTCGATCGGATGCGCTTCGCGTTCCCGGAACGCCATGCGCCCTCCGGCGCGACTTCAGGGTTGCTTCAGCGTCCGGACCAAGGATGGAGCCAGTTGCAAGCCGCAGGATCAAGAAGAGCGGCCAGCAGGAGGTTGTTCATGGTTACCCAAACGCGGCGGTCCGGCAGGCGACTCGCCGCCCCGATCGCGTCACTTGTGTTCGTCGCTGCATTCGTTGCTGCCTGTGCCGCATCGCAGACGGGCGTGACCACTCAGGCCTTCGCAGGCCTCACGTCCACCCCGACTCCCACGAACGGTGCGGTCACGGCGGTCCTTCCGGGCGCCACGACCACGCCGGGCACCACGCTGACAGTATCCGGGCCGGCTCTCACGCTCCAGGACCAGTTCGTCGCCGTGATCAAGCAAGTCACGCCATCGGTCGTCGTGATCGAGACGGACACCGGCCTCGGCTCGGGCATCATCTACGACAGCAAGGGTGACATCGTCACCAACGCTCACGTCGTCGGTACGGCGACCTCGTTCAAGGTCACGCTTTCCAACGGCAAGTCCTATACCGGCACTCTCGTCGGTTCGTACCCGCCGGACGACGTCGCCGTCGTGCACATCACGGCCACCGGCCTCGTGCCAGCCACCTTCGGCGACTCCTCGGCGCTCTCGGTCGGCGACTTCGTCCTGGCGATGGGCAACCCGCTCGGGCTCCAGTCGAGCGTGACCGAGGGCATCGTCAGCGCCCTTGGCCGGCAGGTCAGCGAGCCCACCGGCAACGCCCTCCCCGACGCCATCCAGACCAGCGCCGCGATCAACCCCGGCAACAGCGGCGGCGCACTCGTCGATCTCAACGGCCAGGTCGTCGGCATTCCGACCCTCGAGGCTACCGACCCGCAGCTCGGCGGCGCGGCGGTGGGCATCGGCTTCGCAATCTCGAGCAACCGGGCCAAGATTGTCGCCGATCAACTCATCGCCACCGGCAAGGTCACCAATTCCGGCCGAGCCTACATGGGCGTCCAGCTTCGTGACGGTACGAACGGTCCCTTCATCGTCGCCGTGACGGCCGGCGGCCCCGCGGCAACGGCCGGCATCGCGGTGGGCGACATCGTCCTTTCCGTGGACGGCACGCCGACGCCAGATAGCCAGACCCTCATCGAACTCGTCGCCGCGCACCACCCGGGCGACGTAATCAAGATCCAGGTCCAGCACCAGAGCGGGACCGACTCGACGTTCAGCCTGACCCTGGGCCAGCTGCCAAGCTGATCCGGGCCGGCTCACGCCGGAATACGACGCAGTCACGAAAGGCGGCCGAGAGGCCGCCTTTCGCTATGCCGCGGGCACCGTCGGAAGTTCGAAGGCGATAGTGGTTCCGCCGCCGGACGGGCGTTCGGCCGCGATCGAGCCGCCGTGGGCCTCGACGAGCCGGCGAGCGATGGCCAGGCCGAGGCCCGAGCCGCGCGAGTCCTCCGACCGGGCGAAGCGCTCGAAGAGATGTGGCAATACCTCGGGAGCGATCCCCGGACCCGCATCGGTGACCGAAACCCGGACCGCGCCGCGGCGCGTCTCTCCGGTGATCGAAACGGCGCTGCCGCTGGGTGCATAGCGCAGTGCGTTGGCAACTAAGTTCAACAGAACTTCCCGGATTCGGAGCGGGTCCAGGTCCAGCAGCGGCGAGTCGTCCGGCATTCGAATCTCGAACCGAACACCGGCGGCGGCGGCCAGGCCGTCGAACGAGGCCGCGGCTTCTCGCACCAGGATCGTCAGGTCCGTCGGCTCTCTGTGGAGGGCCAGCGTGCCGCCTTCGGCGAGGGCGAGCGTCCTCAGATCCTCGACGAGCTTGGTCAGCATCCCGATCTGGTCGACGGCCGCCGAAAGGTGGGCTTCGTCGATTGGGTGTACGCCGTCGATCATCGCCTCGAGCTCGCCGCGCAGGATCGCCAGCGGCGTGCGCAATTCGTGGCTCACGTCGGCCAGCAGCGATCGGCGCTGCCGCTCGTCGGTCTCGAGGTGGGCGGCCATCGAGTTGAAGGCTTCGGCGAGCCAGCGAATCTCGCGCATGCCGCGGTCCGGCACCGAGACGCGAGCGGTGTAGTCGCCGGACTCGACCTTGCCAGTGGCCTCGATGAGGTCGCCGAACGGAACCGCGAACCGCCTTGCTCCACGGGCCGTGCCGCTCAGCGCAGCGAACAGGAACAGGACGATGACGACGGCTGCGATACTCGAGAGAGGGGACTGGAGGCCGGTCGCGGTCAGCAGCTGGCCGATCAGGACGATGGGCCCGAGAACGACCAGCGTGAACAGGATCGAGACGCCGATCGCGAAGCGAACGATGAACCGCCGCCGTACCTTGCGCCAGGGGAACTCCGACGTCGGCGGCCAGGCCTCATCGCGCGGCCACCACTTGGGCCGGCCGCGCCGTCGATCCCAGTGGCCGCCGGGTCCGAAGGGTCCTTCCGACCCGAAGGGTCCTTCCGACCCGAACGGTCCTTCAGGCCCGAATGGGTGGCCGTGCCGGCCGCGGCGGCCCCGGTAGTTGGAGTAGCGATCGGGGCCGCGGGGCGGTTCTGAGTTCGGATCGCTCACTCGGGCTCCTCGGCGAACCGATAGCCGACGCCGTAGACCGTGAGGACGAACTTCGGGCGTCCCGGATCGTCCTCGAGCTTGCGCCGCAGGTTCTTGACGTGGGCGTCGATAGCCCGTTCGTATGACTCGAAGGCCACGCCGTGAATTGCATCGAGCAACTGGGACCGCGTGAAGATGCGGCCGGGCTGGCGGGCGAGGGCGACGAGAAGCTGGAATTCGGTCGGCGTCAGCTCGACGGTTCGGCCGGCGACTTCGACGCGCATTCGAGCGATGTCGATCGAAACGCCGGCGATATCGATGCGGTCGCTCGGCTCCGTCTCGCGGTCGACGCGCCGCAGGATTGCCCGGATCCGGGCCACGAGTTCGCGCGGGCTGAAGGGCTTGGTAACGTAGTCGTCGGCCCCGATCTCCAGGCCCAGGACGCGATCCAGTTCGTCGTCGCGGGCGGTCAGCATGATGATTGGCATCATCGAGTCGCGGCGGATGGCGCGCGCCACGTCCAGCCCGTCCATACCCGGCAGGCCGAGATCCAGGACCAGCACGTCCGGCTTGCGGATGCGGGCCGCGGTAAGGGCCGAGGGGCCGTCCACGGCCGTGATCACGCCGAAACCGGCGTGCTCGAGGTAGTCCCGGGCAAGCTCCACGATGCGCGGTTCGTCGTCTACGACCAGGACGGTTTTCACGGTGGTCTCATCCTAAGGCCCGGCTCGGTGCCGGGAGTATCGATCGGGCCAAACGAACGGCAGGAGCGCGAGGCTCCTGCCGCCGTTGGTCGCGGGTCAGTGCCGCTGGGGCGCTTCCGCCCGGGGCTATCGAGGCTGATCGGCCCCGGGCGTGCTGCCCGGAGTTTCGCCGGCGGTCGGCGGCTGGTTCACGTGGGCCTGGCGGTGGAACTCGTCGAACGCGGCCTGGCCGGCCTGGCGCCACTCGCTGCGGTGCCAGCCACCAGGGCCGAAACCCTGGCCACCGGGGCCGAAGCTCGGGCCCTGGCTCGGGTCGACGTCGCCGCGCCAGTAGCCGGGGTGACCCCAGTACCGGCGGTGATGGCCGCCGAAGAACACCAGAGCGAGCAGCCTGAGCACGACGATCAGCACGATGATCGTGACGATGAACCCGACGAGGTGGCCGGCGCCGAATGCGCCGCCGTAGACCCACGGGCCCAGGTTTGTGGTCGTACCGGAAGCCTGTCCGGCCGTGAAGCCGGCGCCGTAGGCCCCGGCGGTGATGAAAGCTATGACCCCGAGCAGTAGCAGTGCGGCCAGAACTCGGAAGCCGCCACCCTGACGCATTTCCATTTCTCCTTGCGAACGCGCTCCCGATTTCCTTTGGCGGCCGGCCATTGAGCGCTTGCCAACCTCACATCGAAGATTGGCGATCGCCTGTGAAGGAAATGTGCATGCGGCCCGGAGGAGTGATGTCCGGTCCTGCCGCTCCGGTCAATCGATGTCGCGCCGGGTGACGCCCCAGGCGCCGATCGCGATCCCGCCGGCCGCGATCAGGAGGCAGGCTCCGACCCCGACCGGATCCCACACGCCGACCATCGGCTGGCCCAGGTGGGCCGTGATCGCCAGCTGGTGGACCCAGTCGGGCAGGTTCAGCGCCGGCGCCACGAGGTCGATCAGGTACGTGACGAGCACGGCCATCGCGGCGATCTCGGCGGCTATCGAAGTGCGCCAGACGCCGCCGACAGCAATGCCGACCCCGACGATCGCGGCGGCATACAGACCCACGACGGCCGACCCGGTAATGGCGTCGCCGACGGCAACGCCGCCTGATGCCGCGCCAAGCCCGATCCCCGCTGCGAACAGGACGGTCATCACCACGATGGCGAGGATGGCGGCGATCCCGCCCGCGATCACCCACCTGGCACGGACCAGCGGCGTCGCCAGGATCATCTCGAGGCGCCCGTCGTTCTCGTCGGACGCCCATTTCGACACGAACGTTGCCGCCGCGAAGCCGGCCGCGATCAGGAGCAGCTGCACGTACAGCTGGAGCCAGCCGCCGGCGGACGTGAGGTTGAAGCCCTTGAAGATGGCTGAGAAGGTGGACGAGAGGTTCGGATCATTTCCGATCTGGCTCGCCATCGTCCCGACGAGGGCGGCGATCAGGGCGCCCATCAGGCCCAGGCCGATCCCCCAGGACATCGCCCGGGGCAGCTGCTCGCCGAACGCCCGGCTGGTGGACCCTCGGACCCCCAGGACGATCGTGGGCAATCCCGGCATCGAGAGGCCGGCGGTGACGCCAAGATCGCGGCGCGTGAACATCTCGACGCCGATTCCGAGCAGCACGACGGCCACGAGCCCGGTGAAGGCCACGGCCGGCCAGTCGTACATGCCCACCAGGGCGATATGCCCGGCCAGCCAGTGGAACGGGCTAAGAATGGCGATTGGCGCGAGCGCGTCGAAGCCGTTGGCGACCCAGAGGAGGACCATAAGTACGCTGGCGATGCCGGCCGATCCGGAACGGCCGAGAAGCGGCGCCAGTGCGAATGCCAGGCCGCCGAAGAAGATCGCGATGAACCCTACCCACAGCGCGAAGCCGATGGCGGAGAGCGGCGCGATCCTGTCCCCGAGGGAGGCGTCGCCGAAGAGTGTCGAGCCGGCCACGCAGCCGACCGCGAGCACGGCCATCGCCAGCCCGAGCATCGTCAGGTGGGCAGTCACCTTCTCGACCGCGATCCGTCGCTTGCCGAACGGCGCGGACGCGACGATGTCGAGGCTGCCGCGGCTGGCTTCGCCGGCCAGGGTCCCCGACAGGGCCATGATCGACCACAGGGCCGTGCCCATGGCGAAGATGGCCCCGTATTTCCAGGTGAAGTAGCCACCCAGCGTGCCGAGCCCGATGGGCTTCCCGAACAGGTTGACCATCGAGGACGGGATGCTGCCGATGAGCTTGTCGATCTCGAGACGCGACGCGGGCGTCGGGAAGATGCTCGAGACTCCGGCTGCCATGACGAGCGACATCCCGCCGAGCAGGCCGGCGGCGATGATGAGGGAAAGGCGCGAGTCGCGGACCGTCTTGCCGTAGATGCTCCCGAAACCGTAAATGCGGCTGCGGAACGGGATCGTATTGACTGGCGCGGCGATCTCCGGCGCGCCGATGCCGGCGGCCATCACTTCACCTCCGCGGTGGGCGCGTCGGCCTCTCGGCCGTACTGCGCAAGGAAGGTTTCCTCGAGGCTGGGCTCGCGGCTCAGGAAGTCCGTCACGCCGAGCCGGGCCGCGGCCTGGACGACCGGAGTGATCGCCCCGAGGACCCGCAGCCGAAGCAGGTGGTCCTCGACCTGGACGTCGCTGACGCCGGCGATCGTGGCGAATTCGGCGGTCGGCGGATCTCCGGCGAAACGCAGCTCGACCTGGTGATGGGCCAGGTCCCGCAGCGCGTCGACGCGATCGACACGGACGATCCGACCTTCGCGGATGATCGCCACGCGGTCGCAGCTCCGCTCCGCCTCGGACAGGATGTGGCTCGAGAGGAAGACGGTCCGCTCCTCCGCCACGGCCTCGCGAAGGATGGCGAAGAAGGTCTGCTGGACCAGGGGATCCAGACCCGCGGTGGGCTCGTCCAGGATCAGCAACTCCGGCCGGTGCTGGAGAGCCGCGACGAGGCCGACCTTCTGCTTGTTGCCCTTGGAGTACTCGCGGAAACGCCGGCTCGGATCGAGGTCGAAGCGCTCGATCAGCGAAGCCTGGTAGACCGGGTCGACGCCGCCGCGCAGGTTGCCGAAGTACTCGAGCGTCTGGCGCCCGGTCAGCCGGTCGTACAGAGTGAACTCGCCGGGCAGGTAGCCGAGGCGTCGGTGGATGGCGGCCGGGTCGGCCGAGCTTTCGATATCGAACACGTAGGCCTTGCCGCTCGACGGCCGGATCAGGTCCAGCAAGACGCGAATCGTGGTCGTCTTGCCGGCACCGTTCGGTCCGAGAAAGCCGAAGACCTCGCCTTTTTGCACGTCGAGGTCGACGTCGACGATCCCGCGATGGGATCCGTAGGACTTGGTGAGCTTCTCGGTCCGAATCACAGATGTCATGCGGTGATCTCCCGTCGCCTCTTTTCCCAGCTCTCCAGCAGGGGTGGAATGGACTCCTCGAAAATGAGATAGACCTCTCGCAGGTCCTGGAGACGCGCCCGGGCTGCCGGCGGCCGATCGGCCATCAGAGTCAGGCCGCGATCGGTCATCTGGCGGGCGAAGCGCGTCGCCTCGAGAGTGGCGCGAGTGATGCTGCCCATCGCGTCGGGGGCGATGAGGTAGACGGCCGATCGCTCGCCCCGCCTGCGGACCCGCTCGATCAACCGTGCGCTCAGTAGCAGCCGCGTCATCGAGCTCACGGTCCCGAGGGTCGCGCCGACGCCCTCGGCGATCTGGGCGGCCGTCTGCTCGGCCGGTTCGCAGACGAGAAGGTAGGCGAAGATGCGGCCACCGACGAGCGGCATGCCGCGCTGGGCTGCCATGAGGTGGGCGAACCCGTCGATGAACTCGGCGTAGTGATGGTTCTCGTCCGGCGTCACGCCCGAATTGTGCTAGTTTCGGAGATTTCGCGCAATAGCAACATCTCAGCGCCCAATTGCCGCCGCTTTGGCGGCAATGCAGCGCCGTCGCCAGAGGAGCGGTCGCCCCGCGTCAGCTTCCTGTTGTCGTGCCGCAGGTTACGTCGCCGGACATGTGGATCGTGGTCGCCTTCGTGCCCTTGGCCGGGTTCTGATCCACGAGGTCGGCATCGACGTGTGCGCCGGTTGGCGTGAGGGTCGCCACGGCGGTCGCCGTGTTCCTGAAGAACCCGTCGCCAGACAAGGATACGGACGCGGTCCCCGGGGAGATCGAAATGACCGCCAGGGTGGGGGTCGAACCCACCTGGGCAACGCCGATCAGGGAGACGGACTTGCCGAACGTGTTGGTGACGCATTCGGCGTTGACCGGACTGAGTCCGCCGCCCAGTGCGCCCTTTGGCGTCGCGCCTGATAGCAGCAGCGTGGACGACCCCGGCAACTGATTGCCGCAGTCGATGGTGCCGCTGAGCGAGGTCAGGACGCCGAGACTCCCGGGGGCACCGGACGTGCCGACCTCGGCCAGTTTCGTGTCGATCGTCGCGCCCTTGGCGGCGTCAAAGTTGGTGACCCCGGTTCCGGTGAAGTCGCGCTCGACGTACGTTGCTCCGGAGCCCGAATCGAATCGCACGTTGACCAGGCCGGCGGATACGTTGATGTAGACGGAGAGGTTCGGGTCCACGGGCTGGCCAATGACGTTGATGTACGTCGATCCATCGGCCGCCGGGAAGTTGCAGCGGACCGCGGCGTTGGTCACTCCGCCCGTAGCTCCGGCCGGGCCGACAACCCCCAGGCTCTCAGAGGCGGGACCTTTGGTCGGCACGGGCGTCGCTATCGGTGCCGCGGTCAGTGAGGCAGTGGGCGTCGGCGCGGGCGAGGGCGAGGGCGCCGGTGTCGGGGTGGCCGCGGAACCCGAGCATGCGGAGAGCAGCAGCCCCGCGGCAAGTGACAGGGCGAAGACGCGCCGATTGCCGGCGCCTCGGGGAATCCGCCTGGGAGCCATGGTTCTCCTGTGCCGGCACGCCGGCCTGGCGACGAGACTGGACTGGGCGATCCGTTCGGAGTGATCGGTGCGGTCCGACTTTGAAACCGGTTACCTCCCTCCGGCCGCCGCGGGGCATCGGGCGCAACGGTCGTTTCGGCTGTCGGTGTCGGGTTCGTCCTGTGGGCGGTTGAAAGGCGAGCTGCACGGCCCTCGGACCGCCCCGTGGTTCAGCCGTCCCACCGGGCAGGTTTCATGTAGATGCCCTTACCGGCCGTTCCGGGTGGCTGCCAGAATGCGCGGGCGTCCGGTCCGAGGCGTCCCCCTCAAACGAGTGAACCGGACCGGCGCGGAGGAGCCGTCATGTCTACTCTCGCGACCGCGAGCGCCGTCACCGGCCGTGGTGCAAGGGCCTGGCGCGGTCTCGCGCTGGCAGTCACCGCCGCGATAGTGATCGCGGGGTGCTCCTCGTCGGCTGCGACTCCCGCGCCCTCGCCGTCGGCGTCGGTTGCGGCTGTAACGGCCACGCCCGCGTCGACTGCAGCAGCCACGGCAACAGCCACGGCGGCAGCGACCGCCGCACCAACCGACACTCCTACTCTGGCCCCCACCGCCGCACCGGCCACCAACACGCCGGCGGTCTCGAAGGCCACCCCGACGCCGCTGCCGCCGCTGGCCATCGGCCTGTGCACCGGCGCGCAACTCAAGCTCACGATCACGTCCTGGATCGGGGATCCGGGCGCGAGCATCGTCTACGCACACCTGACGGCGACTAACGTGTCGTCAGCGGGCTGCAGCATGCGCGGCACTTCCGAGGCCCAGATCCTTAACGGCAGCGGCGCCGCGATCGCTTCCGCCGGATCCGCCTCCGCCAAGGTCTCGTCCAGCGACCCGGTCTACACGGTCGCCCCGAACGGCACGGTGAACACCATCACGCAGTGGGGCAACTGGTGCAAGTCCGCTCCCTCCCAGCAGATCCGCGTGGCGATGGTGGAACCGTTCGGGCTGGGACGGATCGTGGCCGCCCCGATCGGCGTCGCCCCTGTGCCCACCTGCTACGCCTCCGGCGCGGCGACGGTCGTCAGCTCCGAGGCGTGGACGCCGTAGCGCGGTTGGCCCGATCGCGGCATCCGCCCGGCCGCAGCCGCGCGGCTTTCGACCGCCAGCCATCGCTTCGGCCTCCGGCGAGGGCGCCTAACGGCCTTCGCGAACGGCTGCCGGTACATCCGGGCGGACTCGGCCTCGTCGCTCCACGCTCGTCGTTTCGCGGCGTAGAGCGTGTAGACGATCGGTTGCGGCAGTAGTCTGGACTGTGCCGCAGGGCACGAAACCAGCCTGCGCGCCGATACCTGAGGCAATGATCGCAATCGTCCGCGCCCGAGTTCGACTCCTCGCCGGCTTGCTGGTACTGGCCGGTCTGCTATCGGTCGCCGGCTGCGGTGGCGCGCCTGGCCCGACCTGTGGTTCGGGCGCGTGCACCCGCGTTCTCTTCCTGGGCAACAGCTACACGTAC
>PMJT01000240.1:14295-15436 GCA_003158495.1 Chloroflexota bacterium | reverse complement strand
ACGGGCGCGCCTCGAACCGCTCGAGGGTATAGCGGTCCACCTCGTCCTCGTCCAGTTCGACGATCGCGGGCACGGCCATCCCGCCGTTCACGAGCGGCAGCGGCACCGCCAGCAGGTCGTGGACCAGGATGCCCGCCGTGGCCAGGCCGTGGGCGGGCTCGAACCCGGCCTCCTCGACGGCGCGCCCGCCCGATGCGGGTCGGCTTCCGGCCCGCCGCGCGCCAGCCCCGGAGCCTCGCCCAGCCGCTCGTATCGCGGCCGCGATTCTAACCACCGCCGCGATGCCGACTCCGGTCTCGTAGTAGGTCCCCAGCACAACGGTGGCTCCGGCGGCGGCCGCCGAGTCGACAACACGCATCGTGGCCGCCAGACCGCCGACCCGGGCCGGTTTGACCACGATGACATCGGCGGCGCGATCGGCCAGTGCGGCCCGCGCCGAGCCCTCGGAGTCGATGCTTTCGTCGAGGGCGATGGGTGTCCGAACTCGTTCGCGCAGCGCGGCGTGGCCGGTCACATCCCAGGCCGCCATCGGCTGCTCTACGTATTCGATCCGGAACGGCGCGATACTCTCGATCCGCTCCGTGGCCGTGTCCAGGTCCCATGCCCCGCCGGCATCGACCCGCAGTCGCGGTTCCGGCCCGACGGCCACCCGGATCGCCCGCAGCCGCTCGACAAGCTGGGCCGTCGTGCGCTCAAAGCCGGCACGGAGCTTGAGTGTCCGGAAGCCCAATTCCACGGCCTGCGCCGCGGCCTCGGCACCCGCGCTGGGACCACCGAGGGCGATCATCGCGCTCACCGGGATCGCGACTGGGCCGGAGCCGTTCGCCGGAGTCGTTCCCGCGGAGCCGCGTGCCGCCCGGAGCGCGGCGATCGCCCCATCCAGCCCCGCCATCGCCGCCCGGCCGGGCTCGCCTTCGGCCGCAAGTTCGGCCCAAACCGGCATCTTCCCGGCCGACAGCGCCGGAACGAAATCCCGCATGAAGGCCGCCAGCGAGCCGGTCGCCACGTCCGATGCGAACGGGTTCAGCGCCGCCTCGCCCAGCCCCTCGACCCCATCCTCGTCGACAAGCCGCAGCAGCCACGAGCGCCGATGGGTGAATTCGCCCGTCGCGTCGAGCAGCGGCCGCCGAAACGGCACCCG
>PMJT01000240.1:3832-14276 GCA_003158495.1 Chloroflexota bacterium | reverse complement strand
ATGAGGGAGGAATGGTGGGCGATACTGGACTCGAACCAGTGACCTCACGGATGTGAACCGTGCGCTCTAACCAGCTGAGCTAATCGCCCACAGACCGGGCGCTCGGACTTCAGCGCCTGTGACGGCGTCGGCGTCCAGCGCCGGAGCCGCATTATAGCGGCCTGCCGCGGAAGGTCGGGGCGGCGAAGCGGCAAGCCCGCCCTGCCGCCGCGGGCCGGCCGCGGCCCAAGGGCCGCCGCGCCACCACAGAGGCCCTAGACCTTGATGCCGGGCCAGCGCGTGGCGACGGTTTGGGGTGAGATTCCGTCCACGACGATCAGCTTTTGCCGTCCCGTCGCCCCCGCCACGAGCCGGACCGACGTCTTCGAGACGCCCAACTCGTCTGCCAGCAACCGGACAAGCGCCGCGTTCGCCGCCCCGCCGACGGCCGGGGCCGAGACGCGAGCCTGCAACACGCCCTCGTCGGACACGCCGTCAACGCGGTCCGAGCCACCCCGCGGCATGAGCCTCACGGCGAAGCGCGCCGAGATGCGCGAACGTTCGAGCCAGCGATCAGTGTCCATAGGCTCTTGATTATCGCGACGGGCTCGCATGCGGCAATGGAAATCCCAACTCGGAGCACCCTGCGACCCCGGGAAGGCCGTGGCGGAGCGACAAGCTTATGCCGGCGCGGCCTCGGGACCCGGCCGCGCCCCAAATAGCGCCCGCCCAACGCGTACCACCGTCGCCCCCTCCTCGACCGCAACGGCGTAGTCTTCGGACATCCCCATCGACAGTCCCGGCCCCAGCGCCGGAGACAGCTCGCGCAGACGGCCGGACAGTTCGCGCAGGCCCGCGAACGTCGGCCGCGCCTCCTCGGCCGCGCCCACGAGCCGTCCGACCGTCATCAGCCCGAGCAGGCGAAGATTCGTCAGTCCGGCCAGCGCGGACAGTTCGACCTCGAGCGTCTCGGGCAGGAAGCCGGCTTTGGCCCCGTCCCGATCGACGTTCACCTGGAGGTAGACACCTAGCGGCGACCGCCCGACATCACCGGCAATTCGATCCAATCGGCCGGCCAGTTCGACCGAGTCGACCGATTCGATGACCTCGAAGACTTCAACCGCGCGGCGGGCCTTGTTCGACTGGAGCGGCCCGATCAGGTGCCAGCGAGCCTGCGGAAGCAGCGGAGCCTTCGACTCGGCCTCCTGGACGCGGTTCTCGCCCAGCAGCGTAAGCCCCGCGGCGACCGCCGCTTCAAGCCGGCCGGCATCAACGGTCTTGGAAACGGCCACGAGCGTGACATCGGCTGGATCCCTACCGGCGCTCAGGCATGCCGACGCGACTGCCTCGAGGACTAGATGGCGCGCTGTCCGGAAGCTGGCGATCGCTTCCGGATCTACGACCGGGCCCAAGGGCGGCGAAGGGTTACCCCTTCTCCTCCTGCGCGGGCCGTCGAAGGAAGCTCGGGATCTCGAGATCCTGGTCGTCGTAGAGCGGGCGTGTGGTGGGCCGATCCGGCACCGGACGCCGCTGCGGCGCTGGGCGGACCGGATCCGGACCCGGCTGACGCTCGATCACGCCATAGGAGCCATAGGTGACCGGGCCGTGCGAGCGCGCCCCGACCGACTCCTGGTTGCGGATGATCTGCTCGTCGAGTTCGCGCTGGAAGTCGCGCGTGTCGCGAGAAACCACGACCGGGACGGGAACCTGGTTGCGGGATTCCGTGCGCACTTCGCGAGGCCGACGGTCCGGATCGAAGCCGGTGGCAATGACTGTGATCATGATTTCGTCCGCCAGCCGCTCGTCGAAGCTGGTGCCGAAGATGATGTTCGCCTCCGGGTCCGCCACCGACCGGATCTCCTCGGCAGCCTCCGTGACCTCGAAGAGGCTGAGGTTGGATGAACCTGTGATGTTGAACAGGATGCCCTGGGCGCCGTTGATGTTGATCTCCAGCAGCGGGCTGGCGATGGCCTGACGCGTGGCATCCAGGGCGCGGTTGTCTCCGCTAGCCCGGCCGATGCCCATCAGAGCAGAGCCGGCGTCGCGCATGACCGTCCGGACGTCCGCGAAGTCCAGGTTGATCAACCCGGGCACGGTAATGATGTCGCTGATGCCCTGGACGCCCTGGCGAAGCACGTCGTCCACGTAGCGGAACGCCTCCACCATGGAGGTGTTCTTCTGGACGACGTCGCGCAGACGGTCGTTGGGGATCGTAATGAGGGTGTCTACCTTGGCCTTGAGCTCCTCGGCGGCGCGCTCGGCGATGAGCTTACGGCGGGAGCCCTCGAAGGAAAACGGCTTGGTGACGACGCCGATGGTGAGTGCGCCGAGATCCTTAGCGATCTCCGCGACGATCGGCGCGGCGCCGGACCCGGTGCCACCGCCCAGGCCGGCGGTGATGAAGACCATGTCCGAGTCGCGGAGCGCGTCCGCGATCTTCTCGGAGTCTTCCTCGGCAGCGCGCTGGCCGATGGTCGAGTCTCCGCCTGCGCCCAGACCACGAGTGATCTTGTCGCCGATGCGGATCTTGTGAGGGGCGTCCGACTGGAGGAGGGCCTGCGCGTCCGTGTTGCAGGCGATGAACTCGACCCCCATCATCTCAGCGCGAATCATCCGGTTGACGGCGTTGCTACCACCGCCACCCACACCGATGACACGGATTAGGGCGAAGTTCTCGGAATCGGACCGCAGCGGCATCCCATGATCCTCCGGTGGATCTCCGGCAGATGTTGTCGTTTCGGTCCGGCCCCCCCGGGACTGTAGAGCACCTGCGCGTGTCGGGGCTGGCTCGGATGCACGGAGTATACGCCTAACCGTGGTTTTCTGGGCCGGTAACCGCACACTGAAACGAGGCACTCACGAAGGGCCCGAGAACGTGTGTTCGCATTTTCGAGGCGAAGCGCCCGATTCAACTCAATAGGCGGTGGGACTTGCAGAGCATGAGATTCAGCCGGGTAGAAACGAGAGCCTGACTGTCCTCGTCGAGTTGTCCTGGTTGGGATCCAGGAGCGCTATCGATTGCCACGTTCCGAGCGCTATGCGGCCTTCCACGACCGGAACCGTTAGCGACGGCGATGCCACCATCGATACCAGGTGATCGGCCCCGTGGCCGGGCGACCCGTGTCTGTGGACATATCGGCCGTCGCGGGGCAGCAGGCGATCCAGCGCCGCGACCAGGTCCGTGTCGGACCCTGCGCCCAGTTCGACGATGACCAGGCCGGCTGTGGCGTGGGGCGCAAATACGTTGAGCAGGCCGTCGCCTTCACCGGCCACGAATTCCGCGCAGGCCTCGGTCAGGTCGAAGAGGCCGCGGCGCCGAGCGGTCTGGACCACGAGTTCCGTCGTCTTCATGAAGGACCCGCCGGCGCCCCCGCCCCGACTACGGCAGGACGTTGCGCATGGCGTCGCGGACTCGCGACAGGATCCCGCCCGCCGGCGCCGGTGGGTACGGGCCGCGATCTGCGGACTCGAGACCCTTGGCGCCCCAGTAGAGCAGGCCGATGGCCGTGCTATAGGCCGGATTCATGATGTTGTCCGTCAACCCGCCGACCCCGGCCGGGCCGGCGACGCGCACGGGCATGTTCAGTACTTCCCGGCCCAGGGCCGCGGCGCCCGCCAGCTGAGCGGCGCCGCCGGTGAGCACGACGCCCGCCGGCAGCATCCCCTCACCCGAGGCCCTGATCTCCGCCCCGAGCATCTCGAAGGTCTCGCGCATTCGCGCTTCGATGATCCCGCAAAGTTCGCGGCGGCTGACCGTCCGGCCCGCGGCCTCGCCCAGCGTGGAAATGCTGATCGCATCGTCCTCGGACACGGCGGACAGATCGCAACTGCCGTGTTCGATCTTCAGCTCCTCGGCGACCTGCAGGCTGGTCTTGAGGCCGATGGCGATGTCGTTGGTGACGTTGTTGCCGCCGACCGGCAGAACGGCCGTCTTGAACGGCGACCCGTCAAGGAACAGGGCCAGGTCTATCGTGCCCGCGCCGATGTCGGCAACGGCCACGCCCAGGTCCTTCTCCGTCTCCGACAGAACAGCCTCGGCCGAAGCGAGCGAAGCGGCGACTAGTTCGTCGATCTTGACGTTGGCGGCCTGGACGCACTTGGCCAGGTTCCGGACGGCCGTGGCCGCCGCGGTGACCATGTGGGTCTCGATCTCGAGGCGCACCGCGCTCATGCCGAGCGGATCCTTGACGCCTTCGAGGCCGTCGATGATGAAACCGCGCGGCAGGACGTGGAGGACTTCTCGGCCGCCCGGGACCGTGCCGGCGCGGGCGACTTCCATGGCCCGGTCGACGTCCTCGCTGGTGACCTCGCGGTGGTGGCCGCTCACGAGAACCGTTCCACGCGAGTTCTGGCTCTCGACGTGCTGCCCGCCGACGCCGACGAAGGCGCGGTCAATCTGGTAGCCCGAGATGCGCTCGGCGTGGTCCACCGCGCCGGAAATCGACCGGACGGTCTGCTCGATGTTGACGACCACGGCCTTCTTGAGGCCGCTGGCCGGCACCACGCCCTTGCCGACGATGGTCAGGCTGCCGTCAGCGGACACCTCACCGATGAGCGCGCAGACCTTGCTTGTGCCTACATCGATCCCGACGAGCACTGCTTCGCGTTCCACTCGCTCCCGTCCTCGGTTATGGCCTCGACCGCGAGGCGTTGTCTGCTTTGGCCGGCCGACGGCGCCGAATGCGATTCCCCGTTACCAGTGAAGGCTAACCGACCCGAGGGAAACGGGGCAACCTCGAGCCTGCGGTCCGTCAATCAGCGCAATATGACCGTGTCCGAATGGCTCGAACTGACGTCCGAAACGAGGACGACCCAGGCAACTTTCGACTCGCCCCAGTTCCCCAGGGAGGACCGGAGATCGCGGACCTGGCCGGGGATGACCGTGGTCTTGCGCACGGTCGGGGCGTAGAAGCCGAACTCGGCGACCCAGCCCGCCGGCACCGAGCTGAGCGTGAAGCCGTGGGCGTCGTCCACGACGACGGCGAGCGATTGGGCCGAGCTGCCGACGTCGGCCGGGGTCAGGTTGGCGATCCGATAGCCGGCGTCGAGATTGACCGGGTCGACGATGCCGCCGAGGCCGAGCCCCGCGTCGGATGCGCGGCGATCGAAGATGACGGGCAGGGCCACGGCGCCGGGGCCGGCGGTCCCAGCCGAGCCGGGAGTGGGAGCCGGCATGAGCGACGGGACCAGCGACGCGTCCCACGACGGCGTCGGGGTCGGTGTGGCCGTGGGCGACGGGGTGGCCTTGGTGCCGGGTTTGGTCGGCGTGGCCTTGGCGCCCGACTTCGCCGGCGTCTTCTTTGGCGTGGGCGTCGGGGTCGGTTTGGGAGTGGGGGTTGCCGTCGGGGTTGGCGTGGGCGTCGGCTTGGGTGAGCCCGCCGCAGAAGTGGCCGCCGCCGAGTGGCTGGGCGACAATGAGGGGCTGGGTGGGTTTGGGTTCGGCGTGGCGAGCGGGCCGGCATCGGATGGAATCGGGTTGTCCGCCGTATCAACGGTGCCGAACAGGAGGCCGTCCTGGTCAACCACGTATCTCGTGTCCCCGATGACCCAGACCAGCTTGGGCTCGCGCTCGACGATATTCACGACGACTTTCGAAGGCAGCTCGACCTGGATGGTCGCCGACGTCACCGCCGGCAGCCGGACCAGCTTCGACGCGGCCCGGTCGGTCTCGAGGCGGAAGACGTTCGGTGTGCCGTCCATGCCCACGATCGAGCGGATGATCGCCTGGCTCGTGAAGACGGCGCCGTGGATCTCCAGGGTGCGGGCGGCAAAGGCCGGGGCAAGGCTGACGGCCACGCCGCCGATGAGACTCGCCGCCATAAGGATTGCGGCAAGAACCTGGACCGAGCGGAGCGGTCGAGAGCTTCGCCGAACCGGGACCCGGCGCACGTGCGACACCGCGCGTCGGGATGGTAATCGGCGGGCGTGCATTAGCCCTACCTCCCCGACCATCCGGACCAGTCGCCGACGAACTGGACCTCGTACTCGAGTTCGATGCCGAACTCGTCGGAGACGGCCTGGCGGGCGCGTTCGGCCAGGCTGCGAACGTCGGCGGCGGTCGCCTCTGACATGTTGACGATGAAGTTCGCGTGCTTCTCGCTGATCGCGGCGCCGCCCAGGCGGGAGCCGCGCAGGCCGCAGGCGTCGATTAGCCGCCCGGCCGAATCGCCCGGTGGATTGCGGAAGATACTGCCGGCGCTGGGCCGAGTAAGCGGCTGGTGCTCCCGGCGCCAGGCCCGAATCTCGGCGAGTCGGGACCCGATCGCGGCCGGATCGTCAGGATAGAGATTGAAGTTCGCGCCGAGGATGAGATCGCCCGGCGAGTGCTTGAATCGGCTCTCGCGGTATCCCAGGCCCAGGGCGGAGACAGGCTCGAGTGCCTCGGTCCCGTCGGCCCGAAGAACGGTCGCCGACTCCAGGACCGCTGCGATGTCCGAGCCGTGGGCGCCGGCGTTGGCCCACACGGCTCCGCCCACGCTTCCCGGCACCGCCAGCCCGAATTCGAGTCCGGTCAGTCCGGCCTCCTGCGTCATCGTGGCCGCGCTCGCCAGCGGCAGTCCGGATTCCGCGATAAGCCGGGTCCCTTCGACGCGGGCCCCTTCTGCACGATTGAGGATCACCAGGCCGCGAATGCCGGCGTCCGACACGACCAGGTCGCTCCCCCGCCCGAGCACGAGGTACGGAATCTCGTGCCGACGGGCAAAGCGGACGAGCGACGACAGATGAGATACGTCGCGGGCCGGAGCGTACAGGTCGGCCGGACCGCCGACCCTCATGGTCGTGTGGATGCTCAGCGGCACGGACGCCACGCTCGGCAGGATGCCCGTGGCACGCTCCATCTCCGCGGCCAGGTCGCTCAGCCTGGCGTCGCCCTTCGCCTCGGGGTCGGAGACGTTCATCCGGCCGCTCCCCGCGAGGCCGCTTCGACGTGCGCCGCATCCGGGTATGCCCGCCGCTCGGCCGCAGCCAGGACGAGATCGGCAACCGCGTGGGCGGCCCCGGGCCGGGCGATGGCGCGGGCGGCCGCGGCCATTTCGTCGTGGCTCTGGCGGTCGTCGAGAATGGCGGCCCCAGCGAGGAGTGCCTCCGCGTCGAAGGCCGCGTCCTCCACCAGTCGCGCGGCCCCGGCACGGACCATTTCTTCTGCATTGCGGCGCTGGTGCCCGGCCGCGTGCGGATACGGCACCACGACCATCGGCAGCCCGAAGGCCGCCACTTCCGCCAGCGTTGACGATCCGGCGCGGCCAACGACCAGATCGGCGGCAGCGAGCGCCAGAGTCATCTCCTCTGCCAGGAAAGGTTCCGGCCGATAACGGCCGCGCATCTGCTCGGGCAGTGCCGCCCGGGCGGCGATCGCTTCGTCGTAGCCGGCGTCGCCGGTCACGTGGATGACCCGGGCTCGTTCGATCAGCCGCGGCAGGCCCTCGGCCACGGCCGAGTTGAACCGCCGCACGGCCTGGGAGCCGCCGAAGATGAGGATCAGCCTGTCCGTGGCCGGGATGCCGAGCGCTGTGCGCGCCTCGGCCCGCGTGACCCCACGACGGTCGCGGATCGGAGTGCCGGTCACGAAGCAGGGCCGCGGGCCGCGGACCAGGGTTTCGCACGTGGCTTCGAACGCCACGGCCAGGCAGCCGGCAAGCCGGGCGGTGGCGCGGACGCTCCGCCCGGGGACGACGTTGCCGTCCCACATCACGACCGGGATCCGCAGAACTGTGGCGGCCATCAGGACGGGCAGGGCGACGTATCCGCCCGTGGTGAAGATCGCAGCCGGTCGGCGCCACACCAGCATCGCGAACGCCTGCGGCACGGAGAGTGAGAGCCTGACCGGATCGAGAACGATGTGGACGTTCATTTCGACCGACCGGAGCGAACGCAGCAGGAGACGCCGAAAGGGGATCCCGGTTCCGGGGATCACCTGCGCCTCGAGACCTCGATGGCCGCCGATCCAGTCGATCGAAGGCGCCTCGGGCCTAGCCTGCAGCGATCGGGCGACGGCGAGAGCCGGGTATATATGTCCCCCCGTACCCCCGCCCACTATCAGCAGACGCACTAATCCAACCTCGTTCAACCGTTTCGCGCGAGATGGAGAGCAGGATCCCGACCGCGGCCAGGCTCACCGTCAGCGACGAGCCCCCGGCCGAGACGAACGGAAGCGTGATGCCCGTGACCGGCACGACGGTCACGACGACGCCGACGTTGATGAGAGCCTGGAAGCATATCCAGGCCGTGATCCCGGCGGCCATTAGCCCGCCGAAGGTGTCCGGCGCCCGCAGCGCCGTCCTGAATCCGGCATACGCAAAGGCCACGAAAAGCCCGATCACGACCGCCCCGCCGACCAGCCCCATCTCCTGGGCAATGACCGAGAAGATGAAGTCGTTGACGTCGAACGGGACCGAGACCCGGTTGTTGCCCAGGCCGATGCCGAAGAGCCCTCCCGCGCTGAGCGCCTGGAGACTCTGCACGGTCTGGTAGCAATTGTTGATGGGATCCGACCACGGGTCGAGGAGGCACTGGACGCGCTGGATGGGGTAATGGCCGACGCTCAGCATCAGCACGACGCCGCCAATGCCACCGACGACAGCCGTGAGGATGGCGTGGAGCAGCTTCGCGCCCGCCGCAAAGTAGAGCGAGAAGGCGATGAACACGACCACGCCGGTCGTCCCGAGGTCGGGCTCCTTGACAATCAGGAGCAGGAACGGAACGACGATGATCACGAACGGGACCGTGCCGTGCCAGAAGCTGCGGATGCCCATGCCCCGAGCGGCCAGCCAGTGCGAGAGGTAGACGACGAGCGCCAGCTTGGCGACTTCGGCCGGGTGGATGTCGGGCAGGAACGGGCCCAGGTGGAGCCAGCGCGTGGATCCATTGGCCGTGACCGCCAGGCCTCTCAACGGCCCGGGCAAAGGAACCAGCACGATCACCAGGAGAATCAGCGCCAGAGCGGCAAGCGGCACGCTGGCCACNNACCAGGATGATGTAGTCAGGTTCGTGGGCCTCGCGCTTGAAAGCGCTCGGATTCGCCAGCAGGCTCGTCTGCTGCGAACTGACCGCGCTCGGCCGGCTCGGGCCCGCAGCTGGGCGGACTCGTCCGCGCACCCGGTCGCGCGGGACGTCCCAGCGGCTCTCCCTGTTCTTCATCACGCTGGGTCCCCGGCCCGTCGACGCTCGGCTATTGCCGCAGCCGCGGCCCTGAAGGCGCGGCCCCGCGCCGCGTAGTCGACGAACATGTCGAAGCTGGCCGCGGCCGGACTCAGCAGAACGGTGGCCGGGGCAGTGGCCGGGCCGGTTGGGCCCGCGCTTCCTGCCGCGGCGCCGCCGGCCAGCAACTCCCGCGCGATTTCGTCGGCGCGGTCCACCGCGGCCTCCAGGGACGTGGCGGTCTCGACGGCGCTCATGCCGCTGGCCCGGAACATGGCCGCGAGACCCGGCCCCGACTCCCCTATCAGGACCGCGGCGTCGGCCCGTTCCGCCGCCACGGGCCCCAGCCCGGACAGGTCCACTCCCTTGTCGCGGCCGCCAGCGATCAGCACGAGCGGCCGCGAAAACGACCGAAGCGCGGCGATCACCGCGTCGGGCTGCGTGCCCTGCGAATCGTTGACGAACCGCACCCCATCCACGATCGCAACCTGCTCGAGGCGATGTTCTACGCCGGTGAACTTGGCGGCGGCGCGCCGGATCAAGTCCGGTGCCACGCCAAAGAGCAGTGCCGCGGACACCGCTGCGAGCGCGTTCGAGACGTTGTGCTCGCCGGGAATCGCGAGCTCGGCGACGGGCAGGATCCGGCCGTCGGGGCCGGCCGCCACTCCCCCACCCGCCACTTCCAGTCGCGCCACGCCGGCGGCCACGATCCAGCCATCGACCACGCCTACGCCGCCGGCCGTCGGAGTTCCGCGGCTGTAGGTGACCACGCGCGCGGTTCGGAGAGCGGCGTATTCCGAGACCACGGGGTCATCCCCGTTCAGCACGAGCGCGCCCCGCGGGTCCACCAATTCCGCCAAGCGCCGCTTGACCTTCCGGTACGCCTCCAGCGAGCCGTGGCGATCGAGGTGATCGGCCGTGACGTTCGTGTAGACCGCCACCGTGGTCCCGCGGGACAGCGTCGGCATCTGGAGTTCCGACAGTTCGATGACGACCCGATGGTCCGGCGTCAGCTCGGGCAATCGCTCCACGAGCGGGATGCCGATATTGCCGCCCAGGATCGCCGGGTGGGCTGGGTCACCTGCGAGCAGCGCGGCCGCGAGGGACGAGGTCGTGGTCTTTCCTTTCGTCCCGGTCACGCCGATCGTCGGACANNTCGGCTCGGCCGTCGGGAAGTCCGGGTTGATGCTCGGCGAGGTTGCGATCAGGTCGGCACCGGCCCAGGCAGAAGCGGGATCCACGTCCGGCCCGAGCCGCAACTCGACGACACGATCTCCGAGAGACGAAATGGCCGCCGCCAGCTCGCCGGCCGGGCGCCCGTCGTATA
>PMJT01000240.1:3642-3816 GCA_003158495.1 Chloroflexota bacterium | reverse complement strand
CGCGCACTCCGGCTGCCGTCAGGCGGTCGAGCTGGACGACGCCTTTCGCCATGTCCGGCCTACGTCTTCGGGATCGAGGCGACGAAGAGCGTCACCCCGAGCATGCCGGCCAGCGCCCCGACGATCCAAAAGCGCATCGTGATCTTCTCCTCGTCCCAGCCTCCGAGTTCAAAA
>PMJT01000240.1:0-3574 GCA_003158495.1 Chloroflexota bacterium | reverse complement strand
GAATCACCCATGAAGACCTGCGCCGGATGGACGTTGAACCACAGGAACCCCATCAGCGCGCCGATGACGATGGCGTTGACCATGGCCAGGTTCGGCTGTAGGGGCTGGTTGAGCAGGGCGATGATCAGGAANNACGCCGTTGCTGCAGCCGACGATGGCGATGACGGCGACCACGATGAACACGATTGCCCCGAGCTCCACTCCCCGGTCCGTGAACGGGATCGAGATCCACTGCGTGTAGATGACGTTGCCGACGAACGGCACCCGGAAGCCGTTGAAGCCGAAGTGGTTCTGGACGTAAACGGCCACGACGATGGCCACGACCAGCTGCCAGATGATCTTGTGGCGGCCGCGGATGCCGATGCCGGTGCGGGCGTTCAGGTAGTCGTCGAAGGCGCCGAGCGCGCCGACGAGGGCAAGCACGAGGAGCGGCGAATACGTCGAGGCATCCCAGGCGGAGAACAGTGAGGCAAGTGCAAGCGTGACTATGACAATGAGGACGCCGCCCATCGTCGGCGTGCCCTGCTTTACCAGGTGTGTCCCCGGGCCGTCCTCGCGGATCTGCTTGCCCATGCCGAGCCAGCGCAGCAGTCTCAGGAACGGCGGCATCAGGACGACCATGCAACCGAAGGCGAGCAAGAGCCCCTGGATGAACTCGACGCTGTCTTCCTTCACCTGACCTCCTCACCGGGCCGGCGCGGTCCTCCCCACGCACCTGCCCCGGCAGTCCAGCCCCCGCGCTTTGCGGTGTGGGATCCGATCGTCGGTCCGGCCACCGGACCCGATTCCGCCGCCGTCGTGTGAACGTCACGATTCCGGGACGGCCACGCAGCAACCCCGGCGAGGGGCGTGCGGGCTCTGCGAACGTGCAGCTCCACTGTGACTGCGGCTGGCTCGGCGGCGGTTAGAGTCGACGGTCCCGCTTCGGGCCGCCGCTCCCGGTGGCGGGTCTCGGTCACATCCCCAGTGTCGCACAGCCGATCGCACACGGTGCGGGACCGGGCCATCACCCCAACGACTTCGCTTTCTTGCCGGCGGGGGCCGGCGGTCCGTTCTTGTTGGGCGGGATCTTCTCTGTCACGGCGGCATCGGTTGCGACGCGCCGGAAGAGCTCTGTCGACTGCACCGGCATGGCCAGGATGCCCTGACCGACGCGCGTCGGGACCCCCTGGTAGATAACGACGCCGACCTCCAGGTCGGGCGAGTTGTGTCCGACCCAGCCGTAGAAGCTGTAGTTGTAGATGTTCTCCATCCAGCCGCCCTGGCCGCCGTTCAGGCTCGGATCCCAGATCTGGGCCGTTCCCGTCTTGCCGCCGACAAAGTAGCCCGGGATGTAGGTCGCCTGGAAGTAAGACGGAACGGTGGTCACGACGTGCTGCATCAGCGCCGTAAGCGTGGTCGAGAGCCCGGCAGTGATGATCTGTTTGCTCGCCGCCGGCGTTGCAGTCGCTGCCGCTGCCGCGGCGGATACCGTCGACGGAGAGGCCTTTTCGAGGATCGTGACGTGGGGCGTGACGGCCAGTCCGCCGTTCAGCATGATCGCGTAGGCCCGCATGATCTGGATCGGCGGCACGGCTACACCCTGCCCGAACGAATGGTTGGCCAGGTCTATCTGGGCCCACGGCGACTTGGCCGGATCCGTCACGATGCCGCCGACCTCGCCCGGGAGATCAATGCCGGTCGTGTGGCCGATGCCGTATTCCTGCCACGTCTGGTAGAGCGCTGCCGACGCCGCGGAAGTGGTGCTGCCGAGCCTGAACGCGGCCTTCGAGACGCCCACGTTGCGCGACCAGGCCACGATGTCGGCGAACGTCATCCAGCCCTTTGCCCTGCGATCCGCGTCGGCGACCTCCTGGTTGCCGGGGAGTTTGAGCACGCCTGTGTCGTTGATCTGGGTCGTGAGCGACGTCGTCCTGGTCTGCAGAGCCGCCGAAGCGGTCAGCATCTTGAAGACGGATCCGGGCTCGTAGACCTCGCTGATGACCGGGTCCCTGAACAGAGCTGGATTCTGGGCGGCGACCGACGAGTAGAAATTGGCGTCGTAGGACGGGTAGCTTGCCTCTGCGAGGAGGGCGCCGGTCTTGGGGTCCATGACGACCGCGGACACGGTCTTGGCCTTGTCCGACAGCCACGTCGCGAAGACCTCCTGCTCCACCTGGAGCTGGAGGCCGGCGTCGATCGTCGTCCGGATGTCCTTGCCGGGCGTTCCGGCGTCGATGATGTGTTCGCCGGTCGGGCCGGGGATATTCGGGTCGACCTGGAGAAGCTCGGGCTTGCCCGAGAGAACGTCGTTGTACTGCTGCTCGAGGCCATACTGGCCGATGCCGCTGTAGTTGACGAACCCGAGCATCTGGGCCGCCAGCGAGGTATGGGGAGCGCCACCCGCCTGTGGGTACACCCGGACGGGTGTCGGCTCGAGTGTGATCGCGGCCAGGGCGCCGTTAGCCTGGGCGTCCGTTATCTCCTTGGCCGTCTCCGCGTCGACGTTGGCGGCCAGCGGGACGTAGTAGTCGGTGCTGGTCATGGCCTTGCGGAAGGCGGCCTCGGAGCTGGGGTCCAGGTTCAGGTAGTCGACCAGGGCGTCGGCATCTCGCTGGCGCTCCTGTGGGGAGAGGTCGTGCAGGTTGGCCACGACCCGGTAGCGATTCACGGTCTCGGCCAGGACGATCGTGCCGGTCCGGTCATAGATCGTGCCTCGCTTGGCCGGTATGGACTGCTGCGAGTACCGGGCGTCCTGCGCCGCCAGCGCCGTCAACTGTGGTTGGCGCTCCATCTGCCAGTACGCCAGGCGCGCGGTCATTCCGCCGGACAGGAGCACCAGCACGGCAAGGAGCGCGAGGAGGCGGCCTCGGGAATCCGTCCGGCCGAACATGGTNNGCCTTCTGCTGCGTCAGCTGGTCCATGTCGTAGCCGGAGGCCGAGACGCGGACAGTCTGGACCAGCGAGAAGAAGCTCAGAAGGAAAGCCACCACGATGACCCCGATGGCGATGCCGAAGAAGCGCGGACGCCTCCTCGAACGCAGGCGACCACCCGACAGACGGCGGGAACGCACCGGCGCCTGGGGGCGAAGGAGGGGTTCGTCCAGGCGCCGGCGCGGAAACAACGTGGAGCGAGGGCGCGCGCCCTCATAGACGGCCATCAGTCCATGCCCCGGGCAACCAGCCACTCGCCGGCTGCGGCGGTGCCGCGGCGATCCGCCGGAGCCGACTCGCCGACGGGCCGGCCCAGGTCGACTTCGACCCAGCCGAGGAACCGGTCGGGGCGCTCGGACCGTTCGTGGATTTCGTGCTGCCTGCGGCCGTAGATGCGGCGCCGGCTGGCCAGGTGATGCTTGCTCATCGGTTCCTCCTTTCTCTTGTGAACTAGGCGGCGATCCGCTCCGCGCCCCTGAGGCGGGCGCTTCTGGAGCGCGGGTTGGCGGCGACTTCCTCGAGGCTCGGTGTCCGTGATTTGCCGAGAGATCGCAGGTTTGGCTTTCGTCCGCAGACGCAAATTGGTATCTCGGGCGGGCAAACGCAGCCCTTCTGCTCGGCGGCGATGAAACGCTTGACGATCCGGTCCTCGAGCGAGTGG
>PMJT01000222.1 GCA_003158495.1 Chloroflexota bacterium | reverse complement strand
CAGCGATGCGGAGGCCGGGCTATCCCGCCGGCGCCGCAACTGCGGAGCGTGCCATGAGCGTGTTTCGTCCGGGTGGGATCAATCGTCCCGGCGCGGCTGGGTGTCCTAGCCAATCCAAGATGGTGGCAGTCACGATGGCCGCGACGAGCGCCGCCAGAAAATTCGGGCCGTCTGGACGGGCCGCGCCATGCTAAAGCCATGCCTCGTTTGTGGCCGGCCATGCCGCCGTACGCGTTGCCCTGAGCATGAACGCCCCATACTGCGCGCCCAATGGCGACGGGGCAACGCTATACGCGATCCCTTCGCCCGCGAAGTCTACGCATCGTCTGAGTGGCAACGCCTGGCCCGCACCGTGACGGAGGCCGCCCGCGCTTGCTACTGGTGCCACCGAACCCCCGAACAACTGACGCGCGATCGGCACTCGCCGAAGTTGACCGCGGATCACGTCGCGCCTGTCCGGCTACGCCCGGACTTGGCCCTCGAACCCTCGAACGTTGTCGCCGCGTGTCTGTCTTGCCAGGCGTACAGGCGCCTGCCGCGCCCAAAGGGTGACGCGTGAAATTTTGTTGGCGCGTCCAGGTGCCTCGATCACACCAACCCCTGCCCGCGAGAGATATGTGCGAGGTGAACCATGAGCGATCCTGACCGACCGACCCAGCCCGACCCTTGCGACGAGGAATGCGAATGTCACATCGACGCTGGGTTTTGCGATCGGCCCGACTGCCTGTACTGGCCTAACGGGCAGGACCCGGACCCCGACGAAGACGGCGAACTGGCCGCGCCGCCATTGGAGGTGAACCGTGGACGATGAGCGACCCACCTACGGCGCCGTATTCCTCGGGCCGCCGGAGCCGGCGCCCGGACCGTTGCCGCCTATCACCCCGCCTGCGCCTTCGTGGCGTCGGCTCCTATCTGCCATCGGAGGTAACCGTATGACACTCGAAAAGCTAGCCGAGGCCGACACGTTCGGAGCCCGGACCGAGATCATGGCCCGATTGACGGGCGAGCCCGGCGACGTGGCCGAAGTCTGCCGGCAGCTGGATCGGATCGTTGACGAACAGGCCCGCCGCCGCTCGGCCTCATGGTCACAGCCCGAAGACCGCGACTCCGTTTACCACTCACGGATCTCGACCGTCCTCCGGCTAGTGGCCCAAGGGTTAGAGGTTGGTCAAGGTCCCAACGCCGCGAGCGTAGCCGGCTGGGAGCAGATCGCCGATTCCTCAATGCTCCTTGTCCAAGCTGAGCGCCGGCGCGCGTTGTGGGGCACTCCGTTGCCGTCCGTCATCACGGACGCCCTCTCGCAGTACCACTAGGGAGACCACCATGACAGACTTGGCACTCCAAGCCGCCCGCCCCGCCCGGGCCGCCGAAATGGAAAAGCTGCGGGGCACGCTGGAGGCCGCCCGGGCCGCCGCGTCCGCTCTAGCCGCTGAGGCTGAGGCCTACGCCGACGAGCTGGGCACCGGCCGGCGCGACCTGGACCGTTCAGCGCTCCGGCCCGGATGCGTCCTCGCCCGGCTTGCCGCCCTCCGTCTGGCACGGCTCCGCTCGGGCAAGAGCGAACCGACAGCCGACGAGCGCAAGCTCGCCGATAGGCGGGACCTGCTCGAGAGCGCGCTCCTGGGACTGCGCCCCGAAGGTGACCGGCTCGGGCAAGCCGCGCGAACCGCTCAGGACGAACTCGGGGCGGCCGTGCTCCGATACGAGCTTGACTATCCGACGTGGCCTGGCCAGGGAGATCCGAACCCCTACGACGGCAGCGCAGGGGTGGAACGATGAACAACCTCAGACGAGCCTCAAGGCGCGGGGTCAACCTCCGAGTGTCGGAAGTCGTGCCCAATCCCTTCGAGCTGGAGATCGCCACAAAGGCGGCCCGTAAGGCCGCTCGTCAGCTCGGCCTGCCGTTCTTCTTCCAGGTGCGGTTCTACGGCCCGACGATGGACCGCCTATCAGGCAAAACTATCCTCGGCTCCACCGATCCGCTATCCCCCCGGACCGTCTGGGTCCGAGCCGGGCTGCCCTGGCGCGAGACGCGGGCGAGTGTGACTCATGAGGTGGGCCACGTGGGCCAGGCCGCCGCGGGCCAGCCCGTGGGCCACGACGGTCTAGGCCGCGGCTGGCAAGCCTGCCGCGTCGAGCGGTTCGCCCAAGGCGACAAGGCGGCCCGCAAGAGCCTGCGGCGCGACATTGCGGCGTACCTGGATCAACTCAAGCGCGACAACGAAACCCACCTATCAACCTCCGAAGGAGCCTAGCCATGTTGAACAGCTACGCGACACGAAAGACAAGCGAATATCTGACTACCCGGGCCCGTGAGAAGCACTTCGAGCGCCTTCGACTCGAAGGACTGCGCAAGCAAGCCGCCCGAACGGAGGCCCGCAAGGCCGCAACGCGCGCCGCTAGGCTCGCCGCGAAGACGGGCGGGTATCGCCAGGCCGCCGCCGACGTGATGGGCGATCACATCGGTTGCCGGTGCCAGTCTTTGACCCTGGCTCAGCGCGCCGCGGTTCGATCTTCCGCCTGGGACTATTGCCGCAGTCTGAAGATGCCGGCGGTCCGCATGTCAGCGGCCGAGGGTGGACGGTGGGTAGCCGCGCAGCTACGCATCGCGGAGCTGTATCAGGCGACCCTGAGATGCGTGCTGCACGGCTGGGGAATCGCGGAGTCTCTGGCCCAGTGGGGCAAGAATGCCGGGCCGGCGCCGAGTGCCGCGGAGCTACAGGCGCGAGTGCAAGCCTACGCGGCTAAGGGGCTGGCTTGAAAACGCGCAACCGCCCCGGCGTTCTTCAAGGTCCCGCGCTGGCCTATCTGTCGTGTGCGATGGTCGCTAGCATGACTACCTACGGGAGGTGGGCATGGCAAGCCGTACCAGTCAGCGCGCATATTGGGCGCGTGTCGTGACACGCGCCCAAACGGATCTGGGGCGGACTAGAGATCTTCATTTCGGACGGTTGGTGTTCGAATGGATCGTCCTGGCCCTGGCCATATGGATGCTCGCGTTGGTCGCTCGCCCAACGCTGGTGCAAGATACGGTGTTGTGGCTGGCGGCCACAGGGATCAGCGCAGTGGCGGCGGTATTCGTTCTGTTTCTTCTGTACGTCGTTCTAGCGCCCGCCCGGATCGCTTCGGATGATGAGTACCGCTACCTCGCCTTGCAGGCCGAGGTTGAGAGCAAGCTGAAACCCTTTCAGGTTGCCGAAGCTGTCAACCGATTGCGCCTAGACCTCCGCCAGTTGGGACAGGATGCATATCTACCTGAAGGGGCCATGTCGAAGATCATCTGGGATGACCGCTGCCTCACATTTCTCAAGGAGTGCGAGGTACTTGTTGCCCAGCAGCGGAACAAGTACGTCGTTCCCCTCTATGACGCCATCCATTTGCGAGTCACCCAGGATGAGTTGGTGATTGGCAAGAACACGTCCACCATGAAGGTATTGAATCGCGTGGACGACGTTCTAGAACTGATCGAAGCTGAGATCGGGTATGACTAGCTCGGGCCCGCCGGCTCCGCTAGTCGCCGACGATCCCGAGCCCGGAGCCGGCCAGTCGAGCGGCGCGTCGGGGGCTGCCCTCATTTGACGGCGAAGCTAGTATCGCTAAGGCAACTGGTCCGCAAGAACCCGCGCTGAACGAGGTGGGGAATGGCGACGATGCTGGTTTGTAAAGGGTGCGGGGGCGCCGTATCTTCGGCTGCCGCCGCCTGCCCCAAATGCGGTCAGCCGCCGCCCATTGCCGCTTTCTCCAACAGTTGCCTCGGCATGGCGGTCGGGATGGCTCTGTTCCTGGGGCTATGCCTTGATCCTGGCCTACATGCTGGGGTACTTCTAGAATAGCGACGGAGCAAGCCCGCGCATTACCCACGACGACGGCATCAGCGACCATACCGACCGCCATATCGACCACCACGGCGAGTCCGGCCGAGCTGATCGTCATCGCTGCCGGCCCGACGATCACGGCCTCACCGACTACAACAGCGGAGACGACCGCAAAGCCGACACCTCGGCCGGCGGCCACTGCCAAGCCGACCGCGACCCCTAAGCCGGCGGCTTCGACTCTTGGGGTTGCCACGGCTACCCCCGCAGATACACCCTCGCCTATTGCTCCGACCGCTCCTCCGTCGCCCGTTGCCAGCACGGCGGTCTTCGCCAAGCTGACAATGCTGGCGCCCGTGACCTACAACGGCCACCTGTATCCGACCTTCGAGTTACGCGGCCTGCCCGGTACGGCCTGCAGCCTGTACCTGTATCGCGGGACCGATCCGGTCGTGCTGAACAATCCGCTCAAGCTCGCGTTCATGCCGACCATCGCCAACGATGGCAAGAGCCACCTGCAATTCCTGACGCAAGGCTGGAAGGACTACCAGTGGCTGTATTCAGCGACTGACGTGGCGTGGATGACCGGCTCTTGCACTGACGACAAGACGACCTCGCCCACTTTCCTCCTCGGGTTCCTTTGGACCGACCAGGGCGCGGTGATGCAATAGGGGGCGAACGCCATCCGCTTCGGTTCGGGGGGTGAACTGAGCAACTAACAACGCCCTACTCGGTCCCAACCGCACGAGGGAGAGCACGTCCGATGGAGGATTCGGCTTAGAAGGCGGCCGCTCTATCCACTGAGCTACGGGGACGTAGCGCCCCTTGAGTTTACGCGACCCGATGCAGGTCGACGCCCGAGGAATGGGATCTCGCACAACCGTATTCGAGGCAGCGGACCGGATCCTCGGCTTATTTGTCCTGACGCTCCGCCCCGGTGAGCCCGTCCCGCTGGCCCGATCGTGGGCGATCCATAGAAGTGATGCGCGGCGCAAACCAGGGTCGATACGCGAGCCTGAGTCCGGCGACGGTCGTCCAGGTTCTCGGCGCTCGGCTCCAGTCCAGACATCTGCGAACCGAAACCTTGGGTGAGGCCCGCTGTCCGGCCCCCGTACCGGCACAGCTGCGAGTTGGGCCGTTGCGTCCCAAGAGGTCCATGGAGATGATCAGTCTCGGCGTGCGCGGGAAGCTTCTCGCGTCCTTTTCTGTGATCTTTGTGCTTGTCGGTGCGCTGGGCGTCTTTCTCTTTGTCCAGACGTCCTCGACCAGCGAGAGCATCAAGGCCATCGGCGATCAGACGCTGCCCGAAGCAATTACGATCGGCCGGCTCCACCTGGCATCGGCGGAAATGCAGCGGGACCAGCTCAACTACATCGCCGCACCGAACGCGACTGAGCGGGCCAACGCCCGCGACGAGATAGCTGCTACGGCGGGCGAGGTCAACGACGCGTACGCGGCTTTCGCTTCCGCGGACCTCAGCGCCGCCGAACGTAGCCAGTACGACGCGGCGAAAGCCGAGTGGACGACATACCAGAGCCAGACCGCCAACCTCCTGCCGCTCGTCGATTCGAGCCAGACAGATGCCGCCACGGCGCTGATGTACGGGGACGCAGCAACTACCTTCGACTCCCTGGACAAAGCCCTCGACGACTGGACCGCGGTCCTGACCGGTGGCGCGAACAATGATGTACAGGCGTCGCAGGACGCGGCCTCGTTCCTGGAACTGGTCCTGGTCGGTGGCATCCTGGCCATCGTCTTGCTGGGCCTTGGTCTTGCCCTGTTCATCTCCGGTCGAATCACCCGCGGCGTAAAGGCAGTCCAGGCGCACATGGCGGCCATGCACGAGGGTGTGGGTTCGCTCGCCGACTGCTTTACTCGGCTCTCCCAGAACGATCTGACCGCGACCTATGAGGGCCACGTGGACTTCATCGAGGTCAAGGGATCGGACGAGATCGCGGCGACCGCCGTGGCGAGCAACGAACTCCTGGGTGAGCTCAAGACGATGGCCGATGCCTACGAGACAGCCCGCCAGAACCTTTCGCAGGCGATCGGCTCGGTCAAGTCTGCCGCCGCGTCTGTGGCCCGCACAAGCGCCAACCTGACCGATGCCTCCAACCAGTCTGGTTCGGCGTCCGGACAGATCGCCGCGACTATCGGCCAGGTTGCTTCAGGTGCCCAGGATCAGGCGCAGACCGCTTCCGAGACGTCGGCCGCGGTCGCCGAGTTGACCGAGACCATTGCCAGGGTCGGCCACGGTGCCACAGAGACTGCCGGCCGAGTCGAGACGGCTTCCGGCGCCGTATCGGCGACTTTGGCCGCCATCGAACTCGCCGACGCCGCGACGGAGCGTATGAGCCCGCTCAGCGGCCAGGTTACTGCCGCCCTCGCTCGCGGAGGCCACGCCATCGAGGCGACCGCAGTCGGCATGGGCGCGATCAAGGACGCGGTCGGTGAGGCTGCGGTCAACGTCGCGGCCCTCGGCGCCAAGTCCGACCAGATCGGCGCCATNNGGCGAACAGGGCAAGGGCTTCGCCGTGGTCGCCGACGAGGTTCGAAAGCTCGCCGAACGCTCGAGCCGCGCCACCAAGGAGATCGCGACTCTGATCGACGAGGTCCAGCGCGAAACTCACAAGGCAGTCGAGGCCATGGAGTCCAGCGCATCCAAGGTAGACGCCGGGTCCGGCCTTGCCCGACAGTCCGCCGATGCCCTCAGAGACATCAGCACTGCCGCGGACGCCCGCGATGTGGCTCTCGAAGACGTGTTCGCCGCGATCCGCTCGATCCACGATGCCACGATCGACGTGGTATCGGCATCCGACGCCATCGCCGGCATTGCCGCCCAGACCAACGAGGCTGCCGGCCGCATGACAGCCGGCGCGGGCACGGTGGCCCACGCTGTCGAGTCCATTGCGGCGGTATCCGAAGAGAACTCGGCTGCAGCCGAAGAGGTCAGTGCGGCGACTGAGGAGATGAGCGCCCAGATCGAAGAGGTCGTTGCGTCGGCCGCCAGCCTCGCGAGGATGGCCGCCTCGCTCGATGAACTCGTGGCGAGGTTCCAGATTCGGGACAGCGCCGACAGCGCCCCAACGGCCATCAAAATGGGCACGAGTCGGCTCGGCTCCGTTCTGTCGAAGCCCCTCGAACCGCGAAGTCGAGCGGCCTAGTCTGGCCGTCGGCGCCCGCAACAGGCGCAATCACGTGAGGGGCCGGGTCCTCACTGCTCAGCTTCGTGGGCCGCGTCGGCTTCAGCCTTGGTCTTGTGGATCGTGCCCGGCTTGTGCTCAGGCGGAGCGTAGATCGTGTAGAGGCGCAGGTTGATCTCGCCCGTGTTGACGAAGTTGTGGCGCATGCCGGCCGGTACATGGACCAGGCGGCCCACCGAGACCGCACTCGCTTTACCGTCCAGGATGGCTTGCCCTTCGCCAACAACGAAGACAAGCACCTGGTCCACGTCATCGTGGACTTCCTCGCCGATGTCACCGCCCGGCGGGATGCTCATCACCACGACCTGAGTGTGCTGCCCGGTAGCCAGGACCTCCCGGAAATAGGTATTGGCCTTCGCCAGTTTGACTATGTCCTCGTTGAACGGCATTTCTCACCCCTTCGGCCCAAGCCGGTCCGTCGGCAGCCCGATGGGGCCAGGCAAAGGGGCCCCGAACGGACTGGCGTTACGCCATCAGCTTAACCGGCCGGCCTAGCCGATTGGGAAGTGAACAGCGCGGCGATGCCCAACGGGCGGACCGCTCCCGAAGCTCGCCGCGAAGTACGCAGTCGGTACCAATTGGGTCAACCGTGAAGTCGTCGAACGGTCGTCCTGCGACCTTGATCTACGAGCCGACACGTGACGCACTGATCGTGCCCGAGGAGCCTCAGCAGACGCGCTTATCGCCCCACTTCGAGCCTGATGTCCGGCGACGGACGCTCGGTCCTGATCCGGACGGATCGACCGAGGACCATGCCCAGCATGTCGGCGAACTGTCCGACGCTCGCGATCTTCGGCAGCACCCGGTTGATCGTCAGGACCTGCTCGGAAGAGAGCGGCTCTGGAGTGACGATGTGGACATGGAGCTTGGACCACTCAAACGTCACGACACTCTCTGCAGCGCCGAACCTGTGAACTGTCAGAGTCGGATCGGTCATGGGCCTCCACCTCCCACGACTCTATGCCGCGCCCCTTGCAACGGACATTGACGACCCATCTGACGCTACGCCTCTACGGTCGTCCATCACGATCGCTTGATCGCGGCATTCGTCCTGAGGAAGGATGCCGCGCCGCTCAGCCGGCCAGATCACCCCAAGGGCGCGAGCTAGAGACGTGGCCGGCCCGCTCGTTGTGAGCGCCCCAGGTCTATGCGTATTTGTAGGCGACGACCAGGGTCACTATCAGCTCGGATGACGTGGCCGTGGGTGTCCCCACCACGGGACAGACCGTCGGCGAACTGAGCGGCGCGCTTCCAGCCGATCTGGTGGAGCCAGCTTGGGCACCCGGCACGGGCGGGGCGATCCCACAATCAGGCGTCGCGTAAATGTAGCTCGTGCTGGAAGCGATGCTGACCGAGTAGATACCCGCGAGCTGTACGCCCATTGAGGCCGCGGCCGCGAGGGCCTGGGAATGGGCATCGGCCAGGGCCGAGTCGCTGGCCTTCTTCAGAGCCGCCGCCTTGTCGGAACCATCGGCCTTCATGGCCGCAGTCGCGGTGCCCTGGACCAGGATGGTCCCCTCGGGCGCCACACCCAGAGAGTTGTAGCCGGGCACGGGATAAGCAATCGAGGCAGCCATGCTCGAGGTCGTGGTGCCGCCGGCCGCCTGGGGCAGGGTCACGCCCGCGCCGGGAGCCCCAGGGGTATCGGCACCGACAGGGCTGGAAGCGGCGCTCAGCGTGGCCGCACGTGAGCCGCTCGATGCAGCCACCGCGCCGGCAGTCCAGCCGATCGCGAGGGCCGTAACCGCAACGAGGCCGAGGGAGACGATCAGCAATATCGTGGGCCGGCGAAGAGTTGGGCTGGGGTTCATGGTTGGTCTCCGGGTCTGACAACTTGGACTGGCATCGAAAACGTCTGACCCGGCTCAGACGCCAGCGCGAGGATGTCGGTTCCATCAGCCTCTGGATGGTGACGCGTGGCGGCCCCTCGCCTGGCTGCGCCGATCCCTTTCTGACGCAATCAATACCCAATAGTCTGCATTAGAGGAGCCACTGGGAAGCGCCACTCAGTCCAGGTCCGACGGGCCGCTTCGGCGGCCCGTCGACCGTTTCCGGGCCAAGCGCGGCGCCACCACACGGCGTCCTCGGCAATTGCAGTACGACCCCGGCGCGGCTGGCGGTCAAGCTCGTCGAACATGCCGCCGGACTCTCGTCGCCGGGCATGGCCGGTGCTAGACTCTCCGTTCTTCCCGGTTCCGTCCGCCAGAAGGTTGCGCTTCGGAGGTCGTTCCTGTGGCTTCACTCCCTCTCGAACTCGACGGCCTCGAGACGCCTTCGGCGCCGGATGTCCGCCTGGTTCGACCCACTCGCGGCGGCCCGGCGTCGACCGATGGCCAGCTGGCCCTCCAGCTTCCAGCCGAACTTCCCCACCTGGCGATCGAGCCCGAATGGAAGGATCAGCAGCGGCTCTGGGGCCACAGCTTCCACCCCATGTGCTCCTACCTGGCGAGCTTCCCGGCCGGCCTCGTCCACGCTTTCATCGCCCGCTACACCCGCCCCGGAGACGTCGTCCTGGACCCGTTCAGCGGCCGCGGCACCACGCCTCTCCAGGCCTGCGCCGAGGGCCGGATCGGTGCCGGCAACGACCTGAACCCCTTCGCGCACATCCTGACTGCGGCCAAGGTTGACCCGCCCACGAAGGCGGACATCAAGACCCGTGTCGCGTCGCTGCGTCTCGCCTGGGCCGCCTCCGCCGAGGAGTGGAACACTCTCGCGGGCAGAATAGTCGCCAGCCCCGGCTCGCCCGATGTCGAAGTCCCCGGGCCGGCCAGCATGCCGATAGCCGACGGGTCCCGCCAGAACGCGGGCAGCCGCACGAGCGCACGCAGCGATTCGGCCGCCAACAGGCCCGGCGGCTCGGTCCCGGCTGAAGTCGCCCTCGCTTTCCACCCCCGAACGCTGGCCCAACTCCTCTTCCTGCGATCCGGCCTGGACCCCGACGACCGAACCGACCGCTTCATCCTCGCGACCTTGACCGGCATCCTGCACGGCAAGAGCGGCAGCTACCTCTCGGCCGTGATGCCGAATACGTTCAGCATGGCCCCGCGCTACGTCCGCGATTTCGTCGAGCGGACGGACTTCCACTCGCCCGAACGCGACGTCTTCGCACTGCTGGACGACAAGCTGCGCCGCCTGTACCGTCAGCCTCTTCCCGCCGCCCGCGGCATCGCATTGCTCGGCGATGCGCGCGACGCCGGTGTCCGAGTGCGCGAGGCCCTGCGAGCCCGTGGCCTACCGGAGCGGGCCCGTCTGGTCGTCACTTCCCCACCCTATCTGCGAGTGGTCAAGTACGGCTATTACAACTGGCTGCGCCTCTGGCTCCTCGGCTACGACGCTTCCGCGATCGACGACCTGCTGGACGACGCGCATCATCGCGACGCCTATCTCGTCTTCATGCGCGAGGTCCTGCGCGGGCTGCGAACCGCCCTGGCGGATGACGCCGTCATCGCCATCGTCATCGGAGACGTGGAGATGGACCGCGGCCGGCCGACGAACGGCGGCATCGGCCTGGCCGAATCGGTCTGGGAACTCGCCGCTGCGCCCGAGGGCTACAGGCTCGCCGGGATCGCGATGGACGACGTAGCCGCCGGCCGCAAGATGACCAAGCTCTGGGGCGACGAAGCCGGCCATGCCACCAAGGTGGAGCGAATCCTGATCCTGGCGACGAGCGAGGCCGGTCGCCGCCGGGCGATCAACGGCGCCACTCTCCCCATCGGCTGGGAGTGGCCTCCTCGCTCGCCGCGCATCCTGTAGGGCGTCTGGCGCCGCCGCCACCACAGACTACGGCCCAGCGCGCGGGTCGCCGCCACCTCCCTCCGCAAGGCCAATACAATCCACGCATGAAGCTGATGTACGAACCCAGCGACCTTGCCGCGATGGACCCGCTCGTCCTGATGAAGAACCTGGACCACGTCCGAATGTCGAGCCGGCGCCTGAGCTACATCCTCCAGCAGCAGGTCCACCTCTACACGCCCACGGCCAACGAGCTGCGCGATCGCATCGACACGTATGTCGAGGCCGAGCGCCAGATCGAAGCCGAGATGGCCCGCCGCCAGCTCCGCGTCTGACCTCGGCCTCGGGCTCGGGGCGCACCATTCGGATTGCGGCGGCGCTCGCCGGCTGAACGGCGAGCACAAGGAGTGTCAGGGGCTTGGGCCGGGCGGGGCCGACATGCCCGGCCGAGCCAAAGGCGGCGGCGCGCCCTTCCTCAGCGCGCCGCTCCCATGAAGACGCCGGCGTGGAGTGCCTCCTCCGGCACCTCCATCGCTTCGGATCGAGCGCCCTGGGCTTCGGGCGCCATGACGCCGACCACCAGGCGCGGTCGCCGGTCGACGTCATGACTGACGACTTCGGCGACCAGGCCGGCCAGCCGCGGCATCTCCGACAGGCCGAAAGCGATGCCGTGCTCCGCCAGCTCCCCAAAGCCCCAGCCGTGATACAGACCGCGGCTGGCGACGTGGCACATCTCGTCGTACAACTCCGGCCAGCCGACGCGCCTGCGCCGATGGCAGAACCGGACGAAGTCGACAGCACCGTCAATGGGGCTTTGTTCCTCGGGACGCCTGCGCGAATCCATCAGCTACTCGCTCCTCCGTGCGTGCCCACACCGATTCCAATGCCTGGTGACGGACCGCAGGCTCGGTCCAGGAAGGGATCCGGTCCCCCGCGTGCTTCTCCTCCGCGGCAGGTTGGATGCATGCTAGGCGGGGTCGAGGCCGCCGGGAAGGGGTTTTCTCCACCAAGTCTTCCACCAAGTTTTCCACAGAACGGCCGTTCTACCGCGGCTGCTCGTGAGCGGCCCAACCGCGGTGAGAACCCACCATTTCGGGGATGAGAAGGGGGTCTCAGTGCTGCCGAACGGGTGGGTCGGGCGGGCCTTCGAAGGACTTCGTCGCGGGCCTGCAAGAAGCCGTCGGCGCCCTCGCGCCGGACCGGGATCGCCTGACGAAACGCGGGCGGCCGGCAGACGAACGGGCGGAGGCGCGAGGCCTCCGCCCTTCTGCAGAACCGCGGGTGAGCTAGTTGACGTGGATGACCACGGTCCCCGCGATCATGTCGTGCCAGCCCCTCTTGCGGGGCTCGAAGGCAACCCAGATGTAGCCGAGGTAGAAGACCGCTCCGCTGGCAATGGTGCCGATGAAGCGCAGGACGGCCATGCCGCCGTCGATCGGGCCGCCGTCGTACTCGCGCACGACGCGAAGCCCGAGGGCGCTCTGCCCAAAGGTGGCTCCTCGCTTCCACCACAGGTACGGGAAGTACCCGAGCGCCACGAACGGAATGGCGACGATACCGATAATGGTGATAGCGCAGACGATGATCGCCGCCACCAGGATGAAGCTGTCGATGATCCGCGCAGCGGCTCGGATCCAGAAGCCGGCGTAGCGGGGCGGATAGCCGTAGGCTGGCGCCGGGTAGCCGGCGGACTGGCCGTACGGGGGCGGCGGATATCCGCCCGGAGGCGGGTACGCGCCAGGGTAGCCGGCTGGGGGCGGATAGCCCGGCTGCGGCGGGTAACCGGGCTGCGGCGGGTAACCGGGCTGCGGCGGGTAACCGGGCTGCTGGAAGCCGGGCTGCTGGAAGCCGGGCTGAGGCCCGGCTTGCGGCGGATAGCCACCCGGCTGGAACGGCGGCGGTGGCGGAGGCCAGGCGCCGGGTGCCCCGACCGGCGGCTGAGTGGGCTGCTGAGGATCGTCGGCCATGGCCATCTCCTGATCGGCTGCGCGGTCGGATCCGGGCTAAGTCCCCTAGCCTCTAGCGCCGCGGGCCCGGTCATGCTAGCAGGGCGCAGCGGTCGAGTCGGCACCCCCGTGCAGCGCCCGCCGCTCAGAGTTCGCGCCGGCGACGCGCCACCTACAGACCCAGCATGGCCTCTCGCGGCCCCGGCTCACGGCGCAGCTGCGGAGTCGAAATCCTTCTGCAGGGTCTGCTGGAGCTTCGCCAGCTCCGTGTCGATGTTCAGACCCGCCGTGTTCTTCAGCCTGGTGAGGAACGTCGTGATGTCCGCGTTTGCCTTCGTCGCGTTCGGCATATCCGCCTCGTGGCTCGGGATCGCCGGGACCGTCGCCATCTCGGTCAGGACACTCCATGTCACGTGGTTGCCCGGGAAGATCGGCGCCAGCGTCCGGTCGAAGCTGGCGAAGTACGCCGCCTGGTCGGCCTTGCGCGCCGGCTCACCGCCGTAGTTCGTCATCAGGCTCGGGTCCGCCATGATGGCCTGCATTGCCTTGAACGCCGCGTCGGGATTCTTGCTGGTCTTGAGGATGGTGAAAGTGTCGACGTCCAGCGGCGAGGTCGTCGTCCCGTTCCAAGACGGCATGACAGCGATGTCCCAGCTCTTGACCTTGGACTCGGCCGCCGCGGATGCGATCGACATGATGCTCCAGGCCCAGCCGGCATTCATTGCCAGCCTTCCCGAGCTCATCGGATAGCCGGACGCCAGGATCGAGCCTGACTCGGCGGCGCCATCCGGCACGTAGTGGCCCGTCCAGATCGCGTCGTAGTACCACTTGAACGCGTCCGTCCAAATGGTCGGGACCTGGGCCGTCTTGCCGTCGGGCCCGAGGAACGTCCCGCCGCCGAAGCACGATGCGATCCGGCGAGCGTCGGCCCACTGGAAGTCCATGCCGTACTTCACGATGCCGTTCTTGTCGAAGCCGGGATCGGTGGAGCGGAAGCCGTTCTTGTCGACCGTAAGGCTTGCCGCGACCTTGGCCAGATTGTCCCAGGTCCAGGGCTGGCCCTGGTAGGGCTCGCCGATCTTCGTCGGCAGATCGGGCAGCCCGGCCGACGCGAACATGTCCTTGTTGTACCAGATGTATCCCGGGAAGATGTCGTACGGGAGGCCGATCTGGGCGCTGCCCTCCTGGAGGAAAGTGACCACAGAGGAGTCGTACGCGGTCAGATCGACGTTGTTCTTCCGGATCTCCTCGGTCAGGTCCAGGAAGGCGCCGGAGAAACCATTCCGACCGATGACGCCCACCGGGCCGACGATGTCGGGCGCGTTGCCGGCCGCGATCTCGGTCCGCAGGACCTCCGCGGCGGTCGAGTTTTCGACGGCCTCGAGCTGGATCGTGATGCCGTCCTTGTTGGTGGCGTTGTAGTTGGCGACAAAGGCCTTCTGGGCCTCTATCTGCGACATGAGGGTGCCTGATCCCAGGCCCACGAACCAGCGCACGGTCGTGCGACCGGCAACCGGAGCCCTCGTCTGGTCGACCAGGATGGCGGGCGTCGGCGAGGCGTCGGGAGAGGCCGTCGCCTTGTGCGCCTGATCGCCGGAAGACTGAGCGGCCGCGTATGCGACCACGCTCGCACCGACGAGGATCGCGATGGCGACGAGGGCCAGGCCGATCAGAATCGTCGATGGCGCACCAGATTGCCGCCTGTCAGACGCCATGTGCCCGTCTCCAAAAATGGCGGAGCCGCCCTGTCCAGGCCCATCGTGGCCCCGGAACCGCCGACCGGCTCCATGCTTTCAGGGCCGTGCCATTGCCCGGCCCTCGGTCATCTTGCGACGTTCGACGACGGCCTCGTGGTCCCCCGTCGACTACAAGAGAACGCCCCCGGGGCGCGGTCCGGGGGCGTTAGGTGTCGGCGAGTTGGTACCGCATATCGGATTCGAACCGATGATCTCAGCCTTGAGAGGGCTGTGTCCTGGGCCTCTAGACGAATGCGGCACGGTTGCCCGCCCTCTGGCGGGCCGGGCGGGATGATAGCAGGACCAGACGGTGCGCGCCATCCGGGATCGCGCGTCCGGCGCATAGCCGACCTACATACGGTGCGACTCGAGGAAGCCCCGCACTCCGTCGGCGACCTGCTGGTAGCTCGACTCGCCGATCACCAGCCCGTAGTGCGAATGCGCCCCGAACGGCTCGTACGTGCCGCCGAGCCAGTCGGCCAGGCGCTCCGCGCCGGTGGCGGAGGACGTGCCGTCGAGACCGGCACCCACGACGAGCATGGGCACGCCGGAGAGGCGCGACCGATCGATCGGGACGCCCTCTAGGATCTCTCGCTTGGCCAGGCCCGAGTCGTGTGGCTTCTGCCCGAATAGATGCTGCAGCCGCACGATATCGGCGATGGTCAGGTCGCGGTTGTCGCGCTGCAGCTTCTCGGGCAGCGTCTCCCATCCGATCAGGTCGCGGCCGTACACGTCCGGGATGTCGCGCAGCTCGTGGCGTCGAACGGCGGGCCGCAGGTCGCGCGGCAGTTCGCTGTCGAGCAGCACTACGGCGCTGACCGAGTGCCGCTCCGCGGCCTTGAGCGCCAGCAGTCCGCCCATACCGTGGCCGACCGCTACGGCGTTGTAGCCGAGCTTGTCCATCACGGCGACGACGTCGTCGACATAGTCGTCGAACGAGACCGAGGCGATGTCCGTAGCCTCAGACCAGAAGTGGTTACGCAGGTTGAGGGCGTGGCCCTCCCAACCGCGGCTGGCGAAGTACGAGAGATATCGCTCCCATATCCAGGAGCCGGTCAGCTCACCGTGAATGAAGAGCAGCGGCCGGCGGCGCGAGCGTCTCTCAGGCATCCACGACTCCACATAGAGTCCGCGCTCTGGGATCTCGATTTCGTCCTTGCGGATCGGGCGGCCGTTAGCACCGACCGGATGCGGTCGGGCTACGTGGAGTTCGTCGGGCGTGTTGTCACTCATTCTCAGGTCGTCCTCGCGGGCGGTCCCTGCGGATGAACTCCGCGTCGGGTTTCACCATTCATGCGGGTTGATGATCAGGCCTGTGAGGGCCTTGGGGTAGAAGTAGGTCGACTTCTGGGGCATGACATCGCCGTCGGCGGCGACGGCCGCAATCTCGGCGACCGGCGTTGGATCGAGCAGGAAGGTCGCGTCGGCGCCATCGCGACCGGCATCTACCCAATCGAGGGCCTCGCGTACGGACTTGCTGTACGCCAGCCGACCGGCGGCGATGGCCTGGGCGTTGATGCCGCACAGGCGATCCAGGGCCGCCTGCAAGAGCGTGACGTCCAACCTCCGCAGCGCGGCCCCGCCTTCTCGCAGCGAGATAGCGAAGTCTCCGCGCCTGGCTTTGAGCACCGCCCCGCCGCTTCGAGTCCAGAGCCCGAACCGGCCCTGCCCGCCGGGCACGTCGACCGACGAGAACGCGGCTTCGAGTTCGGCTCGGTCGGCAACGGGCGCGACGTCAAACAGCCACGGGGCGTGGTCCAGCAGGTCGCGGACGCCGTCCTCGCCGAGGGATCGGACGATGCGGTGCGTCGGCAGCACCGTGAGCCGCTGGCCGTCGGTCTCGAGGAAAAGCATCATGACGTAGTCCGCCGCCGGATCTGACTCGCCGGTCTTCTGCCCACGCCGCTCGTCGCGGTACTTGAGGGCCGTCTCGTAGCGGTGGTGGCCGTCGGCGATCGTGATCGGACGGCGTGACGCTGCCTCGATGAGGTGGGTAACGAGGTTCGCGAGAGGCCCGTCTGCGGGCACGGCCCAGAGCCTGTGGTGAACGCCGTCGTCGTCGGTGACGTCCGCGTCGGCCGGCTTCGAGGTGATCGCAGCCAGGGCCGCGTTCGACTTGCCGGTCGGATCGGAGAAAAGGCCGATGACCGGGCTCGTGTTGACGCCGGTCGCGCGCAGCAACTTATATCGGTCTTCCTTGGGGCCGGAGAGGGTGCGTTCGTGCGGCAGCACGCCCGAGCCTCGGACCAGGTCCTCGAGGCGGAGCCGGCCGAAGAAACCGCGCTGGGTACGAACCTGGTCGCTGCCCGGCACGCGGTACGTCTGCTCGTATGCGTAGATGCTCGGCATCGGGTCCTTGCGGATCGTGCCGTCGACGCGCCAGCCGGCGAGCGTCCGGGCCGCACGCCTGTACCGATCGTCAGGCGCCTCGCCGGCCTGTATCTCGGGCAGGTCCAGGCGAACGGAGTTGGCGGGGTGGCGTGCCAGGAGACTTTGCTGCAGCTCGGGGCCGATCACGTCGTAGGGCGGCGAGACAACGCGATTCAGGTCCCCGACCTTCTCCGGGTCGAAGCGAAGTGCGCGAAAGGCTCGGATCTCTGGCACCGTGGGCTCCTTGGCAGCCGGCTAGCGGACCGCCGGCGCCGAGCCGGGCCGCAACTGTGGCGGGCCGGCACGTTCGTCGGGGTCAAGTTGGATCGTACGGTAAAGGAGCCGCGACGGCGAGTCCACGTCTAGCAGAGATCACGGCGAGGTCCGACGGTGGGCCCGGCCGTCGGGCCGAGCAGGTTTTGGCTCGCACTGCTACTTTTCTCGCCATGGACCGGGATCCTGTTTCGTCATCGGGCCCAACCACGGCCTCGACCGCCTCGAATGGCGGCCCGACCGCCCTGACGGCCAATGCCACCACGGCCGCGCGAATGGGCCTCGGGCCCAATTTCCGCAACGGCTCGGAACCCGGGCACGACCCGGCTCACCCCTTCGAGCACGCGACCGACGCCCAGATGATCGAGCGCCGGGTCCGAACGGCGACGCCGCTGGTAACGCCCACGCCCGGACCGGGTGCCTCGTCCACGCTTCGGCGCGAAGTCCTCTACGCCCTGCGGACGGGCGGACCGGCCTCGCCCGACCAGATCGCGGAGCGAGTAGGCGCAAGCCGCACCGGCGTGCTGCAGCAGCTTCGAACGCTCGAATCGGCCGCACTGGTAACACGCAGCCTGAGCCGACACGGCGTAGGCCGGCCACGCCACGTCTACGACCTCACGCCCGCCGCCCAGGACCTCTTTCCGGCCAACTATGGGGCCCTGACCCAGTCGATCCTGACCGCGGTCCGGAGCGTCGGCGGCGAGAAGCTGATCCACGACGTCTTCGAGGCACGGCGCCAGCAGCTCAAGGCTCGCATCGCAGCGCGGCTGGCCGAGCGCCTGCCGACGAATGCGTCGCTCTGGGAGCGGGTCCGTGAGGTGGCGATCTACGAGGACGAGACGGGCTATCTCGGCCGCGCCACGCGCGACGCCGACGGCACGATCTGGCTGAGCGAACACAACTGCGCCATTTCCGGGGTCTCGAGCCCATACCCGATCGCGTGCCAGGAAGAACTCGAGCTCTTTGGCGAAGTGCTCCGCGCGAAGGTCACGCGCGAGTGCCACATTCCATCGGGCGGCCGGAGCTGCACGTACCGCGTGGAGCCGATCGAGGAGTAGCCCCGGGGCTGGGCGTGGCCACGTCACTCGGCCGTGCCACGCGACCNNGGCAGCGGCCACGTCGCTGACCTTCGGCACGAACGAGGCCTGGAGCGACGTCTGCGCCGCGAGGACCTGCTCGTCGTAGGAGAGGATGCCGAGCCGCCCGAGCGTGGCCAGCTCGTCGCGGATGTAGGTCCGCAGCATCTCCGGGCCGTCGGTGCTGATGGCGAAGCGAACCTCGTTGCGCCGGAACTGGTCGAAGATCCAGCGGAACTCCTCCCAGCCGGAGACGACGCCGGTCTGGAGATTCGAGGTCGGACAGACCTCCAGCACGATGCCGCGTTCTCGTAGCATGCCCATCGTCCTGAGGTCGTAGGCCGATTTGACGCCGTGGCCGATTCGATCCGGCTCGAGTTGCGTAATGACTTCGGCTACTTCTTCGACCGGGCCGGCCTCACCGACGTGGACGGTTATGCCCAGGCCGAACTTCCGCGCGCGCTTGAAGATGTCGCGGTAGTCAGCCGGCCGGAAGGTCATCGATTCGGGGCCGGCGATGTCTATGCCGACGATGCCGCGGTCGCGCCAGGCGATCGCCTTCTCGACGATGATCTCGTTGAGGTCGTAGGGGAAGGCGCGGTCGAGGCAGAAGATCAGGCCGGGTCGGATCGGGTATTCGAGCGTCGCCCGGTCCATGCCCCGCAGNNCGCTTCATCGGGTTGAAGCGCAACTCGATCGTGGTGATGTTGTTCTTGCGGTACGCCCCGCCCACGACTTCGTAGACGGATCGCTCCATCGCCAGCGGCGAGGACTGGATCAACTCCGTCCAGTGGAAGAGGTGCAGGTAGCCGTCGAAGGAGTGGCCGCGGGACGGCGAGGCGGTGACCATCTCGCGGAATTCCCAGTAGTCCTTCGTCGGGAGCTTGATCCCCTGCTCGTGGGCTATGCCCCACATGATCGAGGGCGTGACCGCGCTGCCGAGGTGACAGTGGAGCTCGGCGAGGGGCATCCGGCGAGGCAGCTGGCGGGGCATTTACGAGAGCATAGCCACTCCGCGCGGATGTGCCACCGATGGCTCTGGAATATCCNNNNTCAAGGCCCGCGTGCGCGCCGAGGGGCGGACGGATGCGGCGTATGAGGCCCCGGAGGACAGGAGGAGCACCGTGATTTCATCTCGATTCCGCATCGCCGGAATCCTCGCCGCAGCAGTACTCGTAGTCAGTGCCTGCTCATCGACGGCAGCCACGCCCACCGCGGCGCCGACGGCCGCACCCACGGTGGCCCCGACCGCGGCCGGAACCGCCGCTCCCACCGCGGCCCCGACGGCTACCCCGACGGCCGTTCCGACCCAGAAGGTCGTTGGCTCGGTGCCTTCCGACCAGCTTGTCGTCGCCGGCCACCTGACCATCTGCTCGGACATTCCCTACCCGCCGCAAGAGTACTTCGACGCCAACGGCAACCCGACCGGCTCGGACATCGAGATCGGCAACGAGATCGCTAACAGGCTCGGCCTCAAGATGGCGGTCCAGAACACGGTCTTCGATACGATCATCGCCGCCCTCAAGGGCAGCAAGTGCGACATCATCATCTCGGCCCAGAACATCAACGCGGACCGGCTCAAGCAAGTGGACATGATCCCGTTCTTCCAGGCCGGCCAGTCGTTCGTGGTAGCCAAGGGCAATCCCAACGCCATCGCCACGACCAACGATCTCTGCGGCAAGTCGGTCGGCGTCGAGAACGGCACCACCGAAGCCGATCATCTCAACGGCGCCGGCGACTACAAGACAACCGGCCTCAGCAAGGCTTGCACCGACGCGGGCAAGGCCGCCATCGACATCAAGCCTTACCAGAAGGACAGTGATGCCTTGCTGGCCCTCCAGACCAGCAAGGTCGCCACTTACTTCACCGACTCGCCGGTCGCCGGCTACTACGTGACCCAGCATCCCGACCAGTTCGAGCTCGTGCCGAACCTGACGCTTTCCCTGGTCAAGGAAGGGATCAGCGTCCAGAAGGGCACCTCCGGCCCGACTGCCCTCGAGACTGCCGTCAAGACTGCGCTGCAGTCGATGATCGACGACGGCACCTACACCGCGATTCTCACGAAGTACAACGTCCAGTCGGGCGCCGTCACTTCGACCAACCCCTAGCCAAGCAACCCGCGTCACGACAATGAGCGTGTTTCGCGGTCACGGCATCCGGCCAGCCTCGCTGGCCGGATGTTTGTTGGTTGCCCTGATAGTCGAGGGATGCGCCGCGAAGCCCGGCCAGCAGGCGTTCAACTTCGATTGGCATGTCTTCTTCACAGACGTATCTCCCTTCTCGCGAGGCTTGCTCGGGGCCGTGTACATAACGGTCGTCATATCGGTGCTGAGTCAGGCCATCGGCGTCGTGCTGGGT
>PMJT01000125.1 GCA_003158495.1 Chloroflexota bacterium | reverse complement strand
TCGGACGCAGACGCCGTCTCGGGCAGGGCCTGCGGCCCGGGCGCAGCCGGCTTTGCCACGCGAGCGCTCGGCGCCACGGCGGGTTTCGCCGGTTCGGGGCCCGGGGCGTCTACTTCGGATGGGCCCGATAGTTCCACCACGGCATCGGCCAGGCCGTCATAGCGGTCCGAGCAAGCCAGGTAGATCACCTGGAAATCCGACGAGAGCTCGCGCAGCAGGACGGCCGCCCGCCCGGCGCGCTTGTCGTCGAACGTCACGAATGGGTCGTCCAGGACCAGCGGCGGCCGGCGCCCCTGGGTCACGAGCCTCACCAGGCCGATACGAGCCGCCAGGAAGACCTGGTCGACCGTGCCCTTACTCAGCTGGTACGCGGCGACCCAGTCGTTGCGCTCCGGGGCCCAGACGGTAATGTCGAGCGTCTGGTCGTCGATAGTCACGCGCTGGTAGCGGCCGCCGGTCAGACGACCGAGATCCCGGCCCACCTGCTGCTCGAGGAAGCGGGTGGCCTTCTTCATGGTTCCGCTTTCCGAGACCTCTATCTCCGCCAGCGTCCGCTCGTAGATGCGGAGCCGCCGCTTGAGTGCGGCCAGCTGGCCTTCCCACGTGACCAGCCGCTCGGCTTCGCCGGCGACCTGTTCCGCGTCGACGGGATTGGCCTCGACGCGGGCAATGGCGCCGGCCTCGGCGTCGCGGGCTCGTTCCAGGGCGGCCTGCCGGTCGCGAACCTCGGCCTCGAGCTTCTCGCGGGCACGGGCATCGTTGGCGATAGGGCCGAGGGCGTTGAGCGCGGCGGTCTTCTGTTCCATCTCGAGGGCGGCTCTGTCGCGCAACTCGACGACTGACGCCGAGTTCTGGCCGGCCAGCAGAGCGGCCACCTGGACCTGGAGCGTGGCGATCTCCTGCCGGCGCGCCTGCTCGCTGGTCAGCAGCCTCTCTGCGTCACCGATGTCGCGAACGCCGAGTTCACGAAGGATGTTCGCGACCGCGGAGGTCGCCACCCGGAGCCCCTCCTCGGTTCCGACCCGGCCCTGGCGGCGGAGTGTCCGCTCCCGGTCGCGGGCCTGGTTGACGCGGCGGACCGTCATCGCCAGCGAGCGGCGCTCGTTCGTGAGAAGAGCCAGGTACACCGCCAATCCGAGCAGCAGCAGGCCGAGCAGGACGATGGGGACCAGCGGCGCCGAGATGCCGAACAGGATCGTTGCCGCACCCGCGACGAGAGCGAGACCCGCCATGACAGCTGTTCCGATGAACGGCGGCTCCGGCTCGTCCGGCTCCACCGCCGGGCCGATGTCCTCGTGAAGGGTCTCCTGCAGGATCGTCACGCGGCTCTGCAGGGTCCGCATCCGGTCGAGCTGTTCGCGCAGGCCCGACATGGACCTCTCGGGCATCGCCTCGAGGTCCGTGAGCCGCTGCTGCGCCTCTGCCGCCTGGCGGTACCGCCCGAACTTCTCGCTCACAACGGCCCGATCCGACCGCAGCCGCTCGGCCTGGCGCGCCGCCTCGAGCATGTTCCGGCTCTCGGACAGCGCGGTCTCGGTTCGCAGGCGTGCATCGCGGGCCTGGGCCAGGTCGTCGCGATCCCTCTCGAGTTTCTGGAGAGCGGCCTCGCCGTTGCGGAGGGCCTGCTGGGCTCGATTGACCGCTTCGTCGGCGATCTTGAGACGGCCGGGGTTCTTGTCACCCTTGGATTTGAGGGCGCGGATGGCCTCTTCGAGGCGGGCCCGGGCCCGGGACGAGCCCTTGTCTCCGCCGCCGATGCTCGCCTGGAGCCGGTCGCGCAGTGCGCCCTCGTCGCGATCGAGGTTGTCCATCTCTTCGTGGCGAATCGACGCCGTGGACCGGAAGAAGGCCTCGTTCGGGATACCGGTCAGGTCCGCGATGACTTCCTCGACCTTGCCCGGGTCCGTGTGGATCTTGCCACCTACTTCGAGCGAGACGCGGCCCTTCTGGCCGCGGAATTCCTTCTCGAGAACGCCCGGCCCGGCCATGCCCTCGGGGGCCGACTCGTCGTCCGTCAGGAACTCGAGGCGGATGGTCGAACGATGGTCGTCGGCGGCTCCCCAGGATCGCAGCGCCTCGAGTTCCGCGGATGATGCGGTCGACTTGCGGAAGAGCGCCAGCTCCAGGCCTCGCTGGATCGTCGACTTGCCGGCCTCGTTGGGTCCCCGAATGATGGTGAACCCGGGCGCCATGGCCACGTCGAGGTCGCGGTGGCGGCCGAAGTCGCGCAGCTGCAGGCGAGTGATCCTCATCGCTTCGATCTCCCGCTCACAGCGTCACCTGGCGGGCTTCGAGGAGATGGCGGCCGAGCCGCAGGACCTCGCGCAGGTCGGCGACTTCGTCGGCCTCGGCGGCGGTTCGGGGGGCGCCGGGGGCGGCGGCGGGAGCGGCCGCTTCGAGCGCCGCGATCTGGTCTTCGATGCTCCGCACGAATGCACCTAGAACAGTGTCCGGCGGCGGCGCAACGCCTTCCGGCGACGACGGGATCGACAAGTCGCGGATCCGGAAGCGCAGAAACGACGGCGAGAGCGCCCTCTCGACTTCGTCGAGGTCCAGATCCAGTTCGTCCGGGAAGAGCCCGGTCAGTCGGACATCGAAGGCGAGGTTCGGATCGGCCTGCCGGCCCAGCATCTCAATCAATTCGGGCTGGCTGTGGACCGTTCCGGCATCGATGTCCAGCTTCTCGGATTGGGTCAGACCGACGCGCCGGCCTTCGATTGCGACGACATGCCGGCCCGCCTGCTCTTCCAGGGTGACGAGCAGCACCTGGCCGGCACCGTCCTGGTCCACCGCGACCGGCTCGGGGGCGCCGGAGTAGGCGTACGACACATTACCGGCCCTGCCTTCGACGGCCGAGTGCCAGTGGCCGAGGGCCAGGTAGTCGAGCCCGGTCCGGGCGATCTCCTCCTCCGTGATGACGACCGAGTCCGTGTCCGTGCGACCGGGGATCGACAACGCGCCGTGGACCATGCCGATCTTCCACGTAGCGCGCGTGTCCGCCGTGGCGTCCAGCCCGGCCAGCGGGCTCCGCGGCGATCGCTTCGTGTCGAAGACGCGGCCGTAGACGATGGCATCGAGCGACGGGAAGACCACCTCAGGTAGGGACGGCGTCAGGACCACGACCCAGTCGCTGGCGGCCTGGGCCATCCCGGCGAGATCGTAGGAGCGGTAGATCGAGGCCCCGTCGTAGACGTCGTGGGTGCCGGGGATAATGACGGTCCTGATGCCTGCCCGGGCAAGGCGACCCAACTCGGCGCCGACGCGCTCTACGGAGCGGCGGGGCTGGGTGTTCGAGTCGAACAGGTCGCCGGCGATCAGGAAGAGGTCCACCTTCTCGGCTGTGGCGAGATCCACCGAGGCACGGAAGGCGGCGAACTGGCGTTCACGAAGGATGGAGGCTCGCTCCCCCAGGTCCGTGTGCCTCGCCCCGAGGTGGACGTCGGCCGTGTGAAGCAACCGCAGCATCGGACGGGTGGTTCCTCATGCGCGACACGTGCCGCTCACCGGTGGATCGGGCGCCGGCGGGCCACGGCAACCAATGTCGCCGGGACGAGCTGACGGGGCGATTGTGCCAGTTTCCGAGGCCCCGGACACAGCCCAGTTGGAGCATCCCTCGATGGTCCCGTCCGGGGCCCCGTCTCGCTCGGCCGGCTGGGGCGATCCTCGAACGAGTCGCTGCAGTGGAACCGGTGTACGACTCTCCGCAACGACCCTTGGGTTGAGCCGGATCCGCTGCTATTCTGCCGGCCTGCCGGTGCGTCCCAGACAGGCATATACGAACCGAAGACGTAAATCCCCGACCCGCTCCAACCTCCCCGCGTCTCGGGGCGGTCGGGTAGTCCGTGGCTCGCCTGTCTCCGGATCCGTCGGCGCGGTACCCGCGGCTCCGGGAGGAGAAACGTGACCTACGTCGATCGGACCCTGACCTGTGTCGATTGCGGCGCCGAGTTCGTGCACTCGGCCGAGGATCAGGAGTACTACACGCAGAAGGGGTTCGTTTCGGACCCCAAACGCTGTCCCAGCTGCCGGGCAAGCCGGCGGTCGATGCGGGAAAGCAGCGACGCCTCGGGCCAATCCAACGGCGGTCCTGCCGGTCCGCGCGAGTACTTCGCCGTCGTCTGCACCAGGTGCGGCAACCAGGCCCAGGTGCCCTTCAAACCGCACATGGACCGACCCGTCTACTGCTCGGACTGCTTCCGCGTGGTCCACGCCCAGGCGGCCGATCCGGCCCGAACCGCGTAGGTCGCCGGCCCGGCAGCTCGCAACGCAGCTCGCCAAATAGAAAGCGGCGGTCGCCCTTCGGCGACCGCCGCTTTGTTGGGCGAACGAGTTACTTGGTGGGCTTGCCCGCGGCAACCCATTCCATGTACGCCGCGTATACCATCAATCCACCGCCGACGAGCACGGCGAGAGCGGCAATGTAAAGGGTGACCGGCTTGCCGCCTCCGTACTGGTTCAGGAACGCATTGCACAGGCCGCCGCACGGGTCGTACGTGAACGACTGAAAGAGGCCGATCAGGGCCACAACCGCCGCCACGGCGCCGAGGATGAGCAGGATCATGGTCAGAGGAAGCGGCCAGGTGACGCTCGAGTTAGGCGCGTACTTGAGATAAAGGACCGCGATCGCGACGACTGCAGCGACGACGGCGAGCAGCCCGAGCGTTTGTGCGCCGGAGTAGCTATACCAGCTGCTGGTGAGGATCAGTCCGAAGAGCCAACCGACTACGGCAATCACCGCGCCGAGGCCGATCAGCTTCTCGTTCTGGTTCATCTTCGCCAGGATCTCGTTCAGCACTAGTTGAGCCTCCTTCTTTACCAGCGCGTCCCTTCGCCGGGACCCTGGCCCTAAGCTCATGTCGGCCTACATGACGGGTCCCTAGGCCGATGAGAACACGCGCAGCCTACACCGCGTAAATGGCCGTGACCAGATAGGTATCGCAGAGTCGAGCAAATATCCATTCGGCAACTCATCCTTCGTTTCGGCGTTCGGGAACGGAGGCCGTCCGCGGCGCCTTGCGATGGCCACTTCCTCTCGAAACGTCGCCTGCCTGCTCTCCGAGCGGGCCCTCCGGACGTCCCACCGACCCGATCCACTCCCCGGACCTGCCCGTTTCGGCAGGTGGAACGGCCGAGTCGCCGTCTTCCGTCTCGTCACCGGACGTCGCGCCGTTCCGCGAAACCGACACGACTCGAGCCGGGACGACCCGCGGCAGCTGGACGGACCTGCCAGGCATGCGGCGGTCGGAGTTCATTCGTTCCTCCGCTCGAAGGATGGCGAATTCCAGATCCGAGGATGCTGTGGGGCCCGACCAACCGATGGCCAGCCAGAGCGGCACCGCGGCCGAGGCAAGCCACGGCTCGCAGACGAGACGGATGCGCTCCACGTAGTTGATGGCCTGGATCTCGTCCGTCTCGGGCAGGAACGCGGCGAACCGGCCGTCGCCGATTCTGGCGACCCAGTCCGTGGCGCGAGCCTGGCGATGGAGCGCGTCGGCGATGACCGGGAGGAGTCGATTGACCGGGTCCTCGCCGAGGCGCTCGGCCAGCCGACGCAACCCCTCCACTTCGATCATGACGATCGTGACCGGCCGGCGGTAGCGCAGCAGCCGCGCGTTCTCGGTCTCGATGATCCGGCTCCAACTGGCAGGTCCCTCGAGGCCGGTCAGGGCGTCGAGCGTCATGCCGGCTGTGAGAGTGGCCTGCGGCGGGCTGACCCGGGCCATCACGCCGGAGCCGAGATCGTTCGCGGCGGGTGCGGAACCGCCGGCGCGCCTGTCTATGCCATCGAAAGGTGCGACGCCCGAACCCTCGGCGCCGGGGGCGATGGTCGCAGGTCGCGACAGGAATTCGGCCAGGTCCGGCGGCAGCGTCTGGGAGAGGGGTGAGCGAGAGGTGGGCAGCCCGGAGGCGCTCAAGGCCGAGTAGCCCGTTTGGGCGGCGGCCGGTGCAGCGACCGGAGTCCGATGGTCGGGGCTCTCCGCGACGAATAGCGATCGGCGCCGCGGGAGGGTCGGAATGTCGTCCGTCGGCGGCCTGGATCGCGACGAGTCGAAAGCGCCCGTGACGCGCCTTGGCCAGCGGAGTTTGATCTGCCGTGAACGGGACAGCCAGAAGATCAGCGCAGCGTTTGCGGCCACGCTCCCCAGGAGGATTCCAGCCAGCAATTCGACGGGCAATTACGGGGTCCCCTGAAGTTCTCCTCGCCGCAGTTGATTCTACGGCCCGGCGAGGTACGGTGTTGACCGTAGTACCAGTTGCGGGGCAAACGTTGCCTCCGGTCAACACAGCCTTCGGTCCGACTCAGCCCTAACGGCAGGAAGTTGGTTCGAGGGGATTGATTCGAGGGGAGTGCAGCTTCTCTGCTAGAATATTCGCCACTCCCCGATTGGCGTGGCCGTGTCCGAGCGCCCGTTGATCCGTTTCGCGGCGGTCGTCCAAGGACAAGTCGCGGCGGCGGCGCCAGGGATGGGAGATGGAGGAGGAACCATGGCTCGGCCAGTCCGAACTTCGGTCGCCCCGAACCCTCTCCGGCCGGTCAAGTCGCACCTGATCGAGGAGTACAACGCGCGGACCAACGTCGTCCGCTGCGATTGCGGCTGGTCGGGTAATGCCGACGAGTTCGCAGTCCATCGTCGCGCTGTGGGCGCAGCCAGCCCATCCTGACGCCCGGCGCGGATGCCAACGCATCCGCAGTCTGCGATGCCCGGCCGTTGACCCACCCCGAGCCGCGCCGCAGCCCCCTCGCCACTTACGAGGACCTCGGCTATCGCGACGTGTTCTGGGCTGCCCGCGCCTATGAAGACGAGTGCGACCGAATCGCGCTGCGGGCGCTCCTGCCACTCTCTGGCAGGCGGCTGATCGAGGTGGGCGCCGGCTTCGGCCGGCTGGCCGGCGAGTACATCGGCTACGACTCGGTCGTGCTGCTCGATTCGTCCGACGTCCACGTGGCCGCTGCCGCGGAAACGTTCGGCGGTGACGCCAGGTACGAGGTCCGCCTCGGCGATGCGGCCGCACTCCCCTTCCGCGACGGCTACTTCGACGCTGTCGTGTGCGTCCGGGTCATGCACCACTTCGACGACCCAATCCCGGTCATTCGCGAACTCGGGCGTGTCGTCCGCCCCGGCGGCGTGCTCGTGCTCGAGTACGCGAACAAGCGGAACCTGAAGTCGATCGCCCGCCACCTGCTCGGCCGCCAGTCCTGGTCGCCGTTCGAGCCGGGTGCGGTCGAATACAAGCCGTTCCACCACGACCATGCCCCGCTGGACATGCGGCGGGCACTGCGCCGCGCCGGCTTCTCGATCGAACGAATGCGCGCCGCGTCGCTCTTCCGAGTGCCCGCTCTCACGCGCCTGCTGCCACCGCGTCGCCTCGCCCGCATCGAAGGGCCGCTCCAGGAGCCGCTCGGCTCGATCACGCCNNCCCGCAACGCAGCAGACAACGAAGCCTCTGTCGCTCGAGTGCTCAGCGCGACCCCCGATCGCCGGCCGGGGTGCCGATGGCGAGGGAAGCGGAGCACCGGGAGCCGGTCGTCGGGCGGCCGCGCCCCAGATTGCGATTCGCAAATGCCAGTTGCGCAGCGCGAGCCGGAAGGACCGAGCCAGCCGTGCGAGGTCACGACACGCAGCTGTCGAGCCAGTCGCCATGATTGATCTGAGCACGACGAGAGCGCCCCTGCCGGCGATCGGCGCCCGAGAACGGCCGTGTCCTCCGTAGACGCAACTACGAGTTGCGAACGGCAATAACTCTGCGGCCGCGTCCGAGCCGCCGCCCTCAGGCTCGCTTGGTAGGTGCGCTCGTCGGCAACACCTGACGAGAAGCCAACGTTCCGGCCCGGCGACCTCAGCCTCTGAGCAGCCGCGCTACCCGATCAGCATTCCTCCTGGTTGGGGGCCTTTTGGGCGGGCCTGTAGAGGTGGTAGTTCGCGGCGCAGGCGGCCTGGTTGCCCTCGTGGACGGCGGCGCTGACCTGGTGGTCGTGGACGCTCGTCGCGTCGCCGGCGGCATAGACCCCGTGGACGTTGGTGTGCTGCTCCGTGTCCACGACGATCTGGCCGATGGCGTTCAGCTGGACGCCGAGCTGTCGGGCCAGTTCGTTGCGTGCAATCGGGACGTGGACCGTGAAGACCATGTCGACCGGAATCCGGGTGTTGTCCGCATCGTCGAGGACGAGTGCTTCGATACGGCCGTTCGAGTTGGGATACGAGGCCACGCGAGCGGCGTGGGCGACGATCCCGTTGGCCGCTAGGTCGGCCAGCCTGGACTCCGGGACGCTGAAACCGCCGCCGTTGCCTGACGCGATGGTGACCCTGCTGGTGTAGTCGAGCAGATCGAGCGCCATCTCGATCGCCGCTTCGTCGTCGCCGACGACCCCGACGGCTTTGTCGATGGTTTCGAAGCCGTCGCACAAGATGCACCAGAAAAGGCTTCGGCCGACGCACTGGTCCCAGCCGGGGAACCTGGGAAACGGATCGCGCACTCCGGTGGCCAGGATCACGGTCCGCGCCAGGATCTGCTCAGCCCCGCTGGCGCTCACTTCGCCGAGGTCTCGTCCTACTTCCTGGTCACGGGTCACGTTGGCGTCGGTGCCGGCAGCGCCGTCCCGACCGGTGCCGCCTTCCACGTGAAGCCGGAACAGCTCGCCTGCACGCTCAGCCCCGGTGACCCGGCCCAGCAGGAAACGTGCCCCGTAGTTTGCCGCCTGGCGCCGGCCGAGGAGCCGTATCTCGGCCGCCGGAATCCCGTCGGGGAAGCCGAGGTAGTTGCGTGTCGTCTGGCTCCAGAGGGAGCGGCCGTCGCGGTCGTCGATGACCAGTAGGGATCGCCGGAACCGGCCCAGGTTCACGGCCGCGGAAAGTCCGGCCGGGCCTCCGCCGACGATCACACAGTCGTAAACGGCCGCAGCTTCACCGCCGCCGGGCAAGGCACCAACTGGCTCGTTCATCGCGCAATGATGCCTTCGCTGTGCCGATTCCGCATGGCCGAAGGGCTGTCCGCATGCGTCGGCCGCGGCGTTGGGCCGGCGGTCGCGGCCGCCGGAACACGGCGCGGACTCGTGGGCCCGGCCGCGCATCGAAGGTGCGCTTTCGGCCGGTCGGTACACTGCTATCCGGAAGGAGGCAGGACCACCGAAACTCAAGTCTTTACCAGTGCGCCCGCCGCAAGGTCCGGGGCCGCCCGAACACGGGACGAACGTCTCCAACTGCTTCGGCCTCTGCTCGAGCAGCGCATCCTCGTCCTCGACGGCGCCACCGGGACCCTGATCCAGCGCTACGGCCTCAAGGAGGCCGACTTTCGGGGCGAGCGCTTCCGCGACCACCCGCGCGACCTGCGCGGCGACTCCGATGTCCTGACCCTGACCCGGCCGGACGTGGTGCGTGCCGTGCACGACGCCTACCTCGACGCGGGTGCGGACATCATCTCGACGGACACGTTCACCGCGACGCGCATCGCCCAGGCCGACTACGGCCTGCAGGACGTGGTCTACGAGATCCATGTCGAAGCGGCACGGATCGCCAGGGCGGCCGCCGACGCCGCCGAGACGCGCGAGCCCGGCAGGCCGCGTTTCGTCGCCGGATCCCTCGGCCCCACCAACAAGACCGCGTCCATCTCCCCGGACGTAGCCGACCCGGCTGCCCGCTCCGTCACCTTCGAGGAACTGGCGGAGGCTTACGCGGAAGCGGCCCGCGGCCTGCTGATCGGCGGCGCGGACCTGCTCATGGTCGAGACCATCTTCGATGTCCTCAACGCCAAGGCTGCGATCTTCGGCATCCAGGGCGTGTTCGAGGAACTCGGCTTCGAGGTGCCGCTCTGGATCTCCGGCACGATCACGGACGCGAGCGGCCGAACCCTCTCCGGTCACACCGTGGAGGCGTTCTGGAACGCGATCCGCCACGCCCGGCCGCTGATTGTGGGGCTGAACTGCGCGCTGGGTGCGCGGCAGCTCCGGGCCCACGTCGAGGAGCTCGCCGGCCTGGCGGACACGTTCGTCGCCGCTCACCCCAACGCCGGCCTGCCCAACGAGTTCGGAGGCTACGACGAGTCGCCCGAGGCGATGGCCGCGGTCATGCGCGATTTCGCGGCCGCAGGGATCGTCAACATCGTCGGCGGCTGCTGCGGCACGGGCCCGGCCCACGTCACTGCCATCGCCGAGGCCGCACGCGAGTTCCCGCCGCGGGTAGTGCCTGCCCGGCCGCAGGCGCTGCGGCTCGCCGGCCTCGAGGCCGTGAACGTCGGCGAGGGCAGCCTCTTCTTCAACATCGGCGAGCGAACCAACGTGGCCGGCTCGCGCGCCTTCGCAAGGCGCGTCGTCGCCGGCGATTTCGACGGTGCGCTGGAAATCGCCCGCAACCAGGTCGACGGCGGCGCCCAGGCGATCGACGTCAACATGGACGAGGCGCTCCTCGACTCGGAAGCGGCGATGACGCGCTTCCTGAACATGGTCGCCACGGAGCCGGCTATCGCCCGGGTCCCGATCGTCGTCGACTCGTCCAAGTGGTCCGTAATCGAGGCCGGGCTGCGCTGCATCGGCGGCAAGCCGATCGTGAACTCGATCTCGCTCAAGGAGGGCGAGGAGCAGTTCCTGCGCCAGGCCAGGCTGGCACGCCGCTACGGCGCGGCCGTCATCGTGATGGCCTTCGACGAGAAGGGCCAGGCGGACACGGTCGAACGGAAGGTCGACATCTGCAAGAGAGCCCACCGGCTGCTGACCGAGCAGGCGGGCCTGCCGGCCGACGACATCATCTTCGACCCGAACATCTTCGCCGTCGCGACCGGCATCGAGGAGCACTCCAACTACGCCGTCGCCTACATCGAGGCCGTGAAGCGGATCAAGGCCGAGATCCCGGGCGGCCGCGTCTCGGGCGGCGTCAGCAACGTCTCGTTCGCCTTCCGCGGCAACGACACGGTCCGCGAGGCGATCCACGCCGTCTTCCTCTATCACGCCATCGCCGCCGGCATGGACATGGGCATCGTCAACCCGGGACAGCTGGCCGTGTACTCGGAAATCCCGGCCGAGCTGCTCGGCCGCGTCGAGGACGTCGTCCTGAACCGCCGACCGGACGCTACGGAACGGCTCCTGGAAATCGCTCCAAAGTACTCGGGCACCGGCGCGGCCCGCCCCGAAACGGACCTTTCGTGGCGTGAGCTGCCGGTTTCAGATCGGCTGACGCACGCCCTGGTCGAAGGCATAGACACGTGGGTCGTCGAGGACACCGAAGAAGCCCGGCTGGCGGCGGCGCACCCGATCGAGGTCATCGAGGGCCCGCTCATGGCCGGCATGAACACGGTCGGCGACTTCTTCGGCGCCGGCAAGATGTTCCTGCCGCAGGTCGTCAAGAGCGCCCGCGTCATGAAGAAGGCCGTCGCCCATCTCGTGCCGTACCTCGAGGCGGAGAAGGCGGCGCTGGGCGACACGCGGCCGCGCGGCAAGATCCTCATGGCCACGGTCAAGGGCGACGTNNACCGCGGTCAAGATCGCGCCGCGGTACTCGGCGCCGGTCGTGCACGTAGCCGATGCGTCGAGGGCTGTGGGCGTTGTCTCGGAGCTGCTGGGCGGCGGTGCGGTGGCGTACGCGGCCGGTATCGCGGCCGACCAGGAAGCCACTCGCGTCGAGCGGGCGGGCCGGCGTGAGCGAGTGACTCGGGTCTCGATCGAGGCTGCCCGGCGGAACTCGACGCGCGTCGACTTCGGGCGGGCGGCGCCAGCGCCGTCGTTCGTCGGCGCTCGGGAGATCGCGGTGCCGCTGGCCGAACTCGTCGACTGGATCGACTGGTCACCCTTCTTTGCGGCATGGGAGATGCGCGGTGCGTTCCCGGCGATCCTCGACGACCCGAGATCAGGCGAGCAGGCGCGGTCGCTATACGAAGATGGGCGCCGGCTGCTCGACCGAATTCTGGCCGAGCGCTCGTTGGGCGCGCGGGCTGTCGCCGGCTTCTGGCCCGCGGCGTCGGTCGGCGATGACATCGAAGTCTACGAGGACGCAGCGGCGCTCGGCCGCGAGGAACCGCTGGCCGTGATCCACAGCCTGCGCCAGCAAATGGAGAAGCCGCCCGGCCGCCCGAACGTGGCCCTGTCGGATTTCGTGGCGCCTCGCTCGCTGCACGTCCCGGACTACTTCGGTGGCTTCGCCATCACCGCGGGGTTCGGCTCGGCCGAACTCGCCGCCGGGTTCGAGGCCGCCAACGACGACTACCACGCCATCATGAGCAAGGCCCTCGCCGACCGCCTGGCCGAGGCCGCGGCCGAGTGGCTGCACGCCGAAGTCCGCCGAAACCTGTGGGGTTACGCCCCGAGTGAAGCCCTGGATAAGGCCGGGATAATCGGCGAGGCGTATCAAGGCATCAGACCGGCGCCGGGATACCCGGCGTGCCCGGACCATACGGAAAAGGCGACCCTCTTCTCGCTGCTCGACGCCGAGGCGCGGGCTGGGGTGAGCCTCACCGAGTCGTTCGCGATGCTCCCGCCGGCGTCGGTCTCCGGCTTCTACTTCTGGCGCCCGGAAGCCCAGTATTTCGGCCTGGGTCGTATCGGCCCGGACCAACTCGAGGACTACGCCCGCCGCAAAGGCTGGTCCCTCGCCGAAGCCGCTCGATGGCTGGCTCCGAATCTGGACGACGAGTAGCGCCGGTCGGACAAGCGCTCGGCATCCCTTCGCTCGCCCGCCTCTTTCGCGCCGCAACCAAATCGCAACCGTGGCGGCGTGGCCTGCTGGCACCGAACGTCTCGCGATTATTGTCGCAAGTGGCTACTATTCCCGGCACGACGCCAACCAGACTGGAGAACCCGCCCGATGCCGACTGCGCCCGTCACCGCCACTGAGCCGTCGATTGCCGATGACGAGCCCTTCCTCGAGCTTCTGATATCGCCGGCGCCGATCGCCAGCATCCCGATCGCCCAGGTGGAGACCCCGGCGCAGCCCACGGCCCGCATCCACTGGGTCGGCACCTTCGTCGATCGGCGACACCCCGCGGACCTGTACGCGGACATCGTGGCCGGCACGGCGGACCTGGTCGTCGTAGACGCGCGTTACCCCGAAGCCTACGCCCGCGAGCATCTCCCCACGGCGATCAACCTGCCNNAAGGAACTCCACGGCGGTCTCGAGACCTGGCGAAAGCAAGGGTTTCCCACGGAGCGTGGCTAGCCGCCTCCGTCCTTCGACAGGCGCACCAACCCCCGCCGCCCCGGTAGACTTCCGGTAAGTAGCGGAGGTCGGCATTGAGCGACGCGAAGGCGGCAGTGGGCACCGGTATTCCAGATCCAGTTCGGGGCACGGACGCGGATTCGGTCGTCGTCCTGGACTTCGGCAGCCAGTACNNCCAGTACAGCCAGCTGATCGCCCGGCGCGTCCGCGAGTTCAACGTGTACTCGGAACTCCTGCCTTTCGACGCCCCTTGGAGTGAGATCGCCGCCCGCAATCCCAAGGCCGTCATCCTTTCCGGCGGACCGAACAGCGTCTACGATCCGGGCTCGCCGCACCCGGATCCGGCACTGTGGACGAGCGGCGTCCCGATCCTCGGCATCTGCTACGGCATGCATCTCATGGCCCAGGCTCTCGGCGGCGAGGTCGTGTCCTTCGAGCGCAAGGAGTTCGGGCCGGCCGTGGTGTCCATCTCGGAGCAAGTCGGTCTGTTCGATGGCCTGGAGGCCGACCAGTCGGTCTGGATGAGCCACGGCGACTCGATCCGGCGACTGCCCGACGGCTTCCGACCGACGGCCAGCACGGGTTCGACCCCTTACGCCGCCGTTGCGGACCCAACCCGCAGGATGCACGGCATCCAGTTCCATCCCGAGGTCGTACACACGAAGCACGGCCGCGAGATCCTGCGCAACTTCGTCATCGACATCGCCGGCGCCCGCCGGAACTGGACCCCGGCCAACTTCATCGCCGCGAACGTCGAGGAGATTCGCCGGCGCGTCGACGAGCACAGCAAGGCAACCGGCACGGACGGCCAGGTGCTCTGCGCCCTGTCGGGGGGCGTGGATTCGTCGGTGGCCGCGACGCTCGTCCACCGGGCGGTCGGCGATCGGCTGATTTGCGTCCACGTCGATCACGGGATGATGCGCAAGAACGAGACGGAGCAGCTCCAGAGGACCTTCGAGGAGCTCGGCGTCCGGTTCATCGTCGTAGACGCTCGCGACCGGTTTCTGGCCAAGCTCGCCGGCGTCATCGACCCCGAGCAGAAGCGCCGCATCATCGGCAACGAGTTCATCCGCGTCTTCGAGGAGGAGGCCGAGAAGCTCGGCCACATCGACTTCCTGACCCAGGGCACGCTGTACCCCGATGTCATCGAATCGGCGACCTCCGACAAGGAGAAGTCCGCTTCGAAGATCAAGACCCACCACAACGTCGGCGGCCTGCCGGACGACCTGGCGTTCCAGCTGATCGAGCCGCTGCGCTACCTCTTCAAGGACGAGGTCCGGGCAGTCGGCACGGAGCTTGGCCTGCCCGACTACATGGTCAAGCGCCAGCCGTTCCCCGGTCCGGGTCTCGCAATCCGAATCATCGGCGAAGTAACCGCCGAGCGGCTGGGTACGCTGCGCGACGCGGACGCCATCGTCCTCGAAGAAATCCGCGCCGCCGGCCTGTACCGCGAGGTTTGGCAGTCGTTCGCGATCCTCACGCCGCTCCGATCCGTTGGCGTCATGGGCGACGGTCGGACGTACTCGAACGTCGTGGCGATCCGGGCAGTCACTTCAGAGGACGCCATGACGGCGGACTGGGCCAAACTCCCGTACGACTTGCTCGGCCGAATCAGCTCCCGGATCGTGAACGAAGTGCCAGGTGTCAACAGAGTCGTGTACGACATAAGCTCAAAGCCGCCCGCAACGATCGAATGGGAGTAGGCTCCGCACCGCGCA
>PMJT01000017.1 GCA_003158495.1 Chloroflexota bacterium | reverse complement strand
CGGCCGGCGTCGCCTGAGGCGCGACATACTCAAACCAATCCTGTCCGTCGTTATCGGCAGCACTCGCCCGGGCCTTATCGGCCCCAAGTTCGCCAAGTGGCTTCGCGAGCTTCACAGGGGCGCGTGCCGCGGTCGGCGTTTCGGCTCTGCCGTCGCTAGCGCCGGACGTATAGACCCTGGTGAGAGAGAATGTGCTCAGCGGGGGAGCTTTCGACGCGTGGCCCATACCCTGGCCGCCGGGACCGCGCCTAGGCACTGGCGAACCCGACCCGCGATGAGCGTCCCAGGGAGTAGCCATGCGCTCATCTAGCCATCGGGCGCGAGCGCTCGTCGCGGCCCTGGCGGCCTCGTTGGCCATAGCATCGGTGTTCGGACCAGTCGCCGCCGCGCAACCCAAGCCGCAGCAGGTCAGAATCGTCTCCGACATGACAGTCGTCGGGCTACCCCACAACCTGGGGACCTTCGACACAGTGCGCGGCCCGATCTGTCAGTCCGGGACCGTGGCGGATACCGGTTTGGTCTGGATCGTCGGCGGCCCAGACTCGAACCCCTACGTCCTCACTGTCGCCAAGACGTTCACCTGTCTCGTCAAGACCGACACGATCTTCTTCAGGCTCCTGGTCCGCGGCAGCGGGGGCTATGAGAAGTTCACTTGGGTCATCCTGGGTGGAACGGGGATATACCAAGGCCTCTTCGGCCTCGGCAGCGGCTCCACCGTGCCCTTCGCAGGCGGAGGCGGGGCCACGAATACCTACACGGGGTACGTATTCGACTGAGGTGCGGCAGCCGGGCGACTGGACGGGCCACGGGAGGTGCCTCGCCCTCGTCGCCACGCGTTCCCTCCGTTCGCGAGACGCCACGGCCCCCGGCCTGCCCAGCGCCTCATGGTTGCAAGCCGCTCGGGTTCCCCGGGCGGCTTGCCTTACCCGGCGGTAAGTCGAGCGGCTGCGCGGCGGGCTGACCGCCGTGGGTGCAACCCAACGGTGGCGTGTGCCGTGCACATCCGTCCACGGGCCAGAGTCACGATGTTGTGGATAAGTCAGGCCGGAGGGAGGCGGCCAGCCGGCCTTTTCGTGGCCGTTTCCGAGGCTGGGCGGTACCAGCGCACGCCCAGGAGCCACGGAGGCTGCCCTTGGTTCGCCGAGCAGCTCGAGGACCGCCTGGCCCGTGTGGGTTGTCACCGCTTTCCCACTTACTGGTAGCCAAGGCCGGCTCTATGTACGAAAGTACCTGAGTCACAGGTGGGACGTTCATCGCGTCCCCGAAGCGCTCGGATCACAAGGGCGGGTTGGCTCTATTCGTTGGAGCGCCACACCAATGAACTCGCTACGTAATGAATCGACCGCGCGTCCCTGCTAGCTAAGGAACATTTGCCGTGAGTCAGTCCAGCAAATGACAATCTCCCAGGAAGCCCCAGCGCTCATCCAGTATGCGTGCGAGCGGTGCAAGACACGCTTCGTTCTGTCGCCGTCGCGACGCCGGCTGGGCTTCTCCGGCAGGCTCCGGGCGATGGCAATGGCTGCCGGTCGTAACCTGCGCGATCAGCAAGGCCTTGGCTCCGGTTACGAAACGGCCCGCCTGCAACTCCTGGCGAAGATGGACGATGAGGCCTACAAGTCGTTCGTGGAGAGCTTCCGCTTCTGCCACGAATGCCGCCANNCGAGTGCTGGAGCACTTCGCGCCGGAGCTGCCTGACGTGCCTCGCCAAGTCGATGGTCGGCGCAGGCCGACCGCAGCTGCCATTCGCGCCGACCGGCCCGGATATCCCGCGCCCGGTCGTTTCGGCGTCGATACCTCGACCCGACCGTCTCCGCCGAAACGCTAGGCTGCTGGTGTTGGCCGCCGCCGTCGTCCTGGTGGCCTTGGAAGGCGGCCTCTTGCTGGCGGCCGTTTGGGGCGCGCCCACCTCCCCCCCGGCGATTGCTGACGGGTCGATCTCGCCCACTCGGGTTCCCACCGCCTCGCAGTATCGAGCCGAGGCCTCCACCTCGATCCCGTCGACCCGCCCTGGCGAAGGCCCCTCGGCCAGTTCGAGCGCGGGCCTGACCGAGGTTGGCGGCGCGACGGCGATGCCCACCTCCGGGCCGACGAGGGCGCCGGGTTCGACTTTGCCGCCGACCCCAACCCCAACGCCGACCCCAACACCAACGCCGAATCCTTCGCCGACACCGACTCCCACGCCAACGCCAACTCCTTCGCCCGCGCCCAACGGCNNACACCGACGCCAATACCGACGCCGTGATTCCTTGAATGGCGTTGACTATGGGACCGCCAAACCGTCGCCGGAACTCAAGTTCGACCCGTTCTGGGCACCGGCCGGACCGCGGGTCCGACAGAACTCGTCGATTCTGCTGACCCAGCGGATGTCCTAGCCTCGGACTCTAGGGATGCCAACGCGGCTGCGGCTGCGGCAGCCGTCGGGCGTCACCTTTTGCCCGAGGTCTGACATGTCGAGCGGCGAGAATCTCACCACTGATCGGCAAGCTCAGAGCCGTCCCGCAACGCGAGCATACCCTTAGCCCTTCGTCCCAACACATCCAGCACTGGCAAGGTCTGTGGTCTCGGAACCAACAGATCAAGTTCATTCGCCCGCCTCAAGTTTGACGGTCATGGCTAAGAGGTCATCGCTGCGCCAGCACCGACCCACCATGGGTCGTAGGACGACAAACATACGCCCCTTGTCCACCCCACGTATATCGCGATCAGCCCGAGCACTGTGCCCGGAGACAAGGCCTGGGACAAGCGATACGGCGCAATGGGTGAGGACCGAACAGTTTCCGCCAGTCGAAATCTGGGCACCCCTAATCTGACTCGCTGGCACCTTCGCACGAGCGTCAGGTCACATAGAGAACCGCCGGGTTCTGGCTGACACAACCTGTGCGCGTGGGCGCCAGCGTATTGACTCCGCCCCAGAGGCAGGGCCCAGACTCGACTCATGGACCGCGCCAATTCCCCAACCGACAGTTTCATGGCTGTGCTCGATCAGGCAGGAGTCAGGCATTCAACCCATTGCTTCGTTGTCTACGAAGGCATGGTCGACGAGGACTCGGATGGACCCGTCGAGGTTTGCATGGCATTTGAGGGCGAGGTCGACGTGCCCAACGGGGTGGCCGGCTGATCACCTCAGGCGTGTGCTGGGCAATCGCATCTCGGCACTTGCCAGAACGGGTCCGATCGCTGGCCGCTCCGAACGCTCGCGCTCTTCAGCGCCTCAATCGTCCTATGGATGCCCGCTGTCAAGAATCACGGCGTCGGAGTCGGAGTGGGAGTGGGAGTTCGGGTAGTCGTCGGCGCCCTCGTCGGCCTGGAGGTGGGCACCGTCGTCGCGTCGCCGACCTCGGTCAGGCTCGCGCTCGAACTGATCGACGGGCCTTCGCCGACACTGGCCGACGGCCTCGAGGTGGCAGCCTCGACTTGATTCTGCGAGGTCGTCGGAGACCGAGTGGGCGAGATCGCGCCATTGGCAATCGCCGGTGAGGCGCTGGGCCCGCTCGAAACGGCTGTCACCAAGAAGCCGCCTTGGAAAGCCAGCAGGACCAGGGCTACGGCAAGCGCCACCAGGGTCGAACTTTGGCGGAACGCGGGGGGTGCCTGGGACCTTGTCATCGGCTGCCTGACCCCACGGGATAGTGTCCACGGGCTGAGCGGCACCGCCATGGCGGGCGG
>PMJT01000189.1 GCA_003158495.1 Chloroflexota bacterium | reverse complement strand
CTGGACGATGCGGCGAATGCTCTCCGCGGTCGGGACCAACGAAGGCATCGAACTGCTGCTCAACCGGCTCGCGAAGACGGACAACAACGTCTCGTTCCTCGCGACCCTGACCAAGAGTCTGGACGCGTCTGCCAGGGACTGAGTGGCGGGCCTTCGGGCGGGGAATGGCCCCTGGGGATTTCGCCGCCCCGGGCGAGCTCTTCGGCCGAAGCTGCCGCGGGCCCGGCGTGCTGCTCAGGCGTCTCCCTCTCAGCCCCGCTGCCGCGCGCTTGACGCGTGCGAGAATTGAGTCATGTTCCTCGACCGAGTCCGAATCTACGTGAACGCCGGCAACGGCGGTGACGGCGCTGCCACTTTCCGACGCGAGGCCCACGTGCCGCGCGGCGGTCCGGATGGCGGCGACGGCGGCCGCGGTGGTTCCATATACCTGACGGTGGACCCGGGCGAGACGAGCCTGCGCGACTACCGCCACAACCATCACTTCAAGGGCACGCCCGGCGGCCGTGGCCTGGGACAGCGACAGCACGGCAAGGCCGGCCACGACCTGACCCTCAAAGTTCCGCCCGGGACGAGCATCTTCGAGGAAGAGGCCGGCGGGCTCCTGGGCGATCTCGTGGCCGAACAGCAGACTCTCATGGTCGCCCGTGGCGGCAAGGGCGGTCTCGGCAACACGCACTTCGCCACTTCTACTCACCAGGCCCCGCATCACGCCCAGAGGGGCGAGCCCGGCGAGGAGCGCTGGATCATCCTTGAGCTACGGCTCATCGCCGATATTGGGCTGGTGGGGCTGCCGAATGCGGGCAAGTCGACGCTGCTCGCGGCCATCACGGCCGCTCATCCCAAGATCGCCGACTACCCGTTCACCACCCTCGAGCCGAACCTCGGCGTCCTGGACCTCGGTGGCATCGATCCGGCGGGCGGGGACAACCGCCGGCCGACGATCGCCGACGTGCCCGGGCTCATCGAAGGCGCCAGCATGGGCGCCGGCCTCGGCCATGCCTTCCTGCGCCACGTCGAGCGGACCCGGATCCTCGTCCACATGGTCGACGGGGTGGACCGCGATCCCGAGTGGAGCTACAACGTCATCCGCGACGAGCTCGAAGCGCACGACCCGGCGCTCCTCGCCAAGCCGATGCTCGTGGCGTTCAACAAGATGGACGAACCGGCAGCGCGCGAAGCCTGGCCGGCCTTCCGCGACGCTCGCCTAGCCCAGGGCGTTCCGGTCGTGGCCATCTCAGCCGTCAGTGGCGAGGGTCTTGACGAGTTGAAGGCCAGCCTGGCCTCCCTCCTGCCCGATGCCGGAGAACTCTCCGAGCCGCCGAGGTCCGAGGGCGTCGTCGTCCACCACATCGAATCCGTCGGCGACTCGTTCCGTGTCGATATCGAGGACGGCATATTCGTCGTCCGCGGTAAGAAGATCGAACGGCTGGCCAGCCAGACCAACTTCGACGTCGAGGAGTCGGCCGAACGCTTCCAGCGCGAACTGGCCCGGCTCGGGGTCGACGAAGAGCTTCGCCGCCAGGGGGTTGCCCCGGGCAAGACCGTGCGCATCGGCGGCAGCGAACTTGAATGGGAACCCGACGATTGGGACGAGCGGTGACCGAAGCCGCGAGAAGCGACGTGACGTCGGGCGCTGGCACCCACGGCAATGCTTCGGCCGGTCCCTGGATCGATCCCGCCGCCCGCCGCGTCGGGATTCTAGGCGGCACATTCGACCCGATCCATTTCGGCCACCTGATCATCGCCGATCAGGTTCGGGAGGCACTGGAGTTGGATCGCGTCCTGTTCATCCCGGCCGCCATGCCGCCGCACAAACTCGAGGAGCAGGTGACGCCGGCAGTCGAGCGCGCCGCCATGGTGGAATTGGCGATCGCCGGCAACCCAGGCTTTTCGATGTGCCCGATCGAACTCGAGCGCAGCGGGCCCTCTTACACGGTCGACACGCTCTCGGAGCTGGCCGGCGAAGCCGCCCGGCAGGGCGTCGACCGCGAGTTTCACTTCATTCTTTCTGTCGAAGCCCTGGCCTTGTTCAAGAGCTGGCACGAGCCGGCCCGACTTCTCGAGCTGGCCAGGCTGGCCGTCGTGGCGAGACCCGGCGCACCGATGCCCGTTGGTCGCCGGCTCGGCGCGCTGCTACCCGGTGGAGCGGCGTCGATGAGCCGCGTCGAGTGCATCAAGACCATGCTGATCGCCCATTCCGCCTCGGATGTCCGAGCCCGAGTGGCCTCCGGCCGATCGATCCGCTACCTGGTGCCGCCGGCCGTGGAGACCTACATCCGCGACCATCGGCTGTATCTTTCCGACAATTCCATGAGGACCGCCTGACGTGACCGATTCCACTTCCTCGCCCGCAGGAGCTTCGACCGAAGCGATGCCCAGCCCCGACGGTTTGCCGCGACGGCGAAAGCCACTCGCGACAACTGCAATCGACGCGGCTTCTCGCGAAGCCGACGAGGCGTTGGCCGACGCCCTGGAGGCCGAGATCGAGGCAGAGGCTGCCCTCGCGGAGCTGACTGAACCCGAGATCGAGGAATCGCTCCGGGCTCGAGGCGCGCGCCTGACCGCGCTCGAAGTCGCCCGGCTTATCGTCGACGCCGCTGAGGACAAGAAGGCCGCGGAGATCGTTCTCCTCGACGTGTCCGAACTGACGTCGATGGCGGACTACTTCGTCATCTGCACAGGCGGCTCGGAGCGCCAGCTCGGCGCTATCGGCGACGGTATCGCCGAGAAGCTGCGCGACGAGGGCGTCCGGCCGATCGGGCGCGAGGGCGGCTCCAATTCACACTGGACGCTCCTGGACTTCGGTGCCGTGATCGTCCACATCTTCGCTCAGCAGGAACGCGACTACTACCAGCTCGAGCGCCACTGGTCCAAGGCCAAGACGGTCGTCCGCGTCCAGTAGACGCCGCCTCGGGCGCGCGTCGGCGGGGCGAGGCGTGGGCCGCCGGGGATTGTGTAAGCGCGGTAGCGCTCAATTCCGTAAACTCACGGAGCGAAGCCCCAGTTCGGGTTTGGAACGAAACTGGAGAATCAGCCACGACGACTCCATACACCGCCGAGAGGCGACCACATCTCGCCCCCACCATCGTCGACTTCGTCAACATCCGTTGGGTCGACGAGTGGTGCAAACGC
>PMJT01000105.1 GCA_003158495.1 Chloroflexota bacterium | reverse complement strand
GCGATGCGGCCGGCGTCCTTGGTCGCCTGGCGCTGGGTGTCGTCGAAGTAGGCCGGGACGGTGATTACCGCCTCGGTGACCTTCTCGCCTAGATACGCCTCTGCATCGGCCTTGAGCTTCTGCAGGATCATGGCGCTGATTTCCGGCGGCGTGTACGTCTTGCCGTCGGCAAGCACGACCTTGATGCCGTCGCTGTGGGCGTCGCGCTCGACCTTGTACGGGACCAGGCCGAGGGAGTGCGCTACTTCAGCGTCGTCGAAACGGCGACCCATGAAGCGTTTGATCGAGTAGACGGTATTGCCGGGGTTGGTGACCGCCTGGCGCTTGGCGAGCTGGCCGACGAGCCGGTCCCCGCCTTTTGTGAAGGCCACGACCGACGGGACCGTCCGACCACCCTCCGCGGACGGAATGACGGTCGGCTCTCCGCCTTCCATCACCGCCACGACGGAGTTCGTCGTGCCCAGGTCGATGCCGATGATCTTGCCCATTTAGTCAGCGCTCCTAGTTCAGTCGGTTCAGCGTCAGTTGGTGTGTGAAGTTGTGTCGCCGTCTGAGTCGCCACCGCCGGCAACGGCGACCAGTGCCGGTCGTAGGACTTTGTCTCTCACTCTGTAGCCGCGCTGTACCTCGGCCACGATCTCGCCATCAGGTCTGCCGGTGCCGGGCACGCTGGCAATTGCCTCGTGCTCGCGTGGGTCGAACGGACGGCCCACCGCTTCGATTACCGATACGCCCTCGCTCTCGAGCAGGGCCCGGAGCTTGCGATCGACCAGGACGACGCCGTCGATCCAGCCCACGCCCTTGAGTTCTGCCGGCATCGCGTCGAGAGCTCGGTCGAAATCGTCGGCAACGGCCAGGAGCTTGCGCAGTAGCAGTTCGCTGGCCAGCCCGAGGTCGCGCTCTCGATCCTCCGAAGTGCGGCGCTTGAAGTTGGCGAAGTCGGCCGCGGTCCGCTGGAGCGAGGTCAGGTGCTCGGCCGCAAGCGCCTTCGCCGCTTCGAGCTGGGACTCCAACTCTTCGATGCTCAGCTCGGANNGAGAATCCCTGCGAACCATCAGCAGGCCGGCCGGGCCAATCGCCGGCGGCTCCGCGCTGATGCGCTCGGGTATGGGTCGGTCGGTCAGGCATACAGATGCTCCACCAATTCGTTCATTAGTCCCGAGACGAACTCGACCGAGGCGATCGCTTGTGCATACCCCATGCGCGTCGGCCCGAGTACTCCGACGACGCCGATGGCCCGTCCGATCCGGCCGTACGGGGCAAGAACGAGCGACACGTCCTGCATCTCCAGCGGCCTGTTCTCGTGACCGATGAATATCTGGATCGTGCCCGCCTGAGCGACGCTCTCCACGAGCGACCCGAGATAGGCGCGGTTCTCCAGCGCTGCGAAGACGGCCCGAACCTTGTCGCTCCGGTCGAACTCCGGCGCGGCCATCACGTTGAGCAGCCCGTCGCTGAAGAGATCGTCGATCAGGGCGGCGTCGAACTCGCGCATCGTCCTGACCAGGCCGTCACCGATCCGGGACAGCAGGTCCAGGTCTTCGGTGGCCTCCTCGCCACGCGGCAGGTCCGTCAGAGCCGCCTCGATCTCCGACGCCGTCCGGTCAATGGCCAGGACGTTGAGCAGCCCGGCCACGCGATCCAGCTGGTCCTGTTCCGTGGAGGCGGGCAGGTTCTGCAGGGTCTGCTTCATCGTGCCTTCGCGGAAGAGGACGACCAGCAGCGCCAGGCGGTCCTGGACCGCGACGAGGTCCACGCGCCGGACGCGGGCGGCCTGCGGCTTGGCCGTCGTCGCCAGGCCGGCAGTCCCGGTATTGGCCGCCAGCGTCGTCGCCGCCAGTCTGAACCAGTGCTCGCTGGCGAACTCGACCTGGCCGAACTGGTGGCGGATCATGCGCTGCTCGACCACAGGCAGTGGCCACTCGTCCGCCAGGACCTGGACGTAGTAGCGATAGCCGGCGTCTGTGGGCACGCGCCCGGCCGAGGTGTGCGGGTGCGTCAGCAAGCCGAGCGCCTCCAGGTCCGAGAGGATGCTCCGGACCGTGGCGCTGCTCACGCCGAGGTGATAGTGGTCCACGAGCGAGCCCGAACTGACCGGGGTCGCCGAGGTCACGTATTCGTCGNNCGGCCCGCAGGATTGCGTCGGATCTGGCATCCAGCGAACCGATGGTGCGGCGTGGCCGTCGCGCCATGTCTGACTCCACTTCCCCGCCGGTGGGACGGCCAACCTGTCAAACGGCGTCGGAAGCGGCTTCTGCCACTGGCCTGAAGGTCCGCGACCGGCTGCCGATCCCCGATTCGGCCTGGCTCCGGTGGTGGTTAGCACTCTCATACTGTGAGTGCTAACCGGCTGCGCCGATGGTAGCAGTCTCGCCCCGAGAGTGTCAACGCTATGTCACCTCGCGAACAAGTGCCGCCAGCCTGCGCGCAGTGACGCCTCCACCGGTCGCCAAAGTGAAGGGCCGGGGCGGCACAAGCGCCCCGGCCCTTCAAAAGGGATTACCGTCCCGATCAGCCCTTGAGGGAGCCGGCCAGCAGGCCGCGGACGAAGAAGCGGCCAAGGATGATGAAGATCAGGAGCGTCGGCAGTGCGGCCAGGAGCGCTCCGGCCATCTGCACGTTCCAGTCCACGCTGAAGCTGCCCGCCAGGTTGTTGAGCGCAACCGTCACCGGCCAGTTATTCGGTGTAGTCAGAGTGGCGGCAAACAGGAAGTCGTTCCAGACCGAGTTGAACTGCCAGATCAGGACCACGACGAATCCAGACGCCGACAGTGGCAGCAGGATGGAGCGATAGATACGGAAGAAGCCGGCCCCGTCAACCTTTGCCGCCTCGAGGAGTTCCGTCGGAATAGCGGCGTAGTAGTTGCGGAAGATCAGAGTGGTGATTGGGATGCCGTAGATGACGTGGACCAGGATCAGGCCCTGGATCGAGCCGTTGAGGCCGACGTTGGTCATCACCTGGGTCAGCGGGATGAGGATCGCCTGGTATGGGATGAACATCCCGAAGAGGATGAGCGTAAACAGCGTGTCCGCGCCCGGGAATTTCCACTTCGCCAGGACGTAGCCGTTCAGCGACCCTAGCATCGACGAGAGGATCGCCGCGGGGATGGCCAGCTTCAGGCTGTTCATGAAGTTCGGGCCGAGAGCCGTCCACGCGGCCGTGAAACCGTCGAGGCTCGGCGGCCACGGGAGAGTCCACATCCTGTCGAGGGTGACCTGACTCGAGGGCTTGAAGCTGGTCACCAGCAGGATGTAGATCGGTGTCAGGTACCAAAGCGCGAAGAGGAAGAGGATCCCGTACAGGGTAAAGCGGAGAGCCCGGGCGCGCATGCCGCGGGAATGTGCCCCTCTGCCGCTGGACTTGCCCACGGGGATGACTCTGCGCGGTGCGAGTTCTTCGACGTCGGTGATGACGGCCGAGCTGCTCATACCTCAACCTCCTGCCGGCGGTTCCAGACGAGGTACGGCACTACGACCCCGGCAACCAGGACGAGCATGACGATGGCGACCGCAGCGCCCCGCCCGAATTGGCCATCACGGAATGTGGTCTGCCACATGAAGAGCGCCGGGGTGTCCGTGGCGAAGCCCGGGCCGGACCCGGACATGGCCACGGTGAGGTCGTAGATCTTGAGGCTGATGTGGCCGAGGATGATCATCGCGGAGAGCGTGATGGGCACCAGCAGCGGGAAGACTATGTGGCGGAAGATTCGCCACTCTGTGCAGCCGTCGACGCGGGCCGCTTCTTTGAGCTCTTCGGGAATGGCTCTAAGGCCGGCCAGGTACAGGACCATCACGAAGCCGGACATCTGCCAGACGGCCGCCAGCACGATCGAAAGCAGGGCGATCGGGATGCCGATGTTAGGGCTGGTCAGGAAGCCCAGGCCTACGTTGTGCAGGAACCCGTAGATCGGACTGTCGGGGCCTATGAACACCACGTGGGCATCGGTCAGCCAGCGGTTCGAGGCCGGATCCAATCCGAAGAGCTGGTTCACGCCCTGCGGAAGCGCCGGCGTGGGGCCCGAGGCCGGCTGGCCCGGCGAGAGGATCCACTTCCAGACGACGCCCGTGACGATGAAGCTCACCGCCATCGGGAAGACGTAGATGTTCCGGAAGAGCCCCTCAGCCCGGATGCTCCTGTCGATCAGATTGGCGAGCAGAAGCCCGATGGTGAGCGACGCGGAGATGAAGAAGATCGTGAAAACGATAGTGTTCCTGATGTCCATCAGGAAGCGGTTCTGGGCGAAGATCGACTGGTAGTTGGCTATGCCGACCGGCGTGTAGTCGGGACGAAGAGTGTCCCATTGCACGGTAGAGATGTAACCGGTCCAGAAGATGAGTCCGTAGACGAAAACCGCAACCGCCAGGATCGACGGCGCGATCACGAGCAATGCACTAACTCTGTCGCGACTGATTCTCATGGTCTCGCTGCATTCCTGGTCGGGGCGAAAACTCGGAGGGGGCGAACTTGTCGCCCCCTCCGATAAGAACCTGGGCCTGAGTTACTTGCAGACCTTCGCGTCCTTGCAGGCCGCGACTAGCGCGGACTGGAGAGTGGGCACGTCCGGGGTCGCGACGAATGATGTCACGGCCGTTTCGATGGCGCCCTTCCAGCTCGGGGCGGCGGCTGCGCCGTGCTCCATGGACGGGACGATAGTGTCGCCCTTCCACTCGCCCATGGCCCACTTCTGGTAGGTGCTGTACTGCTTCGCATCGGCAGGCGGATTGCCGGCCTGGGTGTTGGCAGGAACGGAGCCCTTGTACGGGTTGAAGATATCCTGGCCGGCGGCGGAGCCGAGCAGGGTGAGGAACTTCTTGACGCCATCCTTGTGCGCTGCCTTGGTCGGCAGTCCGAAGGAGTCGGCGAGGGCCTGGTAGATGCCGGTGCCACCCGGGGCAGCAGCGTAGCCGTAGTCGGTGAACTTCTTGTTGTCGAACTCACCTGCGGCCCAGTCGCCCATGATCGTCATCGCGGCCTTCGGCTGCGCACCAGCGCTGGCCGGGATGAGGTAGTCGGCCGCCTGGTCCCAGGAGAGGGACGAGTGGTCGGTGTTCACGTAGGTGAGGACCTTGGCGTAGGTGGTGAGGGCGGTCGTGACGTCGGCGCTGGCCCAATCGGTGCTGCCGGTCCAGAGACCCTTGAACTTGTCGGCGCCGAGCTGGGCAAGGAGGACATCTTCGAGCAGCATGCCGTTGGCCCAGATGCCGTTATCGCCGACTGCGAGCGGCGTAATGCCCTTCGCCTTGAGGGCGTCGGCAACGGTGAAGAACTCGGCCCACGTCGTGGGGGCGGTCAGGTTGTTGGCCGTNNGGGGTCACATACGTATCGAGGAGCTCATGACCCATGTGGACCTGGAACGTGTCCGGAGGCGTGCCCGCAAGAACGCGGTTCTGAAGAGCGGCCTGGGCAACCGAGCCGGCGCCGCCGGCGATGGCGCTGTTCGTGACGAAGAACGTCGGGTTGTCGCAGTTGAACTTGTTGATGATGGCGTTGAAGCCACTCGACTCGCCACCGGTGGTCCACCAGGAGACGGCTTCGATCGGGGTCGCGCCGGCCTGCATCGTGCAGATGCCGCCGGCAGCGCTGCTGGGCGCGGTGGACGGAGCCGTGGTGGCCGCGTTGGAAGAACAGGCCGAAGCGACGATGGCCGCTACGGAGATCACGGCGAGAAGCCGCGACGGGAGCTTCACGGATTACACCTCACTACCTTGAATGTGCCGACAGACGAGGCTCGGCTATCGCCGGATGCCATGTCGTCGAGCCCGATCGGCGGATCTGCGACGCCCAGGCAGGCCTGGCCTCCATCGGCCTGACGCAGACCGAACCAGGCGACGTCGCCCCACCAGAACGCGGTCTCCCTTGCCTCACCTCCTCACCTGAGTGCCGGCAACGCAACCCGAGCACAACACGTCCCTGGGACACGGCCGTGGTGAGCTCTGATGAAGACGCGGGCAACCCGTAATCCTGGGCGGCGGGGGCCCGCGACTCGTTCCTCGGTCACGCTATCCGACGTTGATAACGTTGTCAACCTTTGAGCTAGGCCCTCGTTCGGGCTGAAGTGCACACTCTACTTCCACGCTCAGAGATCGGCGTTGACGCCACTGGCGGAAGGATGGACACTCTTGGCAACGTTGTCAGAATGCGCCGCAAACGTGGCAGCATACGTGAATTCGTATGCTTGACTGTGTTCGGGCACGAAGCGGGGAGGGAACGTCGCAAGCGTGAGCGACTCGACGAAGGCTGGAGCGGCCGGCCCAACTGCGACAGACGGATATAGCGGGCCCGCGCCGCTGCGGACGGCGGCCGGCCGCCGTCTGCCTGCAACCCCGGACTTCGACGTCGCCACAGGACCTGCGGAGCGCCCGGGCCAGCCGACGATGCGCGACGTCGCCGAGGCGGCCGGCGTCAGTCTCAAGACCGTTTCGCGAGTCGTCAACCTTGAGCCCGGCGTCCGGCCGGAGTTGCAGCGGCACGTCGAAGAGGCCATAGCCGCCCTGGGATTCCGGCGCAACGTCGCCGCCCGCAGCCTGCGAACGGGCCATCGCATCGGCAGCATCGGGCTGATCGTCGCGGACCTGATGAACCCGTTCTACTCCAGCGTGGCCAAGGCGGTCGAGGGCGTAGCCGCTCGCCACGGCGACGTGATCATCATCGGCAGCTCGGGCGAGGATGCCACTCGTGAGCGCGAGCTCGTCACGAACCTGCTGCATCGTCCGGTAGACGGGCTGATCGTCGTCCCCGCCGGGAACGACCACCGCTACCTGGAACCAGAGCGGCGGATGGGGGCCCAGATCGTCTTCCTCGACCGCGGCGGCGGTCGCATCGACGCCGACGCCGTCGTGCTCGAAAACTCGGGCGGAGCCAGGCTGGGCGTGGCGCACCTGCTAAGGCGCGGCCACCGGCGTATCGGCTTCGTGGGCGACTCTGTCGGCGTTCGGACTGCGGGCGAAAGGCTGGACGGCTACCGCGACGCTCTTGCGGCGGCGGGAATCACCTACGATCCGGAGCTCGTTCGACTGGGATCGCCGGCGGTCGATATGGCAGAGACGGCCACTCGCCAGCTCCTGGGCCTGGACAACCCCGCGACGGCCTTCTTCGCGGCGAACAACCGCCAGTGCATCGGCGTTCTACGGGCAATCCGATCGGCCGGGCGCCCGATCGCCGTGGTTGGCTTCGACGACTTCGAACTGGCTGACCTGCTGCCGGTGCCGGTCTCGGTCATCGCCTACGATCCGGCCGAACTCGGCCGGGCGGCATCGGAGCTGCTGTTCTCGCGCATGGCCGGGGACGCCCGGCCGCCGCAGCGGATCGTCATCCCGACGCGGCTGATCCAGCGCGGCTCGGGAGAAATCCCGGTCTAGCCGGGATTTCTCCACGAAACCGCCCAAGGCCGGAGCTACACGCGGGCCATGCTGCCCGATGTCGCATTGCGGCGCGCCAGAGCGTCGACAGCGACAGCGGCCAGGAGCACGAGTGCAGTAGCGATGTACTGGTACTGGACCGGGAGGCCGAGCAGATAGAGGCCGTTGTAGATGGCCCCGATCGTGAGGCCGCCGATCAAGCCGTGGATCGCACGGCCGCGGCCGCCCATCAGGCTCGTGCCG
>PMJT01000046.1 GCA_003158495.1 Chloroflexota bacterium | reverse complement strand
CTGCAGGAGTTGCTCGGCGGCGTGCGCGACAGGGTCGTCGTCGCCGTTACGTTCCTTGCGATGCTCGAGCTGTCCAAGCGGCGCGAGATCACGCTCGAACAAGCGGAGCCGTGGGGTCCGATCGTAGCCCGCCGCTTGACCGCAACCGTTGAAAGCGGGTCCCAAATCGACGAGAGCCTGGGGTCCTTCGCGTGAGCGACGAGATGGACGCGACGCTACCTGAAGCCGATGAGGCGGACGAAGTAGAAGCCGGCTCGACTGCCGGCCTTTATGCGGCCGTACCGGCGCAGCCGGGCGAGCTTACGGAATCGCAGCTTGAAGCGCTCCTTTTCGTGGCCGAGCGGCCGCTGCTGAGGTCGGAGATAGCGACCCTGGCCGGCGTGGACCGCGAAACTGTCGACGCCCGGATCGGCGACCTACAGGTCAGCCTCGCCGAGCGCGGCATCAAACTCGTGGACTCCGGCGAGCGAGTTGAGCTGGCTACCGCCACTGAGGCCGGGGCTCTGATCGCCCGCTACGTCGGCGCCGATGCGCCGAAGCTGTCCACGCCGTCCCTGGAGACGCTCGCCATCGTGGCCTACCGCCAGCCATGCACGAGGGCCACCATCGAGCGGATCCGAGGGGTTGACTCCGACTACACATTGAGGACGCTGCTGCACCGGCGTCTCGTCGTTGAGTTGGGCCGATCGGAGGCCCCTGGGCGGCCGATCCTGTTCGGCACTGGCTTCGACTTCCTGGAGCGCTTCGGGCTCACCAGCCTGGAGCAGCTGCCGCCGCTGGACGCCCCGATCGCGGAGCGGCTCTTCGTCGACCCCGACGACGACCGTAGGGCCACGGCGCTGGCCGGCGACGGTGCCCCGACAGTCGGCGGCGGCGGAGTCGACGGCTCATGACTCGCGAGCGGATCCAGAAAGTCATCGCCTCTGCAGGGCTGTCTTCCCGGCGGGGCGGCGAAGATCTCGTCCGGGCTGGGCGAGTGACCGTTGATGGGCGTCCGGCATTGATCGGCGAGCAGGTAGACCCGGAGATGCAGCGCGTCGAGGTCGACGGCAACGTTCTGCCGGCCGTCGCGGGGCCGCGCCACTACCTCGCAATGAACAAGCCGGCGGGAGTTGTCTCAACCGTGCGCGACCGGCACGCGCCCCACACGGTCATGGACCTGCTTCCGCCAGATCTGCCCTTCGGCACGCGGCTCTATCCCGTGGGCCGACTTGACCACGAGTCCGAGGGCTTGTTGCTCTTCACCGATGATGGAACCTGGGCCGACCTCCTGCTCCACCCGCGCTACGGCGTAGAGCGTGAATACCTCGTCGGCGTAGACCGGTCGCTCAGCAAGGAGCAGAAGGCGATCCTGCGCGGCGGTATCGAAATGGAAGAGGGCATCGCCCGCCTCGATTACCTGGACGACACCACTCCAGCCCAGGTGCGGAACATCACTGCCGTGCTCGAGCCGCCGTTCCCGGAGTACCGCTGGTATCGGGTCGTGCTGGCCCAGGGTTGGAAGCGCCAGATCCGGCGCATGTTCGAGGTCGTCGAAGTCCCGGTCCGCAGACTCGTTCGGATTCGTGTTGGAACGCTTAAGCTGGGCGACCTGCCGGCGGGGCAGGCGCGCCGCCTGACACGTCATGAAGTCGCGCTTCTGGCGTCGTGCGCGCGTTCGCAGGCGAGTCCCAGGGCCCAGGTGCCGGAAACTGGCGGCGGCGGGACCGAAGGCGTGGCTGACAGGCACCGCGACCGCAAGCCCGTGGCTCGGCGCTGACACCGGCCCCGATAGCCCGAGTCCATGGAGTCGGCCGCAGGCGCTATCCTGCGATCCGTGACAACCACCGAGGGCACCGAACAATCGATGGGCATCCGTCACGGCGTTGTGGTCGCCCTCGACGGGCCAAGCTCCAGCGGCAAGAGCACTGTCGGCGCCGAAGCGGCGAGACGGCTGCGTTATCGCTTCTGCGATACGGGCCTGCTGTATCGGGCGGTGACGTGGCTCGCCCTGGAGCGTGGGATCTCTCCGTCTGACCTGGCCGCTCTCGTGGCCCTCGTGCCCGAAGTCCAGCTCATAGCCGACGCCCGCGGTCGGCTGCGCCGCGTGGAGGCGTCCGGCGCGGACGTGACGGCCGAGGTCCGAGGTGCGGCCGTTGATCGAGCCGTCTCGGACTACTCGAAGGTGCCGGAACTGCGGGCCGCACTGATCGGACGACAGCGGGCCATGGCCGGCGAGGGCGGCGGCATCATCATGGCCGGCCGCGACATCGGAACGGTGATTCTTCCGGACGCGGCCGTGAAGATCTACCTCAACGCATCGCCCGAAGTCCGGGCGCGCCGCAGGGCCGCCCAGCGCAGGACCACGGACGAGGCCCAGGCCGGCCAAATCCTGGCCGAACTGCGGGCCCGCGACTCGATCGACTCCAACCGCGAAACAGCGCCTCTTCGTACTGCCTCGGACGCGGTCATCATCCACACCGACGGTAACGGCTTCAAGGAGACGGTCGCAGCTGTAATCCGGGCGATCCGCGCCGCAGAGGAGGACACGGGTGGCCGCTAGGAAGGTCGCGAAGCTGCCCCTGTTTCCAAGGTTCAGCGGCGCTTGTCTGCGACTGATGGCCGCCTGCCTCGCCCGTGTGAAGGTCGAGGGCCTGGATCGGATCCCACTCTCCGGCCCGGTACTGGTCATCTGCAACCACTGTTCAAACGCCGACGGCATGCTGCTGATGGCCTACGTCGTCCCGGCGATGGGACGGCCNNGTCCTGACGATCTTCCCCGAGGGCACGCGATCGCCGACCGGGCAGCTCCAGGAGGTCAAGGAAGGCGCAACGGTTCTTGCCGTCCGCAGCGGCGCCCCGATTCTGCCGATCGCGATCGTTGGATCGCAGCGGTTCTGGCCCAAGGGCAAGCTCATCCCGCGATTCGGCCGCCGCATGACCGTCAGGGTGGGGGAGACGTTCACGCTCTCGATCGCCAAGGGCGGCGACCGCCGCGAATCCATGCGGGCCGCTACGACCGAGATGATGCGCCACGTCGCGGAGCTGCTCCCCGAGAATCAGCGTGGTGTCTACGCCGGAACGGTCAAAGGCGCCGAGCCGTCGTGATCTCCGGCGGTGGGATACTCAATCACGATGGGTAAGGTTCGAGAAGTTCGCATCGCTCGCCGCACCGGGTTCTGCTATGGGGTGCGCGAGGCAATCGACAAGGCAAAGGAAGCCGCTGCCGCCGGCAAGCGGACGCACACCCTCGGCCAGGTCGTCCATAACGAGGGCGTCATCGCGCAACTGCAGGCACAGGGAATCGAGACCGTCGACACGCTGGACCAGGTCCTCGAGGGCGCCGCGGTCGTCATTCGCGCCCATGGCGTCCGCCCCGAAGTGCTTGCGCGGGCCGAGTCGCGCGGCCTCGACGTCATCGACGGCACGTGCACCTGGGTGATCCAGGAGCAGCGCGAGATCAAGAAGCTCGTCGACGAGGGGTATTCGATCGTGCTGCTCGGGACGCCGCGCCATCCCGAGGTCGTCGGTCTTCTCGGCTTCGCGCCCGACGCGCTCGTCGTGGACGAGGAAGAGGACTGGGTCAGCATCCCGCGGCGAAAGAAGATGGCCCTGCTCAGCCAGAGCACGCAGCCGCCCTGGAAGTTCGAGAAGCTGGCCGCCTTCATGGTCGGCCGCTGCCANNCTCAAGATCGTCAATACCGTCTGCCCGGTCACGATCCGGCGCCAGGAGGACACGATCGAAGCGGCGCGCGGCGTGGATCTGATGGTCGTCGTCGGCGGTCGGTCCAGCGCCAACACCAAAGAGCTGACGCGGCTGTGCGGCATCGTCGGCACGCGGGCGATCCAGATCGAGTCGGAGGAAGACCTCACGGACGCCGACGTCTTCGCCGATGCCGAAGTTGTCGGCGTCACCGGCGGCACGTCTACTCCGATCGAGGACCTGCGCTGCGTGGCGGAGCGGATCCTGCGGCTTGCCGGGACCCCCGAGGCAAAGGCGGCCGCCGAGGAATTGGCCACGGCCGCGCTGATGGTCGCCGCTACCCCGGCCGGCCGCACGACATCGCTGCCGGAGATCATCGCGGGATAGGCTTCCGGTGCGCTGAATTGGCCCCGCCGGCCGCATACGGACGCGATTCACGAGGGTTACGGCGTCGGCCCCGCGATCGGCCATAATCAAATCGTGATTTCCCTACCGATCGTAGCCGTCGTCGGGCGCCCGAACGTTGGCAAGAGCACCCTGTTCAACCGCATCGTCGGCCACCGCACCGCGATCGTGGAGGATCGTGCCCGCACGACCCGCGACCGCATCTACGGCGATGCTGACTGGAACGGCCGCCGCTTCATCGTCGTGGACACCGGCGGGCTCGAGGTCCATCCCGGCGACCCGATCGAAGAGAAGGTCCAGGAGCAGGCGAAGCTTGCCATCGGCGAAGCCGACGTAATCGTTTTCGTTGTCGATTCCATCGCCGGTCCGACGCCCGCGGACATGGAGGCTTCGGTCCTTCTTCGAACCGCCAAGGCCCCGGTGCTGGTTGCAGCAAACAAGGCCGACAACGAGAAGCGCGAACTCGANNCATGGGCGCGGCGTTGCCGACCTGCTCGACGCCATCGTCTGGGCGCTCCCGCCGGAAACGGAGCAGGAGATTGCCCGCAAGAAGCGGCTGGCTGAGTCTGACGAGTGGGCTCGCGACATGGCCGCCGGCCGGCTATCGCACATCCTCGACGGCGACGATGACGCCGTCGAAATGGCGGCCCAAGGCGACTCCGATCTGCCTCTCTCGTTCGATGACGACGAACAGTCGGTCTCGGTCGCCCTGGTCGGACGGCCGAACGTCGGCAAGTCGAGCTTGCTGAACGCCCTCCTCGGTGAGGACCGGGCGATCGTGAGCGACATCCCGGGCACGACGCGCGATGCAATCGATACCCACCTCACCTGGGGACGGAGCGAGATCGTTCTGATCGACACGGCCGGTATCAAGCGGCCTGGGAAAGTGGCCGGTGGCCCCGCGGCTGAAAAGTACTCGACCCTGCGGGCTCTCAAGGCTGTGGATCGAGCCGACGTCGCCATCCTGGTGATCGACGCCTTCGAAGGCCTCACCGCGCAGGATGCCCACGTGGCCGGGTTCGTCGCCGAAGAGGGCCGCGGCCTCGTGATCGCCCTCAACAAGTGGGATCTGCTCGCCGAGAAGACGGATCGCTCGTTCGACGAGTACGTCGTGTCCATGCGACGCGAGGTTCCGTTCCTGGACTTCGCCCCTGTCGTCTCGATCAGCGCCAAGACCGGTCAGCGCGTCGGTCGCGCCCTCGAACTCGCCGTCGACGTCTGGGGCGAGCGCCGCAAGCGCATCCCGACGCCGGAACTCAACCGCCTGATCCGGGCGGCGTCGCTCAAGCAGCCACCGCCGGCCGGCAAGATCGGGCCGCCGAAGATCTTCTACGCCACGCAGGTTGCGGTGGCGCCGCCGACGTTCGTCTTCTTTGCCCGCCATGCCGACCAGGTGCACTTCAGCTACCGGCGCTTCCTCGAGAACCAGATCCGGGCCGAGTTCGGTTTCGATGGCACGCCGATCAAGCTGGTCTTCCGAGAGCGCGCCAGCGGCCGGTCCTCGCAGGGCGAGGGCCGTCGTACCGGCACGAGCAGTCCCTCGCGCGTCCGAGGCACATCGGGTCGAGCAACCTCGAGGCCGGCCACGGGCCCAGACCGCAAAGGCACNNAATGGTGGCGGTATTCGCGTCTGCTATCCTGTCGCTCGTCGGGGCGTGGCGCAGCCTGGTAGCGCACCTGAATGGGGTTCAGGAGGCCGAGCGTTCGAATCGCTCCGCCCCGACCATCTTCTGAACGTGAACTTGGCCTCGGAGGCAACTCCGGGGCTTTTCGTTTGCGGTCCGCGGCTCACCCTCCGGATCAAGCTTGGAGAGGCACAGGCGGCAGAGCGTGCACCACCTATGGTTGCGACTCGCAAGGGCGATGCAGGCCGGGGGCATCGAAGACTCATCGGAGGGCAAAAGACGGTGAAGTACAACGCGACGCTGGTCGGCCGGGTTGAGGTGGCGCCGGGGCTCGACATCATGCGTGTCGCGCCGGATGCCCAGCCGTTCGAGTTCAAGTCCGGCCAGTACGTGGTCTTGGGCGTGAAGGCCGGGGAAACACGGGTTGCGGAAGCCGACGCCGACGGTCCGAGCGTAGTCCCCGGCGAGTCCACGGACGGCACACCTGAGAGCCGTGTGGCCGTCGAGGCTCAGGCCCAGGCTGCGGCCGTAGCCTCGGCCGACCCGGACCGGATGATCCGGCGAGCTTTCTGCATCGCTTCGGAGAGTAAGGCCGGCGAGTACCTGGAGTTCTATCTGACGCTGATTCTGAGCGGCGAACTCACGCCCCGGCTCTTCAACCTCCAGATCGGCGATCGGCTGTACGTGGGTCCGAAGGCGGAGGGCATCTTCACCCTCGAAAAGGCGTCGACGAAACACGTGCTGATGATCGCGACCGGGACGGGGCTCGCGCCGTACATGTCGATGATTCGCGGCGAGCTCGGCGTCGGCGCCAACGGCCGCCAGGGGCTTCGCGCGGTCTGGCAGTGCAACGGGACGCGCCAGTTCGTGATCGTTCATGGAGCCAGGCATTCCTGGGACCTCGGCTATCGGACCGAGTTGATCGGCCTGTCGCGCCACTGCTCCAACTTCCACTACCTGCCGCTGGTGACTCGCTCTTGTGAGGACGAAACCTGGCGCGGTCGCACCGGCTACGTGCAGGACCTCATCAACACCGGGGTGGTCGAGAGGGAAACCGGGCTGGAAATAGCGCCCGAGAACTTCGACATCTTCCTGTGCGGCAATCCGGGCATGGTCGACTCCGTCTTCGGCTGGGCCGAGGCGCGTGGGTTCACCCGCGACAAGGGACGCGAGGTCGGGACGGTTCACGCCGAGAAGTTCTGGTAGCCGCTAAACTCGGAGAGGCGCCCGAGCGGAGGCTGTAGTCGGGCTCGCGCCACTTCTGCGAGTGATGGACTGATGACTTCCGAACGCACCCAGACGGCGGCCACGGCACCTGCCGTGCCCGCGGAGTTGGACCCCCAGCAGGTCTTCGGCCTCAACGACATGGACCCGGCCAGCTTCCGTGCTTCCGCTCATGCCGCCGTGGACATCATGGCCGACTACCTCGAGGGCGTCGGCGATCGAGCAGTCTTCCCGGCGATCGAACCCGGGTCGCTGCGGCCGCTCTTCCCGGCGGCTCCTCCCGAAGAGCCCGAGTCCATGGCCACGATCATGGACGACTACCGCCGCCTCTTCGAGCCGAATGTCACTCACTGGCAGCACCCGCGCTTCCTGGCATACTTCGCCAGCTCCGCGTCGGGGCCGGGGATCATCGGCGAGATGCTCACGGCCGTCCTCAATTCGAACTCGATGCTTTGGCGAACTAGCCCGGTCGGCACCGAACTCGAGCAGGTGGTGGTCGACTGGGTCCGCCAGGCCGTCGGGCTACCGGCCGAATTCGACGGCCTAATCACGGACACCGCCTCTACGTCGTCGATGCTCGCCCTCGCCGCAGCACGGCAGGCCGCCGGCTTTGATGCCGCCGCGAAGGGATTGCCCGGCCGCAACGACGTACCCCAGCTCCGCGTGT
>PMJT01000043.1 GCA_003158495.1 Chloroflexota bacterium | reverse complement strand
GCTCCTTCGTGGTCACTATCGGCGCCGCCCACCGCTCCCACGTACACCCCACCCGCTGCCACGCCGGCGCCTCTCGCTTACGCCCCTCCGCCCGCGCCGCCGGCCCAATGGGCTGCCCAGCCACAGCAGCCGCCCCAGCAGTATCCGCAGGCCTACGGCGCCCCGCCGCAAGTCGCACCCTCGGCCGCCCCAGCCGCGGCGAAGACCGCCTTCAAGATTTCCCCGATCATGCTGCTCATCGGCATCGTGGTGATCGCCGTGATCGTCGGCGGCTACTTCTTCCTGAACATGAGCTCGAAGTCGGCCATCACGTTCACGCCCTCGACGCTGAGCTGCTCCAACCCGGTGACGTTCACGACGAGCGCCCATCTGCCGGCGTCGGTGAAGCTCGGTGACACGATCACGATCATGCTGGACGGCAAGTCGGCCGGGCCGTCCACGATCTCAACCAGCGGCAGCGACGTGACGCAGCAGTCCGACGGCACCTGGCTCGTCGTCACCACGACGGACTCGTCGTCGATGAAATCGCTGTGCGATGCCGGCGGCACCTCCGACGGATTCAACGTCCTCACGCCGGGGACCCACACCATGCAGGTCCTCGACTCGACCGGCAAGGTCCTCGCCCAGGGCTCCTACACCGTCAACCGGTAACCCTCGGCGATCTCCGGCGGGGAGCGTATTCGGTGCCGGCCGGGACCGGCACCGAGCGATAGCCCGCCGCGCTGTCACCGCCCGCCCGCGCCACGCGGCCCTTGCCACGTGGGGCCCGGTTACGCGCGACAAACGGCCCTATTCCGCGCGGGCGGCGATGGAGCAACCTCCCAAGGCCCGGGTCCGATTGCGGGCGGCAGCAGCCAGGTGGTAGGACCGATGCCAAAGGCAGAGACGCCGACCGGCGAGCACACCTTCGAAGTCGTTGGGATTGCACGGGTCGAGGGCGAAGGCACGCTCAAGCTGCGCATCAACGACGGCGACGTCATCGAGGCCCGCCTGTCGATCTTCGAGGCGCCGCGCTACTTTGAGAAGCTCGTGGTCGGTCGAACGCCCAACGAAGTCGTCGACATCACCGCCCGAATCTGCGGCATCTGCCCGGTCGCCTACCAGATGAGCGCGGCGATGGCCTTCGAGCACCTGTTCGAGGTCGAAATCGATCCACAGGTTCGAGCGCTGCGCAAGCTCTTCTACTGGGGCGAATGGATCGAGAGCCATGCCCTCCATGTATACATGCTCCACGCCCCGGACTTCCTGGGCTACGAGAGCGCGATCGCCATGGCCCGCGACCACAAGCCGGTCGTGGAGCAGGCGCTCCGACTCAAGCGGACCGGCAACGAGATCATGAAACTGATCGGCGGCCGGGCAATCCACCCGGTATCGATGCGCGTCGGCGGGTTTTCGCAGACACCGAGCCGGGAACGCATCCAGGCGCTGCGTGAGCCTCTGACTGAAGCACTGGCGCTCTCGCAGGCAACGCTGAAACTCGTCGCCGCGTTCAAAGCGCCCAAGTTCGAGCGCGATCCGCTGTACGTCGCCATCAAGCACCCGATCGAATACGGCCTCAACGAGGGCCGAATCGTCTCGACCGACGGCATCGACGTGCCGCTGTGGGGCTGGCGCGAGGCTTTCCGCGAACAGCAGCACGAGGGCTCGAACGCGCTCCACGCCAGAACGATCGACGGCCGGCTCTACATGCTCGGTCCGTCGGCGCGNNTCGGCGTCCGCACTGGACATCGTGAACTCGTACGAGGAGCCGGCCCGGCCCTTCACGCCGTGGACCGCACGCGGCGGCGAGACGGGCTGGGGCTCCGAGGCGCCGCGCGGCATCTGCTGGCACCACTACGACTTGGACGATCACGGCAAGATGGAAGCGGCACAGATCGTGGCTCCCACGGGACAGAACCAGGGCATGATCGAGGCGGATCTGGCCGAATTCGCGCCGCAGGTTCTTTCGCTGCCCCACGCAGAAGCCACGATTCGCCTGGAGCAACTGATCCGCTCCTACGACCCCTGCATCAGCTGTGCCACACATTTCCTGAAGCTGGAAGTCCAGCGCGACTGATCCACCGTCACCGGGAACCGGCGGGGCAGTCGCCTCGCCGGTTTCTCGTTCTGTCCCCGGCTCCACCGGCGGCGTGGGTGGGCGCGGGGCGACGCTCCGCGAGCCGAGGCGCGGCTGCGCGCGGCGGGGGCGGCGAGATTCCCCTGTATCGGAGGCGCGAGTGGTATCGAAGAAGGTCGGCCGCATGCGGCCTCAACCAGCACGAATCGCCGCTACTTCGAGCCGATCAAGCCCCGATTCGACCCTTTCGGCCGCCTCCGAGTCGTTCGCGGCAGGCTCGTCGCCCCCAGCTATTCCATAGCATTCGCCTGGCCGACACGAGGAAGAAGCCGGGCAGCCGAATGCTCCGGCGGCTAACGTTGGCCCCACATGTTCGTCGACCTCTTCTTCAAGATCGGGTTGCCGGTAGTGATGATCGGCATCGTCACGCTGGCCAGCCACCGCTACGGCCCCGCCGTCGGCGGGATCCTGAGCGCGGTTCCGGCCAAGGGCGGCCCGATCCTGCTCTTCCTCGCGCTCGAGCAGAACACGTCGTTCGCGGCCACGTCGGCCGCGGCCTCGCTCGGGGGCGCAGGCGGCTGCGGCGTTTTCTGTCTCGTCTACGCGCTCCTCTGCCGCCGCTACAGCTGGCCAATCGCCGGCGCCGGCGCCTACGGCGCATTCGCCGTCACCTGGGCCGTCATGCTGCCGATCTCCGCCTGGGGCCTGGCACCCGCATTCGCCATGACAGTGACGATCCTCCTGGTCTCTCGCCGACTCCTACCAACAGCTCCGCCGATGCCGCGCCGGGCCACTTCCGCGTCAGACCTGCCGTCGCGCATGATCGCCGGGGCGGCGATGGTCGTCTTCGTCACGACCGCCGGTCCCTCTTTCGGGGCGACGATCAGCGGCATGCTGACGACGATCCCGACCGTCGCGGCGGTGATGGCGCTATTCACCCATGCCCAGGAGGGCCCGGACCGAACGATCGGCGTGATGCGCGGCCTGACCCACGGGCTGCTTGGTTTTGCCGCGTTCCTCACGGTGGTCGCGGCCACGCTCGTGCCGTTGGGCGTGTGGCAGTCATTCGCCCTCGCCGGCTGCGCGGTCGTCGCGGTTCAGTTCGTGGAGCTGCGCTCGGCATTCCGGGCGCGCCGTCCCGCGGCCGAAGTCGAGGCGGAACTGGCGGCCGACCTCGCCCTGCCCGAGGCGACGGAGTAAGGCCGGGCCAACCGGCTGCTGCGGGTGGAGCTCCCGGCGAACTGACGGCGGCGGGTCGACTCGGCCGTTGCGCAGACCGTACACTCGCCGGGTGAGCAGCGGTGCGCGCCCGGTCCTGGTGCTGGTGTGCGGGGAGCGGCTGCGCGGCGACGACGGAGCGGCGCTGCTCGCGGTCGAGCGGCTGGGGGCCGCGGCCCTAGAGCTCGCCGAGATCCTGGAAGTGGGGCAATTGTCCGTAGAGGCGCTCATGGACGTGCCTGACGGAGTTGCCATCATCCTGGCGGACACGGCCGTTGGAGTGGTTTCCGGCGACGTCGTAATCGTCCCGCTGTCGGGGATAGCCAGACCCAGTTTCGTTGCCGCGCCGGCTTCGTCGCATGCGCTGCCGCCGGACCAGGTGCTGGCCCTGGCCGAGGAGATGCGGAGCTCGCCGCTGCGGGGCGTCTTCGTAGGGATCGGCGGCGAGGCGTTCTGGTTCGGCGAGGGGCTGTCGCCGGCGGTCGCGGCTGCGNNACGAGGGCTGACGAGCCCGATCCGTTGGGTCGCGCCAGCCGCGATACCCTTCCGCACGTGGCCCTGCTGCTGCTGAAACTGAGCCTCACGCCCCTGCTGATCGGCGGGGCGAGCCTGGCTGCGCGGCGCTGGGGACCGGCCGTCGGCGGGTGGTTGGTGGCGCTGCCGCTCACTTCCGGGCCCGTTGCGCTGTACCTGGCGATCGGCCAGGGGAATGCGTTCGCGGCCGGGACGGCCAAGGGTTCGATCGCGGGGTTGCTCGGCGATGCGACATTCGCCCTCGCGTACGGGCTGGTTGCTCGGCGCGCGGGATGGCCCGTTTCGGTGGCCTGCGGTCTGGCCGCCTTTGCTGCGACGGCGCTGGCAATGCAGCCGGTGTTGGGGGCGCCGGCGGTCGTCGTGTTCGCGGTCGTGGCCGT
>PMJT01000186.1 GCA_003158495.1 Chloroflexota bacterium | reverse complement strand
CGCGGACGGACTGGGCCAGCATCTCGAGCTCCGAGATTGCGATGGCCCGCAGATCGAGCGACTTCTCGACCCGGGAGTGGAGGCGACGAGTGGATTCGAACCACTGAACAAGAAGCTCTGCGGGCCTCTCCCTTGGACCACTCGGGCACGTCGCCCCGCGTAGGAGCACGTTATACGCGAAGACCGATCCGCGATACAGGCCGAATGCGGGTTGGTGTTGTCCGCGCGCACCACGGCGACCAGCGGCGGGGGGCCGGCCTGGTGACGGCCTTCCTCGATGACCCCGAGACGGGCTGCGTCACCGGCCCGATCGTCGCCGCGGAGCTCGCCACGCAATCGCAGATCTGGATCGAGGAGCTGACGAACCGTCATGACGATCCGGCGCCGCTGAAGCGCAGTGCGGGAGTGGGTGGCGCACCCGCCTCTTTCTGAGAAACTCAAGCAGGATCGGCCGTGACGGAACCGATCCTGCTGTCTTGTTGGGCCAAGTGAACAGCGTTGAAGGGGCGCGACGAATGGCGCGACCGACCGGGCAGCGCGTGCAAAGAGGTGACGGTAGTCCGCCCCCACCTCTGACCAGATCTTGCGCCGGCTGTACCCGTAGGCGCGACGGCCGAGCAAGGCTCGGAGCCCTGGGTCTCGCAGCAGGTCTATGAGACACGAGTCGCAGGATGGCCGGCGCNNGAAACGGCGTTGTTGATGGCGAGCTGATTGATCAGACGCGAGGAGTTGTTACACACGTCGTGGGACTTGACCTCGTCGGAACCCCCAAACCTCCACGACGCAGCCATGGTGTCCAGGGCGTGGCGAGAGTTATCCCCGGCTGTGTTTGGGCAACGCCGCCCTAGTCGCTCTCGTAGAATGGCACGCTAGTCAGCACGCCGCGCGACGGCCGCCGCCTGAGTGGTACCCGCGTCGCTCCTGGCGCTGGGGTCCGCGTGCCCGTACACCGATCGGCCGCCCAATCGATAGAGCAGCGCCTGGGGCTCCTGCGCCAGGTCGACTTCCGGCGACTCTGGTTCGGGGAGACGATCAGCCAGTTCGGCTCTCAGGTGAGCCTGCTAGCGATCCCGTACATCGCGACGGTGTTGTTGAAGGCCACGGCCTTCGAAGTGGCGCTGCTCGGAGCCCTCCAATTCCTGCCCTTCCTGCTGTTCACGCTCCCCGCCGGGGCCTGGGTCGATCGCCTGCGGCGGCGTCCGATCCTCATCTCCGGCGACCTCGTCCGCGTCGTCGCGCTGGGCACGATCCCGGCCGCCTGGGGGCTGGGCGTGCTGACGATCGGGCAGCTCTATCTGGTGAGCTTTGTGGCTGGGATCGCCACCGTCTTCTTCGATGTCGCTTATCAGTCGTACCTGCCCTCGCTCGTAGGACGTGAGGCGCTCGTGGAAGGCAACGCCAAGCTTTCAGCAAGCGAGGCCTCGGCGCAGGTAGTCGGGCCAGGGCTCGGCGGGGCGGTCATCGGCCTCGTGGGCGCGCCGTTTGCGATCATCGCCGACGCGCTCAGTTATCTAGCTTCGGCTCTCTTCGTGTCGCGCATCGAGCGTTCCGAACCACACCCCGAGGCGGAGCGGCGCGCGGCGGGCTTGGCCCGGGAGCCGCTCCGACGCCAGATCGCTGAGGGCCTGCGCTTCGTGCTCCACAACCCCCGCCTGCGGGCAATCGCCGGCGCCACCTCCTCGTCGAACCTCTTTAGCAACATGGTCTACGCGATCATCCCCATCTACCTGTACCGAGAACTTGGGCTGAGCGCGGCGACGGCGGGCGTCATCTTCGGGATCGGGGCGCTCGGGGCTCTTGCCGGAGCCGTCGTCGCCAACCAGATCGCCGCCCGGGCCGGACTCGGCCGCACAATCATCGGCTCTATCGCACTGGGCGGGCCAGCCATGCTGCTGGTGCCCCTCGCACCGAACGACGCTCCGGTTGCCTGGCTCGTGGTCGCCGTCGCCGTAGGGAGCTTCGGCTCGGTCGTCTACAACATCAACCAGGTGAGCTACCGCCAGGCCATCAGCCCGACTGCCATTCAGGGCCGGATGAATGCGACGATGCGCTTTCTCGTCTGGGGGACCATACCGATCGGCGCGATTCTCGGTGGCCTCGTGGCCACGGCGGTCGGCGTCCACAACGCGATCTGGATCGGCGCGTTTGGCTCCTGTCTGCCGTTCCTCTTCGTGCTCCTCTCGCCCGTGCGTTCGTTGCGTACGATGCCGGAGCCGCTCGCCGAACCTCAGTCGATCGCCTAGCGTGCGGGCCATGCAGGCAGGGCACCTCTTCACGACGGGGTCATGGTGCCGTCGAGTCCGGCGTCAACTGCCAGTTGCTTAGCGGTCCTTCTATATCGTCAAGGTTACCTCGTTGTATTCGCCAATCAGCTTGGGCGAGCTGGACCGTGGGCATCCCACGAGGGCAGTAAATGCAGCACCGGGACAGCGGCCTCCGAGGCGAGGCGGCGAAGGTGGCCGGCGCCGTCGGCCAGATAGGTCTCGAACGACAACGCGCGCCAACGGCTCTCGGGCTTGGCTATGATGACGCAGCAGCCTGCGCACAGGCTGGAGCGAGAGGGAGGGTGCACATGGGCAGGTTCATAACTCTGATTCTGGTGGCATCCTTTGTGGCCGCCTGCTCAGGCTCGGCAGCCGCGACGGCGACCGAAGCGACAGTTTCTTCTAGCGCCCCGACGCTCTCCCCCACGCCCTCGGCGTCTGTGACTCCCCCAGCCACCCCAGCGCCCACGCAGGCGCCCACGCCGACTCCGGTCGCGGCCTCCGTCGTCCAGATCGTCTTTGGGTACGTCAGGTCCGCCTCGAACCACAACGACTGGTTCGCAGTCGGGGTTCGAAAGGACGGCGGCATTTCTGAATGGGGGACGGCCGCACCCCCGGCCCCGGCCGGTCTCGGGCACGTGGTTTCCGTCGCAGTTTCCGGTTGGTACGTGATGGCGCTGCGGGAAGACGGCACGCTGGCCGTGTGGACGACCTACGGTTCTATTCCTATCGCCATCCCAGCCGCGTTGGCCGGTGTCAAGGCGATAGCGCCACTACCGTCGTTGGGAAGCGACAACAAGCCCGGGTTCTTGGCCGTCAAGAGCGACGGATCAACCGTAGCCTTCGGAAATGACTACGCAGGCGACACCAAGGTTCCAAAGGGAATCACAGGAGTCGTCGCGGTCGCAGCTGCAGCCGGCGAGCCGCTCGTTGCCCCGTCGAGCATCGTTCTGGCACTCCGTTCCGACGGCACCGTTGCTGGCTGGGGCAACTGGTCGGTCTTTGGTGGAACGATGACCACCATCGCCAGATGGGTCAAGCAGTTCCGAGGCGCCACGGCCGTCGCATCGAGCATCGATGGCGACGCGTTTGCCGTCGCAGACGGATCGGGCAAGGTCGTATGGCAGCTGGGCCAAGCCGGAGGGTCCGTGCCGATCAAGGACGTGACCCAGCTGGCGCTCGGCATGTGCTACGGACTTGCGCTCACCAAGGACGGCACGGTGAAGGGCTGGACCGGGGGCTGCAGCGGCGACCTGACCCCTACGCAGCAGGCGGCCACGCCTCCTGCGGGCCTGTCCGACGTGGTCTTCATCTTCACCGGTCTCAATACCACCTCTGGTGCGATCAAGTCTGACGGAAGCCTTGTCGTCTGGGGCGGTGACTCCGTCGTCCACTTGACAGGTGCTGACCTGTCAGCCCGTCCTTAGGCGCCGGGTCGTTCTGGCCGAACTTGCCCGTCGCCTGGCCCGGGGTTAGGCGAGCTGCGACTTCGGCCAGCATGAGAGCATCGGGCCGCGATTCTTCACCTGTGTGGTGTAGGCGTTACCCCACCCGATCTCGGATTGATACGATCGGGCCATAGTGACGACCGTGCCCGTCCCCGAACGGCGGTTCAGGCTCCTAACCCGCCGTCGGGACGCCCATCCAGAACCGAGAGCCGTCAATCGTTACAAGCAGGCCGTCCGGCTCCAAGGCCTTCTGTAGATTGCTGCCCAACCAAGGCGCATCGCGGCTCTGGTGGAGTTGGACAGACTTGAAGCTGGCGCCAAGCACAACACCCGAGACTGGGACTGGGCTCTTACCCCGGACGGCGGCTCTTGGCCTTGAGCAGGGCCGCATCGGCCCGAGCGGTGAGCAGGTCGAGCGTGTCATCCAGCTCGAGCTCGGCGAACCCGACGCTGATCCCCACGCCCACGTCGCGCCTCACCGATTGATCGATCTCCTCGAACCGCCTGGCGACCTCACCGATGGGGATTCCGCCCAGTCCGGCGATGAACTCGTCACCGCCGTAACGGACCACCGGATCGAAGGAGCGAAGGTTCGATCGCATGTGCCAGACGAGCGTCTTGAGCACGTGGTCGCCGGCGGCGTGGCCGTCCCGATCATTGACCTGTTTCATGCCATCGATGTCGACGAATGCGATAACGAAGTGCCCGTTGCCCCGCCGGGCATGCTCGATCTCGTGCGTGAGGGCGAGCGTCCCCGTTTCTCGCCGATAGGCTCCAGTTAGGTCGTCCAGATGCGCGCTATTCAGCTCGGCCTCAAGCTCTGCTCGTTCGAGGGCGGCCTCGTTTCGATCCTGGGCGGCCTTGTGTCGATCGGCCGCAGCTCGGGCGCGGAGCCGCTCTAACTTCTCGTCCAGCGGCGCATCTGAGGCCGCTAATGCCTGGTCGATTGCTTCGGTTCGAGCGTCCCGGCGCTGGGCTATCTTGTCGCGTCGGGCCGCCATCCCGTCACGCTCGCTTGCCGTAATTGAGCGTAGCCGCGTGGTAACCGCGCGATCGATGTGGGTGGCAAGGCGACGCACCGTGCTCGCTTCGCGTGTCCTGCGCGCGGCTTCGTAGGCCTCTTCCGCCGCTGCGCCGGCCTCCGGTTGCCGATCCCGGTCTGCAGATGCCTGATCTTGGTCTGAGGCCACCTGATCGCCCGCCGCGTCGGAGTCATCTCGCTCGGAGGCGGTTTGATCGGCGTCGGACGATGTCTGGTCCGCGTCGGAGGCAGTCTGATCGGCGTCGGAGGCGGACCGATCGGCGTCATGTGCCCGTTTCGCTGCCGACTTAGTGACGGCCCGGTCGTCGGACTTGCCTGAACTGCTGGAGTCCATGATGCCCCCGGCTCGGCGATCAACGGGATGCACGTACACCGCCATCCCTGAGTGATTGTAGAGCGGTCGCAAAGGGTCGCGCCCGACCCCGGTCAGTTTGCAGGCTTAGGCGGCCGCCCGTAGTAAGACCGCTTCGGGTTTCACACCATGCCGATACGCCGGGAGCGCAGACCATTCCCGCTACCGTCGCCGCATGGACGGCCCTATGTCTCGAGTTGAACGCCGAACAACGCGAGGTGATTACGCAGCCAATCGTGCTGGGCGAGGGCGCGCTCGACACTCGTGCAGCGACACCTGGCTTCGCGCTCAAGGCGCGGGTCGGCCTGCCAGCCCTGTGCATCGACGCCTCCACGGTATAGCAGTCGATTGCCTGGTGGCTCGGTCTGCTCGCGTTCGTCATTTTGCTTGCTGTCTGGGCCTACGGGCGTCGCACGTCTCGCTGAGCTGGATCGAATCGGGGCCAGAGACTGACCTGAACGTCCCACTCCAGCTGAGCTGTGATCTTGTCGGTCGCGATCTTGCGGATCGGGATAGGAGGGTCTCGAGGATGACGGTCGCGTGGCGGCGCCGCCACTTGCTTGCGCCGCCACTAGTCGGTGCTACTATGTACCAGTAGTCAGTCACGCTGAGTAGTCGAGGTGTTCATGGGCAAGCAGATGACGGAGATGCTCAAGGGGACGCTGGAGGGCATCGTCCTCGCGATCCTATCCGTGCGGCCGGCCTACGGCTACAAGATTACGGCACGGCTGCGGGAGCAGGGCTTCTCGGACATCGCCGAAGGCACCGTCTACGCCCTGCTCGTCAGGTTCGAGCAAAAGGGCCTCGTCGACGTGGTGAAGATCCCGTCCGAGAAGGGACCGCTGCGCAAAGTGTATTCGCTCAACGCGCAGGGACAGGAATATCTCGAAGAGTTCTGGAGGACGTGGAGCTTCCTCGAGGGACAACTCGATCAGCTCCGTGGAGGAGGCAGATGAACAAGTTCATCTCAAAGGTGATCGGCGAGAAGCGGCAATGGGGGCAGCACAAGGCGCGCACGCGAGAGCTTCCCGCGAGCTATCGCACGGCGGTCGAGGCCCTCGAGCGGTATCTGATGTATGCCGGGCCGGGGGGAGACGGCGCCCGCGCGGCTTCAATGTTCGAGGACCTCCTCGACCTGTTCGAGCAGAGCGCGGCGAATGGAACCCCGATCCGCGAGATCGTCGGGGAGGACCCTGTGGAGTTCCTCGAGGCGTTCGTTCGAAACTACCCTGACGGGCAGTGGAGAATCCGGGAGCGAGAACGGCTGACCAACGCCATCGATCGGGCCGCCGGAGAAGACACCGGAAAAGAAGAGAGGGCGGACTGATGACGTCACAGCACGTCATCCATGTGCAGGGTCTGGAGAAGTCCTACAAGAAGCTCGAGGTGCTGCGCGGCGTGGACTTCGACGTGGCACGGGGCAGCATCTTCGCCTTGCTCGGTTCCAACGGCGCGGGCAAGACAACCGTCGTGAATATCCTGTCCACGCTGCTCAGGGCCGACGCTGGGACTACCAGTGTCAACGGCTACGACGTCGCCACGCAGGCTGCGAACGCGCGGGAGTCCATCAGCCTCACCGGACAGTTCGCCGCCGTCGACGAGATCCTCAACGGGCGGGAGAACCTCGTCCTGGTCGCCCGGTTGCGGCACCTCAAGGACCCGGGCAAGATCGCAGACGATCTGCTGGAGCGCTTCGGGCTGACAGACGCTGCCGCGCGGAGGGTGTCGGCGTATTCGGGTGGCATGCGCCGCCGCCTCGACATCGCGATGAGCCTGATCGGGAATCCGCCGGTCATCCTTCTCGACGAGCCCACGACCGGGCTCGACCCCCAGGCTCGCATCGACGTGTGGCATGCCGTCGAAGAACTAGCCGAGCACGGCACTACGGTACTGCTCACGACGCAGAATCTCGGCGAGGCCGAACGACTCGCCGACAGGATCGCGATCCTCCACGAAGGTCGAATCATCGTGAACGGCACACTCGCCGAGCTCAAGCGGCTGCTTCCGCCCGTCAAGGTTGAATACGTCGAGAAAGAGCCGACCCTCGAGGACGTCTTCCTCGCCATCGTCGGTGATCACGGCACGGGCGGCGGCGCTGGCAATGACGGCGGACCGGCCGCGGCCAGTGAGGAACAACGATGAACAAGCACGTCTTCAGCGACACCGCCGTCCTGACGGGACGGTCCCTGCGCCACATCACGCGCAGCCCGGACACCATCATCACGACCGTGGTCACGCCGGTCGCCATGATGCTGATGTTCGTCTACGTCTTCGGCGGCGCGATCAAGACAGGGTCGGACTCGTATGTGAACTACATGCTTCCCGGCATCCTTCTCATCACGATCGCGTCGGGCATCGCCTACACGGCACTCCGGCTCTTCCTGGACATGAAGAGCGGCATCTTCNNCGTGCTGTGGGCGCACGTGCTGACGTCGCTGGTCGCCAATCTCGTCTCGCTCGTGGTCGTCGTGCTCGTCGCCCTCCTCGTGGGCTTCCGCTCACCGGCGGGAGTACTGGCCTGGCTCGCGGTCGCCGGCATCCTGATGCTGTTCACCCTGGCGTTGACGTGGATCGCCGTCATCGCCGGCCTGTCCGCGAAGACCGTGGATGGCGCGGGCGCGTTCTCCTACCCGCTCATCTTCCTGCCGTTCATCAGCTCGGCATTCGTGCCCACCGCTACCATGCCCGGCCCGGTGCGCGCCTTCGCCGAGAACCAGCCGGTGACGTCGATCGTCAACGCGATCCGCGACCTGTTCACACAGCAACCGGTCGGCACCGACATCTGGATCGCCCTCGCCTGGTGCGTCGGCATCCTGATCGTCGCGTACATGTTCGCGATGAGGGCGTACCGCCGCTGGATCTCCTAGCAGAGCGTCAAGCGTCGTGCTGGCGCTCGGCGTGCGCCGCAGGCGTGCCTGAGCATGAACCGGCGGTGACCCGAAAGGCTGCCCGTGGTGGTGCCCTTTTCCACGAGTGACCAACGCTCGACAGCCAACGCGACGCTCACGATGGGGTCATAGTGAGGGTCGCGGTGTTTGGCATGCTGGGCCCGAGGGGTCGCACAACGGCGCGTCATGGGTTCAACCCGCACCGAGATTCCACTCATGAAGTCGGAGGTCCGACTCCAATTGCCGTGATGACGCTCACAACGCGTGGCCTGTAGGCGCCTAGTTCGGTGCCCGTTTGCATTACTGCCCGGACCGTACATTAGGATTCGGTACACCAAGGCACCCATCTACTGATATTTCGGCTGCGCTATCTAGGAGGGAGCCTGGAGCCAGCCGCGGACGTTGTACGCCACCACGAAGCACTTGTGGCCCTGGGTTTCGAAGCGAGGCGGCGACATGCACCAGCCGAGAGGCAGCCAACCCAGGACATACTGCCAGGCCTGCTCAGGCTCCGGTTCGTCGAGGCGCAGCTCCAGGTAGTCGCCGTCGGCTAGCCGGGGAGCTACCAACACTTGGGTCACAGCGTGTCCTCCTTTGGAATTCCTGCCACCACGCCATCGTCGGTGGGGACCTTGCTTCGCACCCAGCCCGCCGCGATGTCGAATGCCGAGAACGAGGAATGGCAATTCCTGCAGTGGACTGCACGAACAGTGGCCGAGAATTGGTCGATAGAGGTGCCGCTCGGCGGACTGGCTGACCAAATCGATGCACGAACGGGACCGTGCACCCGCGGAGCCGATGCCCGAGGTGCGGTGCCGGAACTTGCTCGGTTACGCGTACGCGCAGTTCATCGCGCAACTCCAAGCGCGCTCTCCGTTGGCCTCCAGCGAGCGGACGGCGCTTTGCCGCCGCTGCGGGGCCATCCTGCCGGCTCAGGGTCCGGGCGGG
>PMJT01000144.1 GCA_003158495.1 Chloroflexota bacterium | reverse complement strand
GGCGAAGACCGTGACCATGATCAGCGCCGCGCCGGTGATCACCCGGCCGGTTCGGGCGAGGCCCTCCGAGACCGCCCGGCGGGTGTCGCCGCTCTTGCGGTACGACTCCTGGATGCGCGACAGGAGCAGGACCTCGTAGTCCATCGACAGTCCGAAGATCACCGCGAACATGAGGATCGGGATCGTGGCTACGGTGAAGCCCGGAGACGTGAAGCCGAGCAACCCGCTGAGGTTACCGTCCTGGAAGATCCAGACCAGCGCCCCGAAGCTCGCCGTTAGCGACAGCAGCGTCATCACGACCGCTTTCAGCGGCAGAACCACGGACCCGAACTGGAGCATCAGCATCAGGGCCATGGCCACGAGGATGAATCCGATGGCCAGCGGCATCTGCGAGTCCTGGGCCCGCAGGAAGTCGAGCGCGGAGGCGTCGATGCCGCCCACGGCAACCGACAGGCCGCCGCCCGGGGCAAGATTCCGGATTGTCTTCACCAGCGTCTGCCCGGCCTGTGTGCCGGCCAGGGGGCTGATGACCTGCATGTGAACCGCGGAGCCGCGGACGTCTGTTGCGAGCAGGGCGTTGAGGGCCGCGGGCCGTGATGCCGCCGGCGCGGCGAGGGCTATTGAAATAGCCGGGGTCGGCAGGGGGTGGCCGGTCTTGTCGGCGAGAGAGAACGGTCCGTCGACGCGGCTGACGCCGGCCACGGACGCGAGCTGAGCCGAGTATGCCGTGAGAGCCGCCACGTTCTGGCTTGATAGCGGGTCGCCCTGCACGGTCACGAGAAGGTCGATAGGGCTCGTCTCGCCGGCGGGGAACTGGGTCTCGATCGTGTCCCAAGCGGCGCGGGCCTCGAGGCCGGTCGGGAGAACGTTGGCTCCGGGCACGCCCTGGTTGGCCCCGAGGAACGGCAGACCGAGCGCGAGGAGCAGAACTAGGATCGGCGCGAGAACGGCCACAGGCCGGGCCATGACGGCGGCGGCGAGCCGCTCCCAGCGACCCNNGCGACGGAGCAGAGGGCGATCAGCGCGCCGCCGATGCCCATCGAGCTGAGCGTCGGCGCGCGGAAGAGCAGCAGTCCGGACAGGCCGATCGCGACCGCCGTGCCGGAGAAGGCAACGGCCTTGCCGCTCGTCGCGACCGTACGCTCGATGGCTTCCTCGACAGTGGCGCCGCAGGCCAGTTCCTCGCGGAAGCGGCTAACCATGAACAGGGAATAGTCGATCGCGAGAGCGAGACCCAGCATCGTCACCACGCTCGTCACAAAGACGCTCATCGTGATGCGTTGGGCCAGGATCCACACGATGGCGAGGCTCGTCGGGATGGTCAGGCCGGCCACGAACAGCGGCAGCCCGGCCGCGACAAGCGACCCGAAGACGAGCAGCAGGATGACCAGAGCTATGGGTAGTGAAACGGTCTCGGCCCGGGCAAGGTCGCGTTCTGTCTGCGCGGACATGGCCTCGCTGAGGGCGGCGCTGCCGGTCAGGGACACGCTCATGCCGCTCGGGGCGGATATCTCGGACCGGATGCCGTCGACGGCCTTGATGGCCTGGTCCTGGTTCAGGTTGAGACTTAGCAGGACCCACGTCGCGTCGCCCGTCCTGCTGATGAACCGCGAGCTGCCGGTCTGCGCGTAGCCGATGACGCTGCTAACCCGTACGTCGGCCGTGACTGCGGTCAGCGCGCCGGCCACCTCGGCCTGGAACGCCGGCGATGTTGCGTCGGTCCGGCCCGCGTCCTGGAACAGGACCGCGAGCGTGCTGCCGCCCTGGCCGAAGTCGGTCGCCAGGCGCGTCGCCACCTGCTGGCTCTCCGCGCTCGGGTCATACCAGCCGCCCGTGGAGAGGACGGACGAAGCCCGGCCGGCGAAGCCGAATGAGATACCGGCCACGAGGATCGCAAGTGTCGCGACCCACCGCCTCCGGCGATAGACGAACCTCCCCCATCTCCCAAACATAGACCGTCCCTTTCGCCAGGTTGAACGCACCCCGGGACGAAATGCCCCGAGTGCCTTATCCACGATGGACGGTCGGCCGACCCACGCCGGAGGCCAGTCCGGCCCACAGAGAATAGGGATTCTCTATTCCTTTTGTCAACTACCCGTCCCGCTATGCGAATTCACCCCACTGGACGGGCGCGCTAAGATTGGGTGAATACCGGTTCGTTTTGAGGTCACATTGATGCCACGTGTAACGGTTGCCCATGAGCAGGCAGTCAGGCAACGGATCGTCGACGCCGCTATCGATGTTTTCGGCGATATGGGCTACCAGCGGGCGACCGTGCAGGACGTGGTGCGTGCCAGCGGGCTCTCGGTCGGCGCCGTATACACCTACTTCAAGAACAAGGAAGAGCTGTTCCTCGTGGCCTGCGCCTGCGAGGTGGATCGCCAGAAGGCCGATCTGCGGTTGCGGATGGCAGAGCTCGGGCCTGTCACGGACCGGCTGCGAGCGGCAATCGACTTCGCCGTCGGTTCAGCGGTGCTGGGCGTGAACGAGCGGAGCGTCCGGGCCCACGCCTGGATGGTCGCGGACGAATCTCCCGACCTGCGGCAGGTACTGCGAGATCGCCGGACCGAAATGGTCGCGTTCTCCAGGTTCGTGCTCCAGGAAGCCCTCGTGCGAGGCGAGCTGCCGGCCTGGATCGACGCCGACGGAATCGCCACCGCCTTCGTCACGCTGATCGACGGCTTCGTGGTCAGGGCTCTCGAGGAGGGCACCGTGTCGGAGGAGGACGCGCGCCGTGAGGCGTATGCCTTGCTGGAGCTTCTCGTGGGAGCGCCGACGGCCATTCCTTTCGCCGTCGCGGACCTCCGCGCCAGATCGGCCGCCAGGCCGGCCTGACCCGTTCCGGCACCGCCGCTGGGCCGGGGCGCGGCCGCCGGCCACTCAGCAAGCGTTTCCTTCACTCACCGATGAGCAACCATGCGTACGCCGTCCGGGCCAGTGTTAATCGCCCATGTAGAGGATGCCACCGGCGGCCCTCAACCCGTAGGGTTCACTCATGGTCGCAGCGCACCGCGAGCACGGCATGTCCGGCACCGCTCCGCATGGCAGCGGACGCGTGCCGGCCGACTCCGGATTCACGGCGCGGATCGCCGTCGTCGCAGCCGCTCCACTCGCCATCGTCGTCGGTTTGCTGGCAGTCGAGGATGCGCTCGAACTCGGCAGCCGCTTTCTGGTCATGGCACTGGCCGTCGGATTCGTCGGCGTCGCTGCCATGATTGTCATCGGGATCAGAGATCTGCGCGCGGCCCACGCGAGGACAACTGCCGCGGTTGAACGGGCCGTTGCGGCCGAAGCGACGCAGCGCTTCCGCGCCGACGAGCTGGCGCGAGTCCTCATGGCGTCCGAGAGCCTCGCCCTGAGCGGCGAGGGGCAGGTGGACTACGTCGCTGTACTGGAGGCCATCACTCCCGAGGGCGCCACATCGTTCCTGGTCCGAGTCGACGGAGACGCCGAAGGGGAAGTCGTGGCGGCTCACGGGCCCCTGGCGGCTTCCGTCATCGGCATTCGACGGAAGTTGCCGCAGTCCGGAGCCGATTTCGGCGGCAACGGCGCACCGATCACTTCGTTCAGTGCCAGCGGCCGGATCGTCGGCACGGCGGTCCCGCGGGAGCACATGGCCGGGGCCGAGGCGGAGATTGAGGCCGGCCTGGCGATCAGGTTAGTCGACCACGGGGGCGGCGAGCTCGGCTGGCTCCATATGCTCGACCATCGCGGCGAGAGGATCCTCGAGCCCGGTTTCGTGAACCTGGCTCAACTCGTGGCCAATCAGATCGGCGTCGCGATGGAGAACAACGGTCTGCTGGCGCGGGTCCGGACGCAGCTGGTCGAAGTCCAGCGGGTCCAGCAGCAGCTCGTCCAGGCTTCAAAGCTCGGTGCGGTCGGGGAGCTTGCGGCCGCCGTCGCCCACGAAGTCAACAACCCACTGACGGGGATCCTCGGCTATGCCGAGCTGCTCATGGATGAGCTGCCGGAAGACGATCCACGCCACGACGAGGCGTCGGTGATCCGCGACGAGGCGGTCCGGGCCCGCTCCATCGTCAAGGCTCTGCTCGAGTTCGCCCGACCGCGCCAACCGCAGCGGATCCCGACCAACCTCAACGACCTGGCCCGTTCCACCCTCGAACTGGTTCGTTTCCGAGCCTCGGCCGCGGACGTCAGGATCGCCGCCGACTACGGTGAGCTGCCCTGCCTCGAAGTCGACGCCGACGCCTTCCGCCAGGTTCTGCTGAACCTCTTCAACAACGCCATCGATGCCATGCCACGGGGCGGACGCCTCAACCTTGCCACCGTCGATACGGCTGAGCGGGTGGGTATTCGCGTCACCGACGAGGGCATCGGAATGGACGAAGGGACGCGCGGTCGGATATTCACTCCCTTCTTCTCCACTCGATCCGTCGTCGGCGAAAGCAACGGGCTCGGCCTGTCGGTCAGCCTGCAGATCGTCGAGAGCCACGGCGGCACGATCGAGGTGGAAAGCGCGCCAGGCAAGGGGTCGGCCTTCACGGTCTGGCTGCCGCGAACCTGGGCGGAGGAAGAAGATTTGGGCGGAAACGGCGAAAGGGCCGTTCGGGTGCCCACCGGCCCCTTCGGACCTTGCGCCAGGATGACGATAACTAACCGGGAAACTGCCCGCGCACAAGAAGGATCCGCGTCATGACCTGGGATCTTCGCCCCGTGAGATCGGGCCACGCCCGGCCACGGGTCCTGTGCGTGGACGACGAGCCGGTGATTCTTCAGATACTTCGCCGCCTGCTCGAGGTCCAGGGCTTCGATGCAGTGTCCTGCAACGACCCGCTGTCGGCCGGCTCGGTCTTTGCCGGAGGTGGTTTCGACGTTGTCATTACGGACATCCACATGCCGGGCATGGACGGGCTGACGCTCATGCGCTCGCTGCGCGAGAAGCAACCCGAGATCCCGGTCGTCGTCGTGACCGGCCACGGCACGGTCGACACGGCGATCCAGGCCCTGCGCGAAGGGGCCACGGGCATGCTGGTCAAACCGTTCACCGGCGAGGAGCTGATGGCCGAGGTGCGGCGGGCCTTGTCGTCTACCCAGATGCGCTACGAGGCACTGCAGTACCGATACATGAGCCCCGTGCTCGACTCGATCGCCTTGACGCTCTCGACCGCAATCGAGGCCCGCAACCTCGAGACCGGCGAGCACTGCCGCCAGCTCGGAGTGCTGTCCGAGCGCATGGCCGCCGTGCTCGGCCTCGACGAGCAGCAGCAGATGACGATTCGCATCGGTGGCTACCTGCACGATATCGGCAAGATCGGCATTGCCGATGCCATCCTGCTCAAGCCCGGCAAGCTGACCGATGCCGAGATGGCCGAAATGCGACGCCACAGCGAGATCGGCGCCGCGATCCTGTCCGTGCACGAGGCAATGTCACAGATCGCTCAGACGGTCCGCCATCATCACGAACGCTGGGATGGGCGAGGCTACCCCGACGCCCTCGTCGGAACCGCGATCCCGCTCGGCGGCCGCATCATCGCCGTCGCCGACGCGTTCAACGCCATGACCATCGACCGGATCTACCGCCCGGCGATGCCCTACGACAGGGCCTGGGCGGAGTTGCGGGCCCACTCCGGCACGCAGTTCGACCCGGAGATCGTCGCCGTATTCGAGCAGGTCGTCGACGAGGAAGGCAAGATCCGGCCGCTCGATCCGGACCTGGAACGGACGCTGAGCGCTGGGGTGCACGTGCCGTTGTCGGCGACCGAGGCGCTCCATGCCAGGCTCGCCGTCCTGCCGATCCTCGAGCCGCTGGCCGTGACGGTAAAGACCGCGGAAGAGGATTGCCCCGTCTCATTGTCAGGCGCGGATTGCGCCCTCGTGGATTCAGGCGAGGGTTGCGAGATCGTCGTGGCCGTGGGCGGAGGCACTACGCCCGATCCGGGGTCACGCCAGGTAGCCTGAGGCCTCGGTCCGACCCAGGGCGTGCCACCTTTCCGTGCCACCTCGGTCAGCGGCGCCGGCCGCTCCAGCTTCGCGTCACGACGTAGACGCCCAGGACGACGAGCAGCACCGGACCGACCAGGCGATCCGTGGGGAACTTGCCGTCGTACGAGGCGACATCCGTCCCGCCCCATAGCGCCAGCAGCGCGCCGACGGCCAGTCCGATCCCCAGGCGGTGATTCGATAAGGCCCTGACGCCCGCAACGGCCAGGACGCCGATGCCCAGGAACAGCGGTCCCCAGCCGGGGCCGCTGATCACGTTTGTGTTGTGAAGCAGATCCGACAGCGCCACCGCGATGATGAAGACGCCCGCGTAGAGAGCGAAGTCGCTCCGGTCCCGCAGCCCCACGATCAGGAGCACGATGCCCAGGGCGAGGAACAGGGCCGAACCGGCGATCGCGGCCTGGTTGAAGAGCTGCCCCGCACCCAGCAGGAGGCCGAAGATGATAAGGAAGATCCCGATCATCGGGATGCCGGGCCGGCTGGCGGGCCAGTTGCCGTCGAAACCCCAGCTGTCGATGCGAACGGCCTTTGGCGGATCTTGTCTGCTCATGGCTGGAGAGTAGCAGGGCGCGCGCCGGCAGGGGAGGCCCGGCCGACGAATCCATCCGTATTCTCGGGTTTGCGGGTGTGGGCGACCCCTCGAGCCGAGGCGGGCCCGGGCCTCGCGCGATCAGCGCTCGAGTACAGCCTCGACGCTAAGGGCAACGTTGCCCTTCATCGCCCGAGAGATGGGGCAGCCGTCCTTGGCGCTGTCTGCGATCGTCCGGAACTGTGTCTCGTCCACGCCGGGAACTCTGCCCCGGACCGTGAGCGTGCTCGAGATCACGGTCCACTTGCCGTCGACACGGTCCGCCGTGACCACCGAAGTCACGTCAAGGCTCTCGGGCGAAAAGCCGGCCTTGGTCAGGTCGCTGGAAAGCGCCATCGAGTAGCAACTGGCGTGTGCGGCGGCAAGCAACTCTTCTGGGCTCGTCCGGCCGTCGGCGGCCTCGGTCCGGGAAGCCCACGTCACCGGCAATGCGGAGAATGCCCGGCTCGTAGACGCGTCCAGAACTCCGTTTCCGGACTGGAGATTGCCCTTCCAACTCACCGCGGCACGACGTACCTGGGCCATGTGAACCCTCCATCTACTCTGGACTTGTCGAGCAATACTCGCATGCCGCGAGCTCTGCGGGCCCCAGCCCGCCGCGGGTACCCGTGACGTGGGACGTCAGTGTCCCTGGTGCGGCTTCTCGGTCCAGCGACTGCCTTCTATCTGGTCGGCCGTCAGGCTGAGGCGGACCTGCCCTTCCGTTACCGCGCTCAGTCCGGTGACTGGAACGTAAAGTCGTGACCGGCCGAAGCCGCGCGAGATGGCGAGGTACTCGCCCTCGAGCCCCGCGACCCTGCCGACATTCACGCCGTCGGCATCCTTGACGGGCCAGCCCGGGTCGATCTCGGCGGCGACAAAAACTCGTCTCGAGTTCGCGCCGGCGGCCACGATCGACGAACGCGCGGCGGCGCCGGCGCGGTGCAGAAACCCATATGACATTGCTGCTCCCACCCGCTGCCCCGAGCGAAGTCAGGAGCAGTCAGGCGGGGCAAGTCTAGGCGTCTTGCGCGTTCAGCGGGATTGCGGAATCTAGCGGGTCGTAAAGGCCGCTTGACTACTCCTGGGCGTGGGCAAGTTTCTCGACGCGGTTCTCGAAGTCGTCGATGGCCGGGACGCCGACAAGGGCCCCGATCTCCAGGTCGTATGCCCGAACCTCGCCCGGGTCCATGTACTGGAGCTCGCTTCGCTCCTTGGCGTCCCAGCGGCCCGCGTCGCGGTTGGTGCTGGGTTCCATGGCCAGACCGTAGGTGTCCTCGCCCATCATCCGCCAGACCGTGTGGTGCGGCAGCTGGCCGATCCGGAAGACCTGGTAGACGCCGAGTCCGAGCTTCCTGTTGACAACCGCGACCGGGACCCTGCCGTCCGCCTCCGGCGCCAGCTCGTGCTCGAAGCAGGCCTCGGTGAAGTCCTTGATCGGCGCGCTGAGGGTGCGGTAGCCCTCTATTGGGACGCCGTAGTCCGTCGTGGTCTTGAGCGACGGGACGAGGATCCGCGAGCCGTCGTCGACGATCGGGAAGCCGGCGTTGCAGTGGTACAGCAGCATATGGGAGACCCGGTTGTGGCCGACGTTCTCGACCTCGTCGTGGATCGTGAAATGCGACGATCCGACCCGGGTCTCGATGCGGCGGCGGAGCAGGTAGTGCTCGCCGTAGATGGCCGACTGGAGGACCTCGCCTTCGGCCCAGAGGATGCACTCGTCGCCTTCCCAGCGCTCGCCGTAGCCGACCAGGCGCGCCGGCAGGCCGCCGACGCGACCGTGCAGTGAGTAGTGCACCGTCTTGAAGATGTGGGGCTGATGGAAGTTGGTGGCGTCGTCCTCGCCAGGACCGAGGGTGTGATCAAGGCCGCACGTCACCACCATCCCGCCGCCCCAGGAGCGGAACCAGCCCCAATCGTCGTTCTCGTAGAACCACGGCGCAGTGATGCCGGGGTTGCCCTGCCAGTTGAGCGGCCGGCCGTCCATCTCGCACCGGCCGACATCGAAGCAACGGTCGACGACGACGTCGAACATGAAGCCGGATCCGGTCCGGAACTCGATCACCCGAACGCCCCGGCCGATCCCGTCGCCGAGGGTCACGAGTCGGACCCCCGCCACCTGCTCGAGTCGGCCGACCCGGCGCATGAGTTCCGACCGAGAGTAGGAACTGCCGAACAGTTCGGGCATTGCACACCTCCAGGGCCGTCCAGGCCGGCCACGATCAATGTCCGGGAAGAGGAGCGGCGCCTCCCTTTCGGGCGGCGCCGCTCTTTACGGTCAGGAGAGGGAGAGCCGGAGGCTCACCACTCGCCGGCCATCTCCTTGATCTCCTCGTCAGTCGCGGGTCGCTCGGAAGCGGCTACCGCGGCCTTGGCGATCCAGTCCTCCTTGTGCATGGCTCGCAGCACGAAGAGGATCACGACGCCAGCGACCAGCCAGATGCCGGTGAAGACGACGGCCCAGTTCAGCGGCGGAGTCGGGAAGGTGCCGCCACCGACGGTGAGCGGATTGCCGCCCACCCAGCCAATAGCGAACAGGAAGACGATGAGCATGCCCAGCGTGGAGAGGAACGGGAAGACGATGTGGCGAACCACGTTGAATTCGCTTCGGCGTTCGTTCCAATAGAGCATGAATGCGGCGAGGTTGCCCAGGCTGTAGATCGCCAGCACGACGAAGCCAATCATGGTGCCGTCGATGTAGTACTGATTTTGATAGGCGACGGTCGCCGTTATCGCGGCGCCCGCGGCGACCGGAGTCGCTACCCAGGCGAACCAGGTCAGACCGAAGCCGGTCGCAAGGGCGAGGATCCACTGGGCAAGGATGGCGTTCTGAGGCGTCTTGCGAACGGGGTGGACCTTTGCGAACCACTTCGGGAACGCACCGTCGAGACCCATGCGGTACCACATTCTGGTCGAGACGTTGGCGCATGCGATCGACACTGCGATGGTTGAGCTGACCAGCATCAGGAGCAGGATGCCCCAGAAGTCGCCCCAGAACTTCTGGGACAGAGTGATCGCCGGCAGGGTGGCGGCGGTACCGATTGCCGCGAAGTTGTCGGTGCCCCAGCCGATCATGATGCCCCACTGCATGATCACGATGAAGATGCCGAAGAGGATCACGGAACCGATCAGCGCGCGCGGGATATTCCGGCGCGGGTTCTCGGTTTCCTCGGCCATCGGCGCGGCGCCCTCCCACCCGGTGAACGCCTGAATCGCGAAGACTGCGGCGAGGAACAGGCCCGAAGTGCTGGTGGCGTTGCCCGGATCGAACGGCTTGAGGTTGAGTCCACCCGGGCCCGGGTTGGCAAGGCCCCACAGGCCCAGGATGAAGACCACGACCAGCTCAATACCGCCGAGCAGGACCAGGGTCTTGCCGCTGATCTGGACGCCGACGAACTGGACGGCCGCCACTCCGGAGCACACGACTACCATGAAGGCGAGCGGGAACCAGTCCGGCCAGCCGAGGGCGTTCGACACGACCTGTCCGGAGAAGACGGTCACGGCGCCAAGGACAAGCGGGGCGTAGATGATGTTCAGCCATGAGACGAGAAAGCCCCATCGAGGGCCGACGCCGCGGGCGACGTACGTGTAGTACCCGCCGGCGGAAGGAACAGCCTTGGCCAACTCGGCGAGCACGACCGCGGTGACCAGAACGATCACGAAGGCGATCGGGTAGGCGAGCGGCGCAGCCAGGCCGGCCTGGGCAACTACGACCGGCGTGTAGAAGCACGCGGCGATGCCCGGGGCGACCATCGTGAGGCTCTGCATGAAGATGGAGGGCAGCTTGAGGGCGCCCGCCTTCAGGTTGGTTTCTGCGACAGACACAGCCGGCAGTGCTGCTTGTGCCATTGGAACCTCTCTCCTGCGTTTCTACCTGACCAGACCTTGACGTAGGCCGCCGGGCGAACAGCCGCCGCGACCCGGATACTCAGGTCCTCGTCGCGTTAGGCGTCCTCCTCTCCAGCACTGAGTTGGACCCCCACGACTCCTCCATCAGAAGATCGCGATCGGATTCCAGGGCGAGCCGGTACCGCCCGGGAGGCGGAGTGGCAGGCCCACGACCATGAACTCCCAGCGACCCTCCTCCTCGCAGGCGCGGGCCAGGTCCTCGAACTGGAGGCTGTCCGAGGCGAGCATGCCCATCGCCGTGATTTGCAGGGGGTGGATTGGATAGGTCATTCCTTCGACCACGCTGGGTACCGCTTCGCCGTCACCGTCTGGAAGGAAGGCGGCGATCCTGCGTTCGTGCATCCAGGGGATCGTGTCGACGTGGAGGCCGGCCTTGCCTTCGCCGGCCGGCGGGGGATCGTTGCTCCACGCGCCGAGTTCGAGCCGGCGGCGATGGTGGCCGGTTCGGAAGACGAGGATGTCGCCTTCGCCCAGTGTCAGGCCGATGTCCTTCTCGCAGGCCTCGAGTTCCTCGCGCCGGACCGCGTCGCCCGGCTCGAGCCACTTGACGTCGCGGAATCGCGGGATGTCCAGCAGGACGCCGCGGCCCACGAGGCCGTTGCCGTAGCTCGTGATGTCGAGGGTGGTGGCGCCCTTGCTGGTCATCACGTGCAGGGCTTGCTTGCCGTTGTACGTCTGGCCCTTGTAGGCGATGTGGCAGA
>PMJT01000237.1 GCA_003158495.1 Chloroflexota bacterium | reverse complement strand
GATCCCCATCCTGATCTATCACTCCCTCTCGGCCCAGGCGTCCGCTCCTTACAAGCACTTCTCCATGGATCCCGGGCAGTTCACCGAGCAGATGGAGCACATCGCGGCGGGTGGCTACACGACGCTAACCGTTGACCAGCTCCTCGCGGCAATCGCAGGCTCGTCCGTACCGCTGCCCGAACGACCGATCGTGATCACCTTCGATGACGGCTTTGAGGATTTGCACTCGGTCGCGTTGCCGGTCCTCACGCGACTCGGCTTGCGTTCCACCGCGTACATCGTCACGGCTTACCTGGGCGGCACGAGTCGCTGGCTTGCCCCGCTCGGCGAAGGTGACCGACCGATGCTCTCGACCAGCCAGGTCCGCGACCTTGATGAAGCCGGTGTCGAGATCGGAGCCCACGGTCATCGGCATCTTGCCCTCGACGAGCTGCCCTTCTCTCTGGCTGAGAGTGAGATCGACACCTGCCGCGTTCGCCTGGAGGAGATCGTCGATCACGCGGTCGTGACATTCGCGTACCCATTCGGATACCACTCGGGCCGTATCAAGCGTTACCTGGAAGCATCCGGGTTCGAATCCGCCTGTGGCGTCAAGCAGGCGTTGAGTTATGCAGGCGATGATCGGTTCGCGCTGGCTCGGGCGATCGTAGGCTCGGATTTGTCTACGGCAGGCCTCGACGCATGGCTCCGCGGCGAAGGTCTGCCTCTCGCCTGGCAGACCGAACGTCCGCAGACGAAGGTCTGGCGCATGGTGCGCCGCGTGAGGCGGGTGATCTCCGGTACCCGCAGCGAGCGCGATGGCTGAACGGGGCCGCCCGGTCGTCGCACTCATCGACCACATCAGGTCGCCGATCAACAGTCGCGCCTACGCGCTGATCTTGAGCAGCCTCGTGACCGCAGTCCTGGGCCTCATGTATTGGACCCTCGCGGCGCGCCTGTACAGCGCGAGCGAGGTGGGCGTCAACGCTGCCCTCATCTCCACCATGATGCTCCTCTCGTACCTGAGCCAGTTGAGCCTCGCCGAGGTGCTGACTCGCTTCATACCGACCTCCGGCCGGGCCACGACCAAACTCATCCTCGCCGCCTACGGCACCGCGGCCATCCTCTCGGCGATCGTGGCAGTGGTCTTCCTCGCGGGGGCTGGGATCTGGGCTCCGAGCGTGCGATCGTTGCTCGACACTCCCGTGGCCGCGGCGTGGTTCGTGGCCGCGACGGTGGCCTGGAGCGTCTTTGCTTTGCAGGACGCCGTCCTGACGGGTCTTCAGCGCACCGTCTGGGTGCCGATCGAGAACACGATCTTCGCCCTCGTCAAGATCCTGGCCCTCGTGGCCCTTGCGGGATCGCTCGCAGGTAGCGGCATCTACGTCTCATGGACGGTGCCAGCCATGCTCTCGATCGTGCCCATCAACGCCCTGATATTTCGTCGGTTCCTGCCGGGCCTCGTGGCACGGCACCGCGACGTGGAGCCGGAAGGCAGCCTCGGCTTGATCGCCCGCTACGTGGCCGCCGACTACGCGGGCTCGTTGCTTGAAAGCGCCTCGACCTGTCTGCTGCCGTTGATCGTGCTCGCGACACTGGGGCCGAGCGCAAGCGCCTACTACTACATCGCCTGGACGATCGCCTACTCGCTGCAGCTGCTCTCGCTGAACCTGGGCCTCTCGTTGAGTGTCGAGGGCGCGGTCAGGCGGTCCGAGGTTGGACAGGGCATGTGGCGGATGCTCAGGCTGCTCGCCGGGCTGCAGTTGCCGCTCGTGATCGGGATCGCGATCTTCGCCCCACTCATCCTGGACATCTTCGGGCAGGCGTATTCGGACGAAGGGGCGACCCTCCTCCGACTACTCGCCCTCGCAGCCCTGCCGTACGGTGTCAACGCGCTGTGCCTTGGGCTGGCCCGAGTCAGGCGGCAGCTCGGCGTTCTGTTCGCCATCCAAGCGGCTCAGGCCTGCCTGTTCGTAGCCATCGCCGTTGTGCTCCTGCCCGCGATCGGCATCGCCGGCGTGGGCGTCGCCTTCCTGGCGGCTCAGTCGGCAGTGGCGCTCGTCGCCTCGGTCACCCAGATCGGCCCGCTCTTGCGCGCGGGACCGCCTCAATCGTCCGCGGTGTCCGCGTGAAGACGACCGTCTGCCTCACGAAGGATCTGGGCGGCCGCGAACTCGATCGGTGGCGCTCGATCAGGTCCCGGCGCCCGGACCTGGACAGTCCCTTTCTCTCGCCGGAGTTCACCCTCGCAGTGGGTCGTACTCGACCCGAAGCGCGTGTCGCGGTTGTCGAAGACAGCGGGGGGATCGTCGCGTTCTTCCCCTTCGAGCGACGCTCGTTGGGTCTGGGCGTCCCGATCGGCGCGGGCCTCTCGGATTGCCAGGCGATCATCTGCGAACCGGATGTCGACCTCGACGTCCACGAGCTCCTCAACCAAAGCGGCCTTGCAGCCTGGCACTTCGACCACCTTGCCGGAACCCAGCGCGCGATGGTTGCACCGACCTCAATCGAGGTCGCTTCGCCGATCGTTGATGTGTCGGCCGGCTTCGAGGCGTATCTGGCGCGGGTGGGGCGGCACTTTCGAGGTCTCTTCAAGAGTGAGCGCAAGCTCTCTCGCGAGGTCGGACCCGTCCGGTTCGGCTTTGGAGTCAGCGACGACGCGGCACTGAGCACGATGATCGCGTGGAAGTCCGAGCAGTACCGGCGAACGGGCCGCCCGGATCGATTCGCCAACAAACCCACCGTGCAACTGGTTCGCGAGCTGGCGGAAACATCGGAACCGAGCCTCTCTGGGACGCTCATCACGCTCCACGCCGGCGATCGCCTTGCTGCCGTCGAGTTCAGCCTGCGCTCCGAGACAGTAATAGCGGGCTGGTTCCCAGCGTTTGACCGCGAGTTCAGCCGCTACTCCCCCGGCACGATCCACATGCTGCGCACGATCGAGGCAGCGAGTCTCGCTGGGCTGCAGCGATACGATCTCGGCAAGGGCGACGAGGAGTACAAGAGCGCGTTCAAGACGGGCGATCTGCCGGTGTGCGAAGGCTGGGTAGTGCGGCCGGTCGCCCTCGGGTATGTCCGTCGGGCGATGAGCATGCCGCAGGAGGCGGCCCTCGACGTCGTGCTCCAGCATCCCCGGCTTCGCCGAGCCGCCCGAGTCGCGCTCAGGCAAATCGGCTCGGCGAGGCTCACCCTCGAGCGAAGAGTGCGCCCGTCATCGGGACGCAAGTGACGACGGACCCGAAGCGCGCCTCGTTTGTCGGCCTCCAATGCGGGTTGTCATCCTCTCAGTCGGCTGGTGGTCCTGCCTAAGCTTCCGAGGCGCAAGCTCTCGGGCGTAGCTCGCAGCAGCAAGGAGACTCATGGACACCGTCGACCACAAGGAAGAACATCTCGAACAGGTGATCGCTCGAGCGATGGGCGGAGAGGCGCCGGCCGTCAACCCGCTTGGAGTGGAGGCGCCGGCGTCCATTCCAATCCACGCCACCGGCGAGCTCCCCCAGGACTGCACGGGACACGGAGACGACCTGGAGGGCTGGACACATCCGACCAGGCCGACGCGCGATGCCTCAGCGGACGAGCTGGTTCGTCACGCTCAGTACTTGGAGTGGCGAGCGGGTCTTCTGACCGGCAAGGCCGCGGCCCTCCGCGCGATAGCCACGACCCGCTGACGTCCGAGGCTCGGAGCGAGCGCAAGCGCCCGCGCCGAGCTGGATCGCGCACGTCAATGACCTCGATGCCGACCGGACCGGGCGAGACCTGAGCCGGTATAGCCGACGACCCGACGGCGGGTTTGCGGAGGCTTGGTCCAATGGCGCCGGTTGACCGGCCCCTAAGGCTGAGTGACGAGAATGTCCTTCGCCGTCAGCGTGAGCGTCCCCGACGCACCCGGATTTGGTGAACCACTGGTCGTGGCGCTGTTGTCTACCTGTACGGTGACCGTGGATCCGGCCTTGACATCCGACGATACAGCGGCAGCCTGGCCGTGATAGGTGGTGCCACTGGCCAGGTCGATGGTCACGGTCGTGCCGTTCGACTCCTGGATGGTCATGGTGGTGGCGGTTATGGCGGTTACCGTGCCGCTGATGCCGCCACCGACCTGGCCACCACCGAACTGGCCGCCGCCACTGAAGGTCTGGCCGGGAGCGAGTGATGGCATTGCGCCGCCGGGGCCACCAGCGCCGGCGGCGCCCTGGTTTGCGGCGGCAGTCCCGCCTGATCCGGTGGCGTGACCGACGGCAAAGCCGATGCCGCCGACGACAACCAGCGCCGCGATGACCAGGAGGACGGCTGTCAGGCGGTCCTCCTTCTTCGGCGGCTTGATAGCCACGGTCGGTGCTGCGGGGGCCGGCGTGTCGACGGCCTTTGTTTCTGGCATTGGTTCCTCTTTCTGCTGCTGGCGCAGCTACTCGTACCGTAGCGCGACAACCGGGTCGTGTCGAGCGGCCTGGCTGGCGGGCCAGACGCCGAAGACGATCCCGACGATGAGACTGAAGCCGACCGCCACCAGGACGGTCACGGGGCTAAA
>PMJT01000183.1 GCA_003158495.1 Chloroflexota bacterium | reverse complement strand
GGCTCCGGCGCCACCTTCCAGATCGGTGCCAACCAGGGCGACACCCTGGGCGTCACGTTCGCCGACGCTCGCACGAGCGCCTACACGGGCTTCGACGCGGCCATCACCGCGTTCACCACCGCTGCCAACAGCGGCAACGGCATCGCAGCAGCGGCCGGTGCCCTGATCACGGCGACTGACACCGCCATCGGCGCCGTCAGCACCATCCGCGCCAGCTTCGGCGCGGTCGAGAACCGCCTCAACCACACCGTCGCGTCGATCAGCGTCGCGTCGGAGAACCTCAACGCCAGCCAGTCCCGNNTGCTCCGCAGAACATCCTCACCCTCCTCCGCTAGCAGGTTCCTGGTTCGACTTCGGTCGAGCCACCGACCGAGAGTTCTGAAGGGGCCGGCGGGCTTCCGCCGGCCCCTTCTTCTCACCCTCCGGCGGGTGATCTCCCAGTTCCGACCTTACCTTCAAGGTGAGAATGGACGCCAGGCAACAGGCCGCAACGATCATGGCTCTCGAAGCCGCCACGGACGCCATGATGAGCGCATTGCGGCGGCGGCCGGACCCTGACCTGGAAGCGGCCACAACCGCCCTCAAGGCGCGCGAGAACGCCATCCGGCTGCTCGCCGGATCGGATCCCAATACCCGTCCGCCCGATATGATCGGCCGGATTCGACGCGTCCTCGAGTGCGACCGCGAGGCTGCCGACCAGCTGCGCGCCGAGATGGACTCGCTCCGCGTCAGGCTGGCCAGCACTCGCCAGATGATGGACGAGTACCGCACCGCGAACCGGCCTGACAACCGCGGGGCTGGCAGCCGCACGGCCGACGCCCGCGTCTCCGAGCGGGTCCGATGACGGCCGCGAGCCGCGCCCCGATCGAGTCGCCCGGCCTGATGGCCCGTTCGCCCCAAGTTCGGGGAGAACCCCCGTGGTGGATCGGCGCCACCGGGCTCAAGCTTCCGACACGAATGGCCGATACCCCGACTGGACACTCCCGCGCGAGGAGTGGGCCGCATAACTTCCCTGGGAGATCAGGATGCCATCGATCCAATTCGGCGGCGTAGTCTCGGGCCTCAACACTCAGAGCATCGTCGACGCTCTCGTGGCGGCCGAGAAGCAGCCCCTGACTGCCTTGCAGACCCAGGAAGCCAACCTCACGGCCCAGAAGTCGTCCTACACGACCGTCGGGACGGCGATGGACGACCTGATCGCAAAGATCAAGGCCTTCACGGTCACCAGCGCCGGCGCGAGCAGAAGCGCCACATCCACCAACAGTTCGATCCTGACCGCCACGGCATCGACCAGCGCAGCCGTAGCGACATACCAGGTCTCGGTCGACCGGCTGGCCACGGCCACCAGGGCGGGATCCACGGCCGCCATCGGCGCCGCCGTGACCGGCTCCGTGAATACCTCGTTGACACTCGCCAAGGCCAACCTGGCTGCGCCGATCACGGTCGGCAACATGGCCCTCACCGTCGACGGGACCACGGTCCAGGTGGCGGTCGGCGATCCGACCACGGCTACACTCCAGGACGTGATGGACAGCCTGTCGAGCGCGCTCCAGGCGCAGCTCCAGGCCACGGATCCGGGCAGCACGGTCTCGGCCACGATCGTCGGCGGCAAGCTCCAGCTGGCCATCGGCGGCAACACCGCGGCCCACGACATCAGCTTCGGCGACGTCGGCGACACGAGTAACCTGGCCACGGCCATGGGTCTCAAGACGCAGGGAGTGACCGCAACTCAGAACGCCACGATCACGTCCGCGGCCTACCTGGACCCGACGATCACGTCGCTGAACCTGCCGGGCAATATTACGGCCGGCCAGATCAGCGCCATCGTGGACGGCACGATCGTCCACTACACCGTCGGCGACCCGACCACGACGACGCTCGACCAGATGATGGCCGGCTTCGGGAAGGCGATCTCGGATCAGCTCGCCGCCGGCGGCGCCAACAAGGGCGCCGATGCCGCGGCCACGATGACCGTCGGCGCCGTCGGCAATCGCCTCCAGCTCGCAATGTCCGGAGCGACGCTGACGCACTCGCTCTCGTTTGGCTCGGCGAGCGACACCAGTAATGCCCTCGGCATGCTGGGGATCGCCAACTCGTCCGTCACGAACGCCTCCGATCCGACGCTGACCGGGACGACCAACCTGGGCGTCACCCGAATGCTCGGCCCCCTTGATGGCGCAGGCCTCACCGGGCTGACTTCGACTACGACCGGCGTGCTGACCATCAACGGCACCGACATCGCATACGACACGACCATCGATTCGCTGGCGACGATCACCAGCCGCATCAACAACTCGAACGCTGGCGTCATCGCCTCGGTCGATCGCACCAACGACGAGGTGTTGCTGACCAGGAAGGACACCGGCGCCCTGGCGATGGACATCACCGACACGTCGGGAACGCTCGGGGCGGCGCTCAAACTGGCGCCGGGCACCACCAATGCCCAGACGATCGGCTCGACCTCCCAGGTCACCGTCGACGGCCGTTCGGTCGTCAGCACCAGCAACACGGTCACGTCCGCAATCGACGGTGTGACCATGAACCTGGCCTCGCAGAGCACTGTTGGCCAGACCGAGACCATCACCGTCGGCGTCGACTCGACGGCGGTCACTACCGCCCTCACGAACCTGATCTCGAGCTTCAACCACCTCGGCGACGTCCTCGACAGCGCCACGGCCACCACACCGGGCACGAGTGGCGGAAATGCCGGGGCGGCCAGCCCGCTCGCCGGCGACCCGACGGCGATGACGATGTTCCTGAGCCTGCGCGACACGTTCTTCCAGACGATCGGCAGCGGCACACTCAACTCGATGGGCTCTCTCGGCCTGAACACCGGTGCCGTTGGCGCGGCCGTCGGTACGACCAACCGGCTGATGCTCGACCAGAACAAGCTCGCGGCGGCGCTGAACAGCGACCCTAACGCGGTTGCCAACCTGCTCGACAAGAGCACAGGACCCCTCGGTTCGCTACTGACCCAGCTCCAGGGGTACGAGGACCCGTCGAACAAGAACGCCTACATCCAGGCGCACGTCGCGGGCCTGACCAGCGAAGTCACGGACACCCAGCATCGCGAAGCCGACCAGCAAACGATCATCGACAACTACACGACGATGATCGAGGCCCAGTACACGGCCATGGAGACGACGCTGGCCATGCTGCAGTCGCAGTCACAGCAGATCGCCGCTCAGCTCGGTTACACGACCAGTTCGACCGGCAGTGGCCTCGGCAACTCGTCCTCGTCGTCCTCGTCGTCCTCGTCGTCCACGGGCGGCTGATCCGGCACCTGGTCGGGCGGTTTCGCGACTTCAACCAGCCAATCTCATGTCGTGGTCGTTCGCGTCCCTCTGCGCCTTCGGGCTGCGTGGCGCACGAGGCCGGCCGGCAGCCAGGTGGTGCCGGGTGGCGACGAACGGTCAAGACAAAACCACTTGGCGCCGATAACTAAGGTGGAACGGCCGTACGGCTGGTCTTCCAACCGAGAGTCACGAGGCCACGCTCCATGCTCGATCCAACTGCAGCCTACCGAACCGCCCAGGTGGTCAGCGCCAGCCGCGCCGGCCAGATCGTCCTTCTCTACCAGGGGGCGATCCGCTTTGGTGCGCAGCACCTGGCGTTCCTCGAGCGGCACGACATCGAGCAGGCTCACCGCGCGTCGATCCGCTGCCAGGAGATCGTGACGGCGTTGCGCGGCTCGCTGGACCTCACGGCCGGTCCGATCGCCACGCAGCTCGACGCTCTCTACGACTTCGTGCTTCGGCGCCTTTCGGCCGGAAACCTGGCCAAGGAACCCAAGCCGACCGAGGAAGCCCTGCACGTCCTGCGCGGTCTTCTCGAGGCCTGGCAGGAACTCGCCACGCGCCCGGCCTCGGGCCTGGTCGACTCTCCCGAGGAGATCGTGACCAGTCGCCGGCCGGTCGCCCCGCCGGTCGCAGCGGGGGCCTACGCCGCCGCTGGGGCATACGCAGCCGGAGGAGCACGACGATGATGCCGGCGTCACGGCAGACCACGATGGAGCGCGCCGTCGCGGCGGAGACACTCGGCGCGGCCCTGGGCCCGCACTCGGTGCGGGGCATCCAGCACCGCCTCGAACGGATACTCATCGACGACCGCGAGCTGCTGATCTCGCTCCAATGTCAGCTCGAGCAGATCCGGCGCGAACTGCGACTCCTCAACGACGAGCGCATCGTTCGCGCCCTCGACGGCGCCGAGCGTCCGGTAAGCAACTGACGTTCGCGACGTCGGCGTGACGGCTTCGGTTACTCGCCCGTCCGCCGGAGCCCGCTCGCGATCATCGGGGGTGCCTCAGTCGGGGCCATCAGCCGACCACTAGGAGATCAGGACCTCCCCGAATCGGGGCCTCCTATGGCTCCTTCTCGGGCCGTTCCGTCGATCCGATGATCCGCCAAATGGGCGAAACATTGCGTGTGCTTGTCTATGGCTCGATCGACGCCGGCGCGTGCGACTGGGTTCGTCTCGGCGTGTACCGCGATCTCCTCGCCGGGCGCGGTATCGACCTCCGGACCTGGGGCGACTTCAACGACTACGCCGTCCAGGTGCCGCCCCAATACGCCGACCGCCTGGACGACGCCGTTCGCGACGGCGTGGCCACGGTCGACCTTTCGCCGATCGAATGGGCCGATGTGCTGGTCTTCCGGCGCTGGTATGGGACGGTCCATGCCTGCGACGACTGCGACTTCGCCGCGCCCGATGGCGCGACACTTGCCGCCCACTCCCGCACGGCGGCACATTCGCCCGTTGCCCGCGATCGGGTGATCCGGTCGCTTCTGGCCTCGATCGAGCGGGATCCCGCGGTCCTTCGGGGCCGGGCGCTCGTGTACGAACTCGACGACGACCTCCTGTCGCCGCAGCCGTGGCTCGGGTTCTACCGCCGCATCCAGGGCGACCTGGACATCATCGAGCGGTTCGCCCGCAGGGCAGACGTGGTGACTGTAACGACGCCGACGCTCGCGGGCCGCATGCGCCGCTACAACTCGGCAGTACGGGTGATCCGCAACGCCGTGATCCCGGAGTGGTATCAGGAGCCTCCGAACGAAACCTTGCTCGGCGCCGTCGGAGACCGGACCGCCGAACCCAGGCCGCTCTCGTTCCTCTACTACGGCGTCAGCGCCCGGGTACGCGACTACGCCATCTGTCGGGACGCGGTCGACGAAACCGCCCGGGCCACCGGAGCTCCGCGCACCTGGCTCGGGTCGGACGATCCGGCGGTTCGGGCCATCGTCGACGAAGCCCTGCCCTATGACAAGGATGTCCGTGGCTTCATCCGCCGCCTCGTGGCTGCGCGGCCCGCAATCGGCCTCGCTCCCGTCGGTCAAGACGACTTCAGCCGCAGCCACTCAGAGCTCCACTGGCTCGAATACTCGCTGGCCGGTGCCGCCACGATTGCCTCGCGAACGATGGGCGGCGGCCCATACGACGTCATCAGGGACGGCGTCGACGGGCTGCTCGCCCGCAACCGGGCGGAATGGCGCTCCGGGGTACGCCGGCTGGCGGCCTCGGCTTCGCTCAGGGAGGAACTGGCCGGCCGAGCTCGCGAGCGCGTCCTGGCCGAATACGACGCCCGCAATCGCGCCACCGAATGGGCCGATGCCTTCCGCTGGGCCGCCGAGCATGCGGGCCGCGGCGCGATCCGTACCGTCGTGCCCGGTCTGGCCGGACCAGCAGCCGCGGAGCGTGAGCTTGCTGTCGAGTCCGAGGCCCGGTCGAACCTCGCCCATCGCCGGTTGACTCGGGCCCGCGCGGTCGAGGAGAAGGACGACCTGGCCCGGCTGCGCGGCGATCGCGACGTCTGCTGGCCCGACGCGTCGGCCGATCACCCGCTCGTGACGATCCGCATCCCCACATACAACCGTGGTCCGCTCGTGGTCGAGCGGGCCATACGATCGGCCCGGGCCCAGACCTACGACAACATCGAGATCCTCGTCGTCGGCGATGGGGCCACGCCCGAGACGGTCGAGGCCGTCAAGTCGGTCGTCGACCCGAGGCTCCGGTTCGAAGACATCCCAAGGGTGGCTTATCCGTCCGACCCGGAGCGGCGCTGGCAGGTGGCCGGCACGGCCGCCGTGAACCGCGCTCTCGACCTGGCGCGTGGAGCGTGGATCGCTCCACTGGACGACGACGATGAATTCACCCCGGACCACGTGGCCGTGCTCCTCGCGGTCGCGATAGAGCACCGGCTGGAGCTCGTTTACGGGCAATCGCTCATGGAGCGCGGCGACGGATCATGGGATGTCGTCGGTTCGTGGCCACCGCGCCAGGGCGGCCTCTGCCACGGCTCGGTCCTGTACGCCGCCGAGCTCAAGTACTTCCACTACGACCCCGAAGCCTGGCGCCTGGTGGAGCCGGGAGACTGGAACCTGTGGCGCCGCATGTTCGAAGCGGGCGTCCGGATGGGCAACGTCGAGTACGTCGTCTACCGCCACTACCTGGAAGCGCGGCACCGGCTCACGGCCGCCTGACCCCGGAGGCATTCTCATGGCCTACGAACTCAACCTGCCCACTGCCGCATCCGTGCCGCAGGAGACCGTCGCGAGCTACGTAACGGCTACGTATGCTGCCGCACGCCAGTTTCTCGACAACCCTCCGCTGCGGCTTCATCTCGGTTGCGGCACTGTGCGGCTACCAGGCTGGGTGAACATCGACGTGGACGACGGCCCGGACCTGCAGCTGGACCTGCGCTTCGGTCTCCCGTTTCCGGATGCTTGCGTCGATCTCATACATACCGAGCACATGCTCGAGCACATGTGCCTGTCCGACGGCAAGCTACTCATGGCCGAGGCCTATCGGGTTCTTCGACCAGGCGGCACGATGAGGGTCGGCGTGCCAGACCTCCAACGGATAGTGCAGCGCTACGCCGCCCCGGACTGGCGCGACCAGGCATGGATCAAGGACCGAAACTTCGACTGGATCGACACGCCTGTCGCGCTCATCAACACTTCCTTCCGAGGCTGGGAGCATCTCTACCTCTACGACGAGACCGAACTCCGCCTGCGGCTTTGGCAGGCCGGCTTCGCCGATGTCCGGCGCGTCGCGAGCGGCGAATCGTCCCATCCTGACCTCAAGGGCCTCGAGACCAGGCCCGAGACGGACCTGATCGTCGAGGTCGTGAAATGACCACCCGGAAGGCTCCAGCAGCCGGCTACCTGATCCCGATCACCCGGCCCCGGTTGCCCCCGCTGGCCGATTACACGCGCCTGCTGGAGCGGATCTGGGCGAGCCGGATGCTGTCCAACTTCGGACCACTGGCCGAGGAACTCGAAGAGCAGAGCCGGTCCTACCTCGGCTCGGAGTATCTCCTGTCCGCGTCCAGCGGCGACGTCGCATTGATTCTGGCAATCCGGGCGCTGGACCTGGCTCCGGGCAGCCGCGTCATCGTCCCGTCGTTCACGTTCAACTCCACGGTCAATGCCATCCTCTGGAACGGACTCCGTCCAGTCCTGACCGACATCGAATCTGAGACGCTGAACCTCGATCCGGCGCGGGTGCGCGAGCGCCTTGACGGCGCCGGCGCCATCGTGGCCACACACGTCTTCGGCAACCCGGCCGACGTGGACACTCTTGGTGCGCTGGCCGCGGAGGCCGGCGTTCCGCTCCTGTTCGACGCCGCGCACGGCTATGGATCGCTCCACGACGGCAGGCACGTCGGCACCTTTGGGGCGATGGAGATCTTCAGCCTGTCCGGCACGAAGCCGGTCACCTCGGGCGAGGGCGGAATGGTCGTCACCAACGATCCGGAACTGGCCGAGAGGATCCGGTACCTGCGCGCCTACGGTTTCCAGAGCGACTACGTTTCCCGGTACGTGGGGCTGAACGGAAAGCTCTCCGAGATGCACGCCGCGCTCGGCCTCCTGACGATGGTGCGCATCGAGGAAGCACTGGCCACCAGGCAACGGCACGTCGCCGGCTACCGGCAGACGTTGGGTTCGCTGCCGGGGCTCTCATTCCAGCGAGTGGCGCCCGGGGATCGGAGTACGTTCAAGGACCTGGCGGTGCTGTTTGCGGACTCGACGACGCGGAATCGAGTAGAGCTGGCACTCACAGCTGCCGGTATCCAGACAAAGCGCTACTTCCACCCGTGTCACACCATGCCTGCCTATCGTTCGTTCGCCGACAACTTGCTGCCGGTCACCGAATCCGTGTATGCCCGTATCCTCTGCCTGCCGCTCTTCGAAGAGCTGACCGATGACGAGCGCGGGCTCGTGTGCTCGATCGTCGAGAAGGCGATGGGGCGGCCTGCGGCGACGCGTTCGAGGCGACGCGACGGGGTCGACGTCCAGCACCTGCCCGTCCATGCCGCCTGACGCCCTCTCGTGACCGGGCGCCTGATCGGCGGCTTGTTCGGCCTGGCCGAGGCTCGCCTCAACCCGGCGGGCGCAGCCTCCGGCCGGCCGAGACCGGCATTCCTCGGCGGATCGGCCGTTCTGACCGTGAGCGCGAGGTCGGCCATCGCACTGGTCCTCGAAACGCACCGTCCGCACAAGGTCTGGCTGCCGTCGTTCCTCTGTGCCGCCCTGCTCGATGTCGTGGCAAGTCGCGCTCGGGTCCACTGGTATCCGATCGGGGCCGACTTGCGACCGGCCGACCTGACCTGGCTCGAGCACGTGGGGACCGGTGACGTGGTCGTGGCGATCGACTACTTCGGGTTTCCTGCGCCGGAGGCGTTCATCACCGCAGCCCGTGGTCGGGGCGCCTTTGTCCTCGAGGACGCCAGCCAGGCGTTGCTCACAGCCGGGGCAGGGGCGCGCGCCGACGCCGTCGTGTTCAGCCCCCGCAAGTTCGTGGGCGTCGTGGACGGCGGAGTCCTGTGCCTGGCGGCCGGAACGGCGCCGCTCCCGCAGCCAACAGCCGCGCCTCCGGATTCGTGGTGGCGCCTCGCCCTCGAAGCGGCGACGCGGCGTGCCGCCTACGACCGCGGGTCGGCCGACCGCAGCTGGTTCGAGTCATTCCGCCGGGCGGAAAGTGGAGTCCCGGATGGTCACTATGCGATGAGTGAGCTGTCCGCCGACCTGTTGACCGCGATCGACTTCGCCGAGGTCGCCGAGCGCCGTCGGTCCAACTACGGGCGTCTGCTGTCGCAGCTGCACGATCGGGCCGTGCTGCCCGCTCTCGCCGACGGCGTGGTACCGCTGGGTTTCCCGGTGCGCCTGCGCCGGAGGGACCGGGTCCGGCAGGCTCTGTTCGCCAATGAGATCTTCGCGCCGACCCATTGGCCGATCGAGGGGTTGGTTCCGGAAGTCTTCACCGGGAGCCTTGCCCTGGCCGCCGAAATCCTGACGCTGCCCTGCGATCAGCGCTACGAGGCAGGCGACATGGACCAGATCGCGGAGGTCGTCACGGCCGCAGAGCGAACACCGTGACCATGCTCGACCCGAGCCCGGCCCTTGGCTATGCCGATGGCGCCTACGCGGCCGCCTTCGGCGAGTTCGGCCGGCCGACCTCCCTTCCAGGCAGCGGCGGCTGGCTTCTGGAGCGCCCCGTCCCGGGAACGGCGGACCGCGACGCGATGGGGCCGTATCCGCTCTTTGCCTGTCAAGATTGGACGGCTCTCGGGAAGGACCTCGACGCATTGCGCGACCGCCTGGTGTCGGTGACGCTCGTGGCCGATCCGTTCGGCCAGTACCACGAGTCGCTGCTCCGCGAAACATTCGACAGGGTCAGGCCGTTCAAGAACCACTTCGTCGCCGAACTGGCAAGGCCGATCGACGGTATCGTGTCCGCGCATCATCGCTACTACGCCCGCCGGGCACTCAAAAGGGTCCAGGTCGACGTATCCCGGAGTCCGCAGGAATTCGCCGGGGAGTGGACTCGGCTCTACTCTGGTCTCATCGAGCGTCACGAGATCGGCGGCCTGCGGCGCTTCAGCGCCGCCTCGTTTGCCCGCCAGCTGCAGGTCGCCGGCGTCGTCCTCTTCCGAGCACTCCAGGATGGGACCGCGGTGGGGGCTCAGATCTGGTACGAGGCAGGGACAAGTGTCTGCGAATCGGGCGTCTACGGCAGATCCGGCACAGAACGCGTCGCCTACAGCCACCTGGCGGCCTCGAGCGAGGCCGGCTACGACGTCCGCGTCTCGTACGCCCTGTATTGGGCCGCCGTCGAGTATTTCCGCGGCCGCGTGGATTGGCTCGATCTCGGGGCCGGCGCCGGGGTAGGGGAGCGGCAGGACGGACTCACCGCTTTCAAGAGCGGTTGGGCCACGGGAAGTCGGCCGGTCTATCTTTGCGGCAGCGTGCTGCGTCCCGAGCGGTATGGGTACCTCGTCGGCGCCGTCTCTGGGCCGGACGGCGCGCGTGGCGGCCGGAGCATCGGGGACGGCGGATACTTCCCGGCCTACCGGGCCGGTGAGTTCCCTGGGAGGGACGCAGCATGACCCACGCGGTGGGGCTCGGGGCGGATCAGCCCAGACGACGCGTCCTGTTCGTGGGCAACCGCAGCGGCGTCTTCGAAGCCGCACTCGAGCTTCCCGAGCTTGCCGTGGAGTGGACCTGGGCGGTCGCCGGAAGCGCACTGGCCGCACGCCTGGCCGAGCTGGGGCGTCCCTTCGAGGCCTTCGAACCCGGCGAGGCGCCACGCCTAGTCGACGCGCTGGACCGCACACCGTTCGACCTCCTGGTCTCGAATGGCTGTCCGATTGTCCTGCCGGTCGATCGCCTGGCCAGGCTGGGCCGGCTCTTCGTAAACGTCCATCCATCGCCACTGCCGGAGATGCGGGGTAGGCACCCGGTCAATGGGGCCGTCCTGCGCGGTCGGAGCCAGATCGGGGCGACGATGCACTTCATGTCAGGCGGCGTGGATACTGGGCGGACCATCGCCCAGGAGCGCGTCGACATCACGGACGACCTGGACCTCGGGCTCCTGTACCACATCGCCTTCCGGCTCGAGGTCGCGGTCTTCACCGAGGGCATGCGGGCCCTCGTAGACTCGGGTTTCAGCCTCGCCGGAACCGAGCAAGCCCCGGTCGGTTCGCACTACTCCCGGCGCGCCGGCGACATGAGTCTGGATCTCGCGACGATGGACGATATGGAGATCCTGACGCGCGTCCGGGCCTTCGGCGTCAGGACCCAGGGCGCCGTCTGCCGGCTGGGCGGCCGCACGATCCGCGTCTTCGACGCGCGGCTCGTTCGGAACCCCTACCTGCTCGCGGAATTCGACGCGGTGCCGCCGGGCGAGCTTGCCCTGGACTACGACGAGAAGCTGCTGGTCCGAACCAGGCAGGGGCTCGTGGCGCTGACATCGTTCGCGGTCATGGACGAGTGCGCCGAACACTGACTCGGAGCAGAACCAGGGGCGGGTGAAGCCGTCGTCATCGGCCGTCACGGGCCGCGCTGGGAGCGGGTCAGGCGCCGCGGGCCAGGATTGCCGGCAGGCGCGCTTCCTCGTGGTCCCTGTTGCCGAGCTGTTCGCGGACCAGGTCGAGGAAGTGGTGGAGGCGGAACGGCTTCTGGACCAGGCCGTTGGCACCGGCGTTGCGCGCCGCCCGCTCGTCGGGAGACTGGCCGGTGAGGATCAGGATCCGCATCGATGCCAGGGTCTGGCAGCTGCGCATGTCGGCCGTCAGGCGATAGCCGTCGCGATCTGGCAGGCCGACGTCGACGATCGCGAGAAGCGGTCGGTATTGGAGTGCGAGAGCCTCACCCTCGGCCGCCGTGTGGGCCGTCAAAAGATGTACACGCAGGCCGCGCAGAGCCGCCTCCAGGGCTCCGTGGACGTACTCGTCGTCGTCCACGACCAGTACGCATGGAGACCTAGGAGAAATGGGGTGGAGGGGCGTCGGACTTGTCATGCGAGCAAGAAGGTAGCCCACAGGCGGGTACCTCGGCATGCGGTATTTGCATGGTATTGGGTAGGACCCCGGCTCCAAGAAGTAGCTATCGCAACCTGATCTCAATTGTGGGAATGCACCGGCGCGGTGAGCGACCTACCCGATCAGCGACGCTGGTAGAACGTCAGGCCGGCCGGCGTCAGGCCGACGGACCGGGGGTTGGGGATCGACTCCGTGGCCCCAAGGAAGAGAATCCCGTTCGGTCGGAGCGACTCGCAGAACCGGGAGTACAGGTCGGTTTTTGCCGCCTCGGTGAAGTAGATGACCACATTCCGGCAGCAGATGATCTCGAAGGGCTTCTCGTAGGGATCGCGCAGCAGGTCGTGGCGCCGCCACGTGATCATCGACTGGAGCTCGGAATTGGCCTCCCAGCCGGCGTCCACTTTGCGGAAGAAGTGGGCTCGTCGCGCGGGAGAGACGCCGGCCATCTGGTTCTCGGCGTAGAGAGCCTTGCGGGCTCGAGCCAGGATTGTCTCGTCGAGGTCCGTGGCCAGGATGTGGACGGGCGTCTGGGGCGCGATCTCCCGGCAGAGCATCGCGATAGTGAAGGGTTCGTAGCCCAATGAGCAGCCTGCGCTCCAGATGCGGATCGGCAGGCGGCCGAGGAGCAACGGCTTGAGGTACTGGCTGGTCATGGCCTCCCAGGCTTCCGGGTTGCGGAAGAACTCGCTGACGTTGATCGTCAGCATGTCGAGGAAGGCCTGACGCAGGCCGGCGTCCTCGCGGGCCTTCTTGACGAGCGTGTCGGCATCGGGCAGACCGCGGGCGCTGGCAAAGCCGTTGACGCGGCGCCAGACCTGGGCCGGCTTGTACTGCGACAGGTCGATGCCGAGCAGGCTGCGAACCTCGCGCGCCATGCGGTCGTAGGCGACGGTGTCCAACTCGGGTGTTGGTGTGAACGAGGTGAAGATAGGTGGGCGCTCGGGGCGAGGCTGTGTGTCCATCGGAATAGGTATCGGCCGCCGTGAGCCGGAGTTGACCCCCGGACGGCGTGGCCGGGCGCCTCAGCCCCGAAACGGACCCTCTGCCCGAGCCCGGACGCCGGTCGTGGAGCGCTCCACCTCAAGGGTGCTCGCCTCGGGCCCGACTTCTCAAGTGATAGCAGCCCCCGGGTCGAGAAGATAGATGTCGGCTCAACAGCTCATAACACCTGCCCCTCCCGGATACGAGCCGGTGCCAGCCCGGGTGCTGACCGATATCTCCACGCTGCCATGTGACCTGTACATCTGGCGCGGTCCCCGGCCTATCCTGTACGCGTCGAAGGGAGGCGACCTGCGCAAGGTCATAGCCCGGGCGCAGCGAGGCATGTCGTTCCTCGTCCGCGAGATCGACTCGGATCTGCTGCGCGGCGCCCTTGCGGCCTCCCTGCCGAGGGTCCTGGCGAACCCGAAGGTGAGTCCGGCCGAGCGCAGCAAGACTGCGTACTCGATAGCGGCGAAAGTGCTGATGCCCGTCTTCACCCGCGAGAACGCACTCGATCACGACGGCCTTCTGCTGACCCATAAGGTCATCGACTCGATCACGATCCACCTGCTCGAGGACGAGGAAATGGTCTGGGCGATGGTGGCGACGATGCAGAAGCATGTGGCTACGCATGCCCACGCTATCAACACGGCGGTGTACGGGATCGTGCTGGCCCGCTTCATGCAGCTCGGGCCGACGGACACGATCAGAGATGTGGCCCGAGGGGGGTTGCTCCACGACATTGGCAAGAACCGCGTCCCGCGCGTAGTCCTGGACAAGCCCTCTTCACTCGACGGGCCGGAGTGGCAGGTGATGCGGACCCATGTGAAGTCCGGGCACGAAATGGTCATCAGGGCGCAGGGCTACCCGCCCTCCTACGCGCACATCGTCGCCGAGCACCACGAACGCTGCGACGGCTCGGGCTACCCGGCCGGCCGGATGGCTACGGGCATCCCGATCGACGCCCAGCTCGTCGCGATCGTCGACGCCTTCGACGCGCTTACTACGCGCCGGCCGTACCGCGCCGCCGTCACCGCCTTCGATGCTCTTCACGTCATGCGTGTCGCCATGCGCGGCCAGTTCAACGACGAGATCCTGCGCGAGTTGATCCGCCTGCTGGGCGGGTTCAACGCCATAACGACGCGGATCGACGGCCAGGAACTGGCCGGGTGCATGAAGGCGGCCGGCTGAACCGAGCCGGAGACGTGCGGCCGCGAGCGGGCACGGTCCTTCGATCTCCCGGATAGGCCGGTCTGGGTGGACAGATCCGGCTTCCGGGTGCTACAGCAGCCCCGCAAGGAGGGCGCCGATGCCTGTGCGGGTGGGGCTACCGAGGCCGAGACTGCCCAACCGAGCGGACTTTGCGGCGGCGGCCGTGGTCCTGGCGGCCATCTTGGGCGTGTGCATCGTGGGCACGGGCATGTTCATCCAGATTGCGTTGAAGCCGACGGATGGGCGTTTCGGCGCGCCGGAATATCTCCGATTTCCGTTCTGCGGGCCCTCGTACACGCTCGAGGAATCGACGGAGCTGACCGCCGCTGTCGCACCCGGCTTCGTTGTCGAGCCGACTGTCGGCAAGGTACCCGTACTCTCCCTGCTGACGTATCCCACCGTCGGTGGCTCGTATGCCGACCACGTCTACCTTCACGTGGGGCCGAACAAGTACGTCGAGTACCTGCGCGACGGCTACCCGTAGGCCGGTTGGACCACCGCGCCGGCCCTCGACGTGCGTCAGCCCAGGATCTTCTCCATCACCACGACGTCGACCCAGCGCCCTTCGAGCATGCCCTGCTCGTGGTAGGTGCCCACGGTCAGGAAGCCGTGGCGCTGGTAGAGGCGCACGCCGGGGAGGTTCGTCGGGAACGCCGCCAGCACCATCTTGTGGTAGGCCAGGGCACGGGCTCGTCCCTCCAGGCCAGTCAGCATCGCGTCGCCGACGCCGCGGCCGCGCGACTCCCGGGCCACGAAGACCGAGATGTCCGCGACATGGTCGTAGGCGGCCCGCGGGTTGAAGCGGTTGAGCGAACACCAGCCAAGCGCCGCTCCCGCCGGGTCCACGGCAAGCAGCACTGGATGGCGTTCGTCGTGGGCGACGAGCCACTCGGCCCGCTCCTCGGCCGATCGGAGTTGAGTCTCGAGCGTGGCGGTCCGGTCCTCGATGCCCTGGTTGTAGATGCGGGCGATGGCCGGGGCGTCGTCCAGTGTCGCGTCACGGATGATGATGCTGCCATTGGGCCCGGCGCCCGCGGGTGAGGGCCAGCCGCGCGTCCGGCCGCCAATGCCGCCGAGGTAAGCGGCCAGCGAGTCGAGGACCGATGGATCCAGGCCGTAATAGTGGTTCGGCCCATCGCCGCTCACTTCGACGATGCCTGCATCGCGCAGAGCGGCCAGGTGCTCGAACAAGCTCGACTGGGCGAGGCCCACTTCCACGGCCAACTGGGCAGCGGTGCAGTCCTTCCGCTCGGCGACGATCTCGACGATACGTAGTCGGGCCGGGGAGCCGAGAGCCCGAAGCAGCTGCAGGGCGCGCGATTCGGCCGGGGTCTGGTTCTGCTCAAGTCGCTTCATCGAGTCGCTCCCTTGCCGTGGATCGGGTTTTCCCGATTATCCGAACGCACTGACGCCCATGTCAACGTGCCCGAAGGCGCGGCCCCGAGCTTCTCCGCGACAATCGCCGTGTGTCTCGTCGGTGTGTCGGCGCGGTTGAACCGACTATTCGGCCGGGCGATCGCGGGAGCTCGCGGCAAGGCGCAGAGGCAGCACGCGTGGATCGATGCGGCCGACGACGGGTAGCCTCACGAGATGCGCTCGGAGCCGAATTCCAGGTCCAGACGTGCCCCGGCCAGTCGCCCGGCGAACGTCGCGGACGCCGACGGACGATGTCGGACCGATGCTATCCGCCGGCTGCAGCGCGTTGGTCGGGCGTTAGGCGACTTTGCTGCGGGGCTTCCGGCCGGAGCCTTCGGCCGCTCCTGAGGCCGCGCGGGAGTTTGAGCGGTCGAGCAGGGCGGCGATGTCGACGACAAGCCCGACGGTGCCGTCGGCCATGACCGTGGCACCGGCAAGACCCACTCGCTCGCCTGTAACCTCGCTCAGCGACTTGAGCACGATCTCGTGCTGGCCCACGAACGCGTCGACGGCAAGAGCCATCTCGGCGTCGCGCGATCGCACGACGACCAGGTTGATGAAGCCGCGGTCGTTGGCCTTGAGCTGCCGTGGCGGATCGCCGAGGGCGCTGTCGAGCCGTTCGACCGGCATGACCCGGTCGCGCAGCGTCAGGACGTTGTGGCCCCGGACTCGGCTGAATGACGCCGGCTCGACCCTCAGGGTTTCGACGACGCCGGTGAGCGGCAGGGCGCAGATGCGGGAGCCAGACTCCACCAGCAGCGCGCCGATGATGGCGAGCGTCAGCGGCAAAGACAGAGAGACGCGCGTGCCCTGGCCCGGGACGCTGCTGACGTCGACCCAGCCGCCGAGGCGCTCGATATTGTTGCGGACGACATCCATGCCGACGCCGCGGCCGGAGACCTCGGTTACGACCTTGGCCGTGGAGAAGCCCGGCATGAAGATCACGCGTAGCATCTCGGCGTCGCTCGTGGCCTCCGCCTGGTCGCGGGTCATCATGCCCTTATCGACCACACTCCGGCGCAGCGCCGCGGGATCCATGCCCTTGCCGTCATCCTCGACCGTGATCAGGATGCGGCCGTCGGCGTGGCGCGCCGTCAGGCGGACCGTGGCCGGCAGTGGCTTGCCGAGGGCGCGGCGCTCGGCCGGCGTCTCGACGCCGTGGTCCAGGGCATTTCGCACGAGGTGGCCGAGCGGATCCCCGACTTCCTCGAGCACGGACCGGTCGAGTTCGGTCTCCTTGCCTTCGATGACGAGCTGGACTTCCTTGTCGAGGCGCGTCGCGATGTCGCGCACGACCCGCGGAAAGCGGTTGAAGACGGTCTCGATCNNCTGGAGCTGGCCGGCGATGCGGGCAAACTGCTGCGAGTCTTCGTCGGCCTGGCGGGCGAGGGGATCGTCGCCGAGCCTCACCGCGAGCTGCTGAGCGCTCTGCTGGAGGCGCGTCTTGTGGACGACGAGTTCGCCGACGAGGTTCATCAGTTCGTCGAGGCGGGTGACATCGATCCGGATGGTCTGCTGAGCCGCCTTGAGCCGGTCGCCCGCGACTGTCATACGCTCCGTCTGCGGCAGGCCGCGGACCTCTGCGCCCAGGTCCGCCTGGCGGCGTTCGGAAGCGGCCGGTGGTCCGGAGGCATCCTGGTCGTCGGTCCTCGTCGCGCCGAGCTGTGGGACTGAATCGCCGGGGCCGTAGACGTCGACGCTGAGCGGTGTCTCGACCGTCCCGGTCTGCGCGGAGCCGAGGGGCGCTGCGACGGCCTCTACGCTGACGATGTCGTCGATCGCGGCCAGGTGCTTGCGCAGTTCGAGCAGCTCGACGGGGCGACCCTTCACGAGCATCACGAGGATCGTGGTCCCGAGCCCGCTTTCGATTTCCTCTCGGTTCGGGGCGGAAGCGACGAGGCCTGCGGTGTCGTCGGCTTCCAGGACGAGTTGGAGCAGCCGGACCGACTGCCACTCGCTCATCGGATCGATACGGCAGACGAAGATGGAGCGCGGCTCGTAGCCGCCGGGAGACTCGGTCAAGAGGCGGTGAATGAGCGGGGCGACGGCGATGTTGCTGACGCCGTCTTCCTGAAACGCAAGAGCCTCGGCAACGGCCTCGCCCGCAAGAGCCTCGCCCGCAGGAGCCTCGCCCGCACGCGCCCCGGCCAGGGTGGCCGGATCGACGGAGCCGATCGAAGCCGGTGCGGCGAGCGGCGTCGGGGCCGGTCTCGGGGCGGAGGAATGCGCTGCCGCAGCGGCGGTGGCGGTTGAGAGCAACTCGCGGAGTTGCTTCGTCAGCGCCTCTGGGGCGTCTGTGAGAGTCTCGCCCTCCCGGACCTCGGCGACCAGCGCGCGCAGCACGTCGATCGTGCCCAGAAGGACGTCGGCAAACGGCTTGACGTCGTGGAGGGTCCCGCTTCGGAAGGCGCCGAAGAGGTCCTCCATGGCGTGGGTCAGTTCGGTCATTCGGCGGTGGCCGATCGTCGCCGCCGACCCCTTGAGCGTGTGAGCGGCTCGGAAGACTTCGTTGACCACGCCGGCATCGAGGTCGTGCTCGAGTTCGAGCAGACCCTGTTCGATACGCTCGATCTGCTCCATCGACTCGTCCGTGAACAGGCGGTCGTCGCCCGGTTGCAGATCGAAGGTCAGCAGCATCTCAAACGGCCTCTCGGAGTGCCACGTGGAGCTTGACGTCGCCGTATGCCGTTGTGAGCGGCACCACGAGGCGCTGGATCTCCACCGTCGAGAGCCGGGCGCCGCGCCCGACCAGCACGAGCGGCGGGTTGATGATCGTCTCGATATTCTCTTCGGCGAGCTGGATCCCGGCCGTGCCGGCGATGACGTTGGCCATCTCGGCGATCCCGCTCTGGCCCAGGTCGTCGAGCTCGCTCGTCTCCTGGCCGAGGATCGCGCTGATCAGTTTCAGGGCGACCGTCCCTTCCATCGAAAGGTAGATCGAGCCGGAGAGCTGGCCGCTGATGCCGATGACCGCGGTGACGTCCTCGGTGGCGTAGGGGTTGCCTTCTAGAAGAAGACCGCCCCGCTGCACCGGCAGCTGGGTCTCCTTGGAAATGACATCCAGGGCTGCCTGGACGTAGCGGTTTACTATCTGGACTCTCATGGTCAGGCGGCCCCAGCCAGTGCGTTCTGCTCATCCAGGCCGAAGAGACCGTCGAGCTCGAGGAGCAGGACCAGCCGGTCACCGAGCTTGGCGATACCGCGCAGGTACTCCGCGTCGGCTCCGGCCGCCACGCCAGGCGTCGATTCGACGGAGTCGAGCGGCAGGAGCAGCACTTCGGAAACGCTGTCTACGATCAGGCCGACCCGCGTGTGCGAGCTCTCGGCGACGACGATGCGGGTCTCCTTGGTCGGCATCACTTCGGTCATTCCGAAGCGGCCGCGCAGGTCGACGACAGGGATGATCCGGCCACGGAGGTTGATCACGCCCTTGACGAACATTGGGGCCCGTGGAACGGGTGTGATCGGCTGGTGGCGGATGATCTCGAAGACTTTGGCGATGTCCAGGCCGTAGTGCTCGTCGGCGAGTTCGCAGACAACGATCTGCAACTCCCCGGACCGACCGCTGCCGCCGGTAACTGTCTTTTCGCCCACGGCACGTTTCTCCTTACATCACGCGCCGGACGTGCTCCGGCTGCGGGCTCTCCTGGTAGGTATCGGCTATTGCGTCGAGTTGGTGAGTGAGGGCTATTCACGAGTCAGGAGGCGATCTCCGATCGATCGCCGCCTCGGGCCGGCCTGCCCAGTGGGAGGCCAGGGTCCGGCGCCTGCTGCGCCGGCCTTCGGGAGCCAGTCGACGCCTCCGGCTTGCCCCTGGTACACCACGCCGCGACTGCGGCGGCGATCTGGTGAAGTGGCAGGACCTGGTCGGACAGGCCGGCTTCGGCAACCGCGGCCGGCATGCCGTAGATGGTCGCCGTGGCTTCGTCCTGCGAGATGACCGTGCCGCCGTGGTGCTTCACTGCTCTGGCGCCCTCGCGCCCGTCAAAGCCCATGCCGGTCAGAACGACGCACAGGAGGCGATCCTTCCAGATGGGTGCCACGGCCTGGAGCGTGACATCGGCGGCCGGCCGCACGCCGTTGACCGGCGGCAGGTGGACGAGCTGTATGTGACCGCTCGCGGAGCAGATCATGTGGCGGTCGCCCGGAGCAACCAGGATCTCGTCCTCGACCAGAACGTCCTCCGATGTGGCTTCGCTGCAGCGGATGTGGCCGGCCATGTCGAGTCGGGCGGCGAGTGACGCCGTGAAGCCCGGGGGCATGTGCTGGACGATGGCCACGGCCGCGCCGAGCGACTCGGGAAATCCGCGCACCAGGGTGTGGAGAGCGCTCGGGCCGCCGGTCGAGGACGCCACCACGACCAGTCGGTTGGCCACGACGCGAGGCCCGGTTCTAGGCTGCCGGTGCTGGGGCGTCATGTCCGGCAGGGACCGCAGCCGGCCGGGGGCAGCGGGCGCATTCGATGCGCCGGGGGTCGACGTGCCGGCAGCCGCTGCCGCCGACTTGGCAGCCGCGTTGTTGGCCAGGGTCAGGGTCATTGCCGCGACCTGGCGGTGGCGCAGGAACGAGGCCTCGGGCATCGCGGCCGCGGCCTCGATCTTGCCGATCAGGTCTTCGCCGACGCGGCCGATGTCGATGGACAGCGAGCCCGACGGCTTGGGCACGAAGTCGATCGCGCCGAATTCGAGTGAATCGAGCGTGATCTGGGCGTTCTGCGTGGTCCGGCTCGAGAGCATGACGACGCGCGTCGGCGTCTCGAGCATGAGCCGCTTGAGCATCCCGAGCCCGTCGAGGACGGGCATCTCTACGTCGAGGGTTATGACATCGGGCCGGAGCTCCGCGGCAAGCCTGAGCCCTTCCTCGCCGTTCGCGGCGGCGCCCACCACTTCCAGCTGGGGCGCCTCCCCGATCAGGCGCGCCAGGGCATGGCGCATGAAGGCTGAGTCGTCGATGATCAGAACGCGTATGGTGGCCATCTTGACGCTCGCGTTTCGATTGGCGGGGCGGCGGAGCCGGTCCGGCCGGTTGGCCGGGCGTGACTCCTGTGCGCCACGGACGCTCAGGCTGCCAGCAGCTTGTTGACGGCTGCCAGGACGCGGTCGGGGGCGAACGGCTTCACCACGAAGTCGCGCGCGCCGCGCTTGATCGCATCCATGACGATCCCCTGCTGGCCCATCGCGGTCAGCATCGCGATCCGGGCGTGCGGGTCCTTGGAACGGATTTCCGCCAACGCCTCCAGGCCGTCCATCTCGGGCATCGTGATGTCCATGAGGACGCAGTCTGGTCGCTCGCGCAAGTACATCTCGACCGCGATTCGCCCGTTCTCGGCTTCGAGGACCTGATGGCCAGCCTCGGCGAGCAACTTCGCCGCCCGCAGACGCATGAAGGCCGCGTCGTCAACGACGAGGATCTTTGCCATCGCCGGTGCTCCTACTCTTTGACTACAGTTCGGTAACGGAAGACAAGCTCTTGATTAGGAATCGGCCGTCGCCCACTTCAAGTTGAACGGTTCGTCCGGCAGTTCCACCAAGCGCTGTCGCGGAGAGTGAAAGCCCTCTTTGCGCAAGGGCCGTGTTCATCGCTTCGGCGTTGCGCTTGCCGATGGCGAGACCGCCACCGACGGTGAGCATTGCCGCGCCGCCCGCTGCCTTGAGGACGGAGCGGTTCATGGATGCCCCCTTGGCCTCGACGGACTTGAGAAACGCGTCCAGTCCGGTGTCGATGAACTTCACCGGGCTCGCGGCATTGGCAGGACCGTTCGGCAGCATGAAATGCGCCAGTCCGCCGACCTTCGTGCGGGGATCCCAAACCGCCAGGGCGATGCAGGAACCGAGGCCGTAGGCCACGAGATGGGCATCTGAACTGGAACTCATGACCATCTCGCCGATGCCTGCAACGAGAAGGCTCGGGTTCCCGGTGAGTGTCATATCCCGAGCGCTCCGAGAGCATCCAGGAGGACCCGGAGGCTGTCGGCGCGCGGCAAGACGAGGAGTGTTCCGTCGATGGCCCGGCCGCCTTCGCTGAAGGTGGTCTTCGCGGCCAGCATCTGATCGGCGTCGCTCACAAGGTCAAGCAGCACGGCGTCGAGTACAGCCCCGGCCATCTCGATGACGACCTGCGGCGGGGTCGGTTGGCAGGGCTCATGGAGATGCATGCCTAGCTCGTTGAGGAAGGCGGAGATCGTAACGTTGCCTGCCTCCTGCAGAGCCGAGAGTTCCAACTCGTCGTAGGCGAGGACGTCGGTTGTCGCGTCTATGGGCAATTCGCCTGGGCCAAGCAGACCGGCCAGGAGTATCTGGGCAAGCCGGTGGGCGTCTGGCGGGGAGAAGAGCAAGAGGGCGTGGCCCTCGATCGAACCCCAGATGCCCACGTAGACGGCGAGGACGATCGACTCGGGGCCTCCTGCCATCGTCAGCACGTCGGCCGCCGAGCACCGCTGTAGCATCGGCGTCTGGACATCGATGATCTCGCCGCTCATCGACCCCAGGGCTTCCCCGGCGCGTTTCATCGCGCGTCCGAAAGTCCCTGCGACGACGTTCTGACCGGCTTCGGAGAGAGAAAGCGCCATGTGGCCGAATCCTTGACGAGTGTGCCAGAGGTCGCGACCTGGGGTCCCGACGGCCTCGATGCGGCCGGTGAAGCCGCTTCGATCTAGCTGGTCATCGGTCGAGTCGGGTCACGACTTGAACGACGCATTGCCTGTCGGGTTGGGGGTCGGCGGCGCCTTTCGGTGGTCACCCGGGTCGGGCGGCGACGGCAAGAGGTGCTACGCCGAAGCGCCGCGACCGGCTTCGTCCGGGAGGGTTCGGTCGGCGCGTCGAAGATAAGTGGTCGGATGAATGAGTCGTGGAACCGAGCCGGCCTATGGCCGGTAGCTGTTCATCGACTGGATCATCTGGGAGACCGAGCGCGGCGGGATCACCCTCAAGACCTGGCCCGAAGAGTCAACGACCATGACCTGGAGCTGCTTGCTTTCGGGATCGATCTGGAAGACGGCGTACGCCTCGGTCAACCCGTCCGGCCCCTTGAATGACACGTCGGGTCCGGCCTCCTTGGCGAAACGATCCCGCTGTCCAGCCACCGGAGTGGGGGACAGCTGGGGGATCGCCGCCGGAGCTGTTCCGGTTGCGACGAGTGCCGTTGGGAGCAGGTCGTTGGTTGCCATCTGAGTAGTTGAGTCATCGGGCGACGACGGCCCGACTTGACCGTTTAGGGGTTATTCCTGACAGGGAAAACCCCAATAACGTTGCCAGACGCCAACACTTGCCCCCACAGAGCCTGCTCTGCGGTCGTTCCGGCCTCAGCGGCGGTCCTTCAGGGTCAGTCGACGTTTTCGAGCAGACCCAACTTGAGGGCCATGATGGCGGCCTGCGTCCGGTCTGCGGCGCGCAGCTTCCAGATGATGTTCTGGACGTGCTTCTTGACCGTGTCTTCCGTGATCGAGAGGCGTCCGCCGATCTCCTTGTTCGTCATCCCTTCGGCCACGAGCAAGAGCACATCGTGCTCTCGCGGGGTCAGCGCGTACTGCTCGGCGCGCTGGCGGGCCGACTCGCCGGCCGGCGGGGCCTCGTCGCGGATTGCCAGGGCTTCGCGCAGGAGTTGCGGCTCCACGGCCAGCTGGCCGTTGGCGACGTTATGCAGCGTCTGGATTACCTCGGCCGTGCTGGCGTCCTTGAGGAGATAGCCCGCGGCGCCGCGGCGGATGGCTTCAAGGACGTAGCGGCGGTCGTCGTAGAGCGTCACGATGACCACGGCCATGCGGGGGTGTTTGGCCTTGAGGCGCTCGAGGCAGGCCAGCCCATCCATGCCCGGCATGCGGATGTCGAGCATGACCATATCCGGCTGGAGTTCCTCGGCCAGCTTGAGGCCGGACTCGCATGAGTCGCCCTCCCCGCAGACTTCGATCCAGTCCGCCGCCGAGAGCATCGCGCGGAGGCCGCGGCGGGCCATCTCGTGATCGTCGATCAGCAGAACTCGAGCATGCTCGTTCACGATTTGCCTTCTCCGTTGCGTCCGCCGCCAGCAGCGGTGTCGCTGCTCGTTCCAGGGTATCCGGCCCGCGTTCCCGCGTGTCGGGCAATTGGTATGGAAATCCTCACCAGCGTGCCAGACCCGATCGAAGTGCGCACGGAAGACGAGCCACCGAGCCAGCGAGCCTGCCTGGAAATGCCGAGCAGGCCAAGCCCGCCACCCTTGCGTCTGTGTTCCGCCGCCTCCAGGTCGAAGCCCTGGCCGTCGTCCTGGACCGTGACCACGGCCCGGTTCTTGGTGACGCGCAGTTCCGTCCGAACGGTTCGCGCCTGNNAGGATCATCTCTATGCTCGACTCCGCAGCCAGCGACTGCATTCGGCTGCGGATGGCCTGTGCCAGTCCCAATTCCTCCAGACCCGGAGGGAGGAGGTCGGCCAAAACGGCCCGGACTTCCTTGATTGCCGTGACCAGGCGATCAGACGCCGTCTCCAGGTACGAGTCGATCGATTGGCCGGGATGGCCGGCCGCGTAGGCGCGAGCGGCATCGAGGAAGCGGAAGGCGCTGACCATCGACTGGGCCGCCGTGTCGTGGATCTGGTGAGCGATGCGGGCTCGCTCGAGGTCGCTGGCCTGCAGTGTCTGGCGGGCGAGCCGGTCTAGGCGGCGCTGGTTGCGCTCGAGCTCGCGGCGCTGCTTCTGCGAGTCGCGGTAGAGCTCGTAGAACTCCTCGCTCGTGGCGACCATTTGAGCCAGCGCCGCAGTCGCGGTCCGGCGCCGGTCCGAGCCGCGGGCGCGCTGATGAACCTGCCACTCGAAGAGAAGGATCGGGTCGCGCAGCACGCGGGCCGCGGCCAGGGCGGCCTCGGCATTGGCCGGCGGCGCCTGGCGGGCGGCGCGGCGGAGGGCGCCGGG